>NZ_CP036271.1:6163438-6463438 GCF_007745175.1 Caulifigura coniformis | reverse complement strand
CTTCACTCGAGCAATACTCTCCATCGCCTCATCCCCAACGCTTGTTCCGTCACACACAATGGCCTGCAGATCCAGTTCACATACCACTCCAATTCCGTCATCGCCAACCCTAGTTCCTGACAGATCCAGACTTCGCAACTGTGGGCATCCGGCAAAGACTGCAATACTATCATCGCCTATCGACTGACAGTCGACAGCTGAAAACGCACGCAATGCTGGCATTTTAGATATCTGCAGCATCGTCGCCATGTCTACTTGCAGTCGGTCTACGTTTAACTCCTCGAGATTCAGTGACGCCAAGACAATCTTAATGCCGTCGGGAGTAATGTCATTGTCGCGTATGCTTAATACCTTTAATGCCCGACAGTTGGCGAGCGCTGTTGCATGGGCGTTGCCCAGCCGGCAGTCCCCAAAATCCGCTGCAATGATTGTTGGAGCGAGCGCCGTTACTGATTCTACGCTGACATGAAGGCCGGCTGTGGCCAGATGCGTAAGGCTTAGCGATTTTGCGATTCTAGCTATGCCGTCGGCGGTAAGGCCCGTCCCGCCAATCCGCAGTCGACGCAGCACACGATTGGAGCAAATTATCTCTATGGACCTGTCTGTGATTGGGCAAGAAGTTAAATCCAGCGCCTCAAGTTTGGGCAGAGACCCCAGACGAGCAAGACACCCGTCGTCGCATTCGGTCCATGAAAGATCGAGCACCCGAAGCTCATGAAGCGACTTAAGGGCAGGAAGCGATTCCTCAAGCTCAGTTCTAGACGCATCGAGCTTCAGGTATTTCAAGCTTGACAAGCCGCCCAACTTAGGCCACGCCCGCGCAGGCAGGCCGACTGAGTCTCGACGGATGGGTGACACGCCCAAAGTGCTCAGTGAAAGCCCCGGAATCATTTTTGCCTGGACTTCTTGGCATATACTGTCCCAGTGCGATTCGGTGAGCGAAGTGGCGACTGGTTGAATGCACCACTCGTCTCCGGTCACTTTTATGGCCACTGAACTGGACGTTGTCCGCCCTAACAGTTCTGTGTCATGATCAATCTGCGCGACAGATGGCCACGAGTGCGTTTGAATTACACACAAATCAACACTGCTAGAGAATGTCCGATCCGAATCTGCCGCCTGCAACAACGCCGGGACGAGGGCGAGCAACTGGCCACACAGCAACAATAGCACTCGCACCATGACGGCTCTCGCAAAATAATAACAGGGCTACAACCACGATGCCACCCACGTGCACGCAATCGCCTCAGCAACACCGCACACTAGCGTGCAAGGCTTATGCTGAAGCACATCCAGAACCATTAGTTTAAACAACCCAATACCTGCGCCTTGTCAAATGGGTCTCCCCCAAAGTCTCTTACGGCGTTCCTGTATGTTCGTGCAAGACCCAAGCATATCAGCCTCCCGCGACCAAGTCCTCGCTGGTCGCACACTTGCCTCATGCAATTGAAGAACATTTCATCACATGCTTCTTTGGCTATGCCGCACTGGCAGTAACATATGTCGTGCAGATTGCAGCAAGGAGTGAAGTCGTTACGCAATGGTCGATCGGGAACCGGGTCAAAGAAACTGCCGGCTGCCCCGCAACCATTTGGCGTACATGGATTAAAACACTGCGTCGCCGTTCCACTGGGGTCTCCTGCCGAGGTTCCAAAGTATGCTTGGTATAGCGAGCTGCCGTCGACGTACGCACGTGGATCGCGGCTAATGAATCGGCCAAGAGAATCTGAGTAGTAGCGTGCGCGAAAGTAATACAAGCCGGCGATGTGATCGAATGAGCGACCGGAAAATAGGATCGAATGGTCGTAATTGCTGGCCGATAGGACTGAGGTGCCTGCGGCGTCCCGGATTGTTGCGCGTCCATGGGCTGTGTAGTGGTATCGTTCGACGACCGATCCGCCATTGTCGGTTAACGCCGTGATCGAATACTGCTGGTTGCGATGATAGTACAGGCGTTCATCGGTGCCCGCTCCAGTGCCCCCCGCGGCCGTTCGGTCGATCAAGAGGACCGGCTCGTCGACGTAGCTGGCATTGATGTACTTTCGCAGCGAATTACTGGCGGCGGTTCCGCTTGTGTACTCAGCCAGCACGATGTCGCCGTTAGAGACATAATGGGTTGTTGTCCCGCTCGTGGTGCGGCCGATTCGGCGGTCCAGGGCATCGTAAGCGTAGCTGACAGTCGTTCCAGACAATGTCGTTGAAGTCAACTGGTTCCCGATGCTCCAGGCGTAGGTTCGCCCTGTGGTGTCTTGAGTCAGATTGCCCTTCGAGTCGTAGGTGAGGGCATTGGCGGCGATTGCCGTGAGTTCGTGGGCGTTGCCGTGTGTTCTGGTCTGCGGTGTGCCATTCTCCGTGAATGTATTCCAGTCTCCCACATCCGACAGGCTCCAAGCCTGGTCGAGGCCGCTGTCGTCCCGCTCCCAGGCGGTGAGCCGGTCCTCATCATCGTAGCCTCCAGTTGGAACCGTGAAGCCATACCCCGACATCGCCCCGGTGATTGTCTCGGCGGTCTTGTTGTGGTTGGCGTCCCAGCTGTAGCCGTATGTCCCCACGACGCCATTCGCAATCGAGGCGATCAAGTTTTCGCCTGTGGCGTAGCTGGTCGTTACGGTCAGTCCGTTGCCGAGGGTTTCAGACGTGAGGCGTCCTCCGTCATCGTACGTCCGCGAATCGATTGTCCCTCCGCCGTAGCTGATCGTCGAGAGCAACCCTCGGGCGTTGTAGGTTCTGTCAACGATCGTAGAGTCCGGGTACGTCAATTGACTCACGCGACCATCGGTCCCATAGGCCATCGCCACGGTATAAGCCTGGCCACCAGCGAACTTCAATGTTTCACTGGTCTTCCGCCCATTCTCGTAACCCATGACGATGAGCGTGTAATCAACGTCGGTGGTGGCGCGAAGCGCATTCACTAGCTGGCCATCGGCCGTCCACAGGAAGTAGTCTCGATAGGCAACATGGGTCTCAGGGGCCGGGCTCGATAGCGGCCAAGCCTCTCGCATGTACCTCCGGCCCGCCAGATCGTAGTGGAGCGTGATCTTGTCTCCCTGCTGGTCCGTCGTACGAACCGGCCGCCC
This sequence comes from Caulifigura coniformis, assembly GCF_007745175.1. Taxonomy (GTDB): domain Bacteria; phylum Planctomycetota; class Planctomycetia; order Planctomycetales; family Planctomycetaceae; genus Caulifigura; species Caulifigura coniformis. Next base: position 6,460,361 of record NZ_CP036271.1, on the reverse strand, counting down.
CAAGGCATCGTACAGCACGGACGTGATTCCGCAGTTGGCGTCGCCGGGGTTCTGACCGGTCACATGGTCCGGCCAGGTTGTCGACGTGCGATTGCCGGCGTCGTCGTAAGAATAGGAAGTCGTCTGATTCTCGGCGTCAGTCATCGACAGCTCATTACCGTTGGCGTCCCACGCCCAGGTGGTCACCGCACTGATCCGATCGGTGACGGAAAGCTTCCTGTTTCTCGCATCGTAAGCGATGGAAGCGGGACTACTCTTGGCGTCGATCTGGATGACCATGTTCCCGGCTCGGTCGAATTGCTTCGCAGTCCCGTGACTCGCGGTATCGATGCACGAGATATCACGCCCCAGGGCGTCGTATGTGCAATCCATGCCGATGCTATTCGGGTCGCGGACCTTCAGCCGATTTCCGTTGGCGTTGTACTTGTAAGACGTCAGCTTGCTGTCGCCGTCGATTGTGGCGATCCGGCGGCTGGCCCCGTCCGCGCGGTGCTTGTTGCTGTGCCCCGCAAGGTTCGTGGATGTCGTTTCCACGACATCGCCGTACCCGCCGATCGAGACGACCGCGTCGTAGACCTGAGTGGTTCGTTCCACCGCGTTGTCGCTGGAATCCAGTCGCACGGAGCGGATGGTGCGTCCGCGGCCGTCTCGGATCGTTAATGTGCGGTAAGTCAGATCAGAGCTTGTTATCGCCGCTGCCGAGTTCCAGTGCGGGACGTGGCCGTGAACGGTTGTCAGCACCGCCGAACCGTCGGAGTCGTCGTCCAGAGCGAGGCCGGAAAGATGCGTAGAGAAATCGTCATCCAAGCCAGCGCCATCGTCGAGATCGTCGTCGTAGGCGTAGGATGTCGTTAGCCCTTCCGGAGTTCCTGAAGTGACCTGGCTTTGAGAGAATCCAGACATTGACATTGGCATCCAAGCCACTGCACCGTTGTGTATCGGCACGCTGTTTGGATTGACCGCCCCCAGCGGGTTCACCCAGACGGTTCGGGCGGCCACTCTCCCGCGAGCATCGTACTTCGTCGTGACCTCTTTCAATGTCTTGGCGTCAATGGGATTGTCCCAGGCCGACGAGTGACTGGAGACGTCGGAGACCCACGCCTGGTGAGTCACCCGCCCAAGTGCGTCGTGATTGGTGATTGTCCCGTGGCCTAATGGGTCGGCCGAGGTTTGGAGCCTTCCGCAGCAGGAGCCGTAGGTGTTCGTCCAGGTCTTTCCGTTGAAGTCAACGTGCGTGAGCTGCTGGGCATCGAGGTTGTAGGTGAACGACTCGGTGGCTTCTTCCGTGGCGCCGTCGGCCTCGGTACGAGTCTTGAGCAGGTTTCGGCCGGTGTACGTCATTGTTGTGACGCACTTGTGGTAGCCGTTCGTGTCGCCGGAATCGAACCACCTCGGATGCCGAGTGGCGACGACGTTCGAGGCGTCGTCGTAGTCATACTCTGTCCGGGCGACACAGTTCGTCGGCGCTCCACCAAGCCACTGGGCCGCCCTGATATCTGCTGTGACCCGGCCTAGGCTGTCGTACTCCTTGTGGTGCTCAACACCCCGGGGATCGATAACTTTCAGCGTCTGGCCCTGGGTGTCATAGACGTAGTCGGTGATGAGCGACGTCGGGTTCTCAGCGTTCTCCGACGCGCGTGTGGCCGCCAGGACGGCCGTGAAGTCCGCGTAACTGACCGAGGGAACCGTGCACCGGATCGTCCGGATCAGCTTGGCCTGCTGCGAGTCGTAGGCGTAGTACGTTTTTCGGCCATAGGGATCCTCGGTATTGAACAGCTTGGCGGCGACGTAGTTGGACTTCGATGTCAGCGTCTTTGCCGTATTGGCCACAACCGACGACTCGATGACCCTGTGATGGTAGTCAAACTTGTTGTAGCGATAGTCGCCGCTGACGAGGCTGGCACGGACGGTGTTCGTGCCGTTGACGTAGGCAAACTCCGCCTGCGTCTTGATGGCCGGATCGGTGATGGCCGTCTCGTTGTCCGACAGGTCCATCGTTGAATAGGCCTGGATCGTCTTCACCTTCCGGCCCGCGTCGTCGTACTCATACTTTGTGACGACGCCCGCTCGATTTTTGTGCTTCACCAGCAGATTGGCATCGACGCCTGTCCCGTAGATAAATCGCTCGGTGCTGTTGTCCGCATGCTCCACTTTGACGACACGGTTTCGCTCGTCGTAGTCGTAGCTGGTGCCCCAACCGCCCGGCTGGGTGATGGCGATGACGCGGCCAGCGGAGTCGTAGGTGTAGTCCCGAACGGCGCGGGTTCCCATCGCAACATCAGGCGGATAGGTAATCGTGTCGAGCCGATGATTCGTGTCGTAGGCGTAGTCCGTCTCGTTCCCGTTCGGGTCGATCGATTTCGAGAGCAGGCCGACATGGCTGCCTGCGGTATAGAACTCCCATTCGTAGACGGCGTGATCGGCCGTCGGAGCATCGACCATGGCCGTGCTCGTCGGATTGGATGACGCCCCATGGCCGTTGGTGTTAATGCCATCGTCGTACCCGTGAGCATAACCCGCCTCATAGCCGACGACATAATTCGAATCCATATTCGACGTGGAATCATCAGCAGGATCCATCGCGTTTCCGTCATCGAAGCCCGCGTCGTACCCGTCTAGATACCCCTGGTACTCCGGCCCAGGCTGTTTTTTGAGACCGACTTCCTTGGTCAGCATGTTGCCCTTGGAATCGTATGTATACCTCGTGACGCGCCCCAGGCGATCTTCGTACCGGGAAACACGACGGCCGTAGATGCCGTTGACGTAACTCCATTCCTCTTTGAGCGTGTCTCCTTCGAAGTTCACGCTCGCAAGAGACTTGTCGGCATTCCTCGTGAACTCGCGAGTGACGCCCTGGGGGGTCGTTGATCCGGCAGTTGTGTAATAGCCATCGACCTCCGAATAGGTGTCGCCGATCGTGTCGTAGGAGATATTCACTTCCCACATTTCAGGATCGACCGTGACGGTCCAGTCGTTGTCGGTGATGTACGACTGGCTCCACATTCCGGCATACCCGCCTGTCGCCTGCTTGAGCCGCCCCCGGCCCTCGTAGATCAAGGAATACCAGTCATAAGGAATGGAAAGGTAGCTGACTTCGTCTTCACCATTGATGACCAGTCGAACGTGATACTCGGCGATCGAAACAAGGTTGCCGTTCCAGGAGCCCGCCGCGCCATGCATGTGCACCTTTTTACGGCGGTGGACGCCGGTCGCACCGGGGTCGTCGAACTGGAATACACCACAGTTGCTGGTGGAGTCCGTCGTCAGGCTGATGGTCGCCTCGCTACCGTCCGGCAGGGTGACATCCGTGAGAATGCCTCCCGTGTAGCCATAGGTCAGTGATTCCGAATTCGGGAGATCGATCTGCGAGACGGCCCAGAATCCCCCGACCTGGGTCGACTCGTAGCTGAACTGCAGCGATTGACCGTAGGAGTCCGTGATCTCATCGATCTGCCACTGACGGTCCGGCGCCTCTTCGAGTTCGAGGGACGTCCAGGTCTTGTAGGTCAGGGTGGTGCCATAGCCATTCTGGTCGAGAATCTTGACCAGACGCCCATCCATGGGCTGCCACGGCTCATCGGCACTGTTGACCGTCAACTCGCCATTCTCAAACAGCTCAAACCAATACGATTCTCCGGTCCAGGTTCGGAGCACCGCGTGCGTGGCGGCTGTTCGCGACGGGAGCGGCCCGCTGGAGTAAGGGGTCGTGACGGCGTTTCCGGCCGAATCAGTGAGGGTGATGTCCTTGTAGCTGCGATAAGCGTTGTCGGCGTATCTGGTCCCGTTGGACGACGTGTCGAGATACAGGTGCTTCTCGAACATCGCCGTCGGGTCGAAGAGCGTTCCGGCGGTGTTTCCTGAGGTGTAGAATCCGTAGCCGTCGGCAACCTGCCACATACTGAGATGCAAACGGACGTCGTAGTTCGAGAAACAAGAGGGCCCGAAGCTGGGGACTTCTGTGATGTTGCGAAAACGATGGAACCGTCGAAGGTGGACATGCGTCGGACCGGGGCCCATGTAGTCGTCTGAATAGTGAATGTAGTTGGCGCTGGCCGTATCGATCAGAGAATTGCCGGCTGATGTGTATTGAGTGATATCGTTACGAAATGGATCTTGCTCGCTGCCCTCGGTGTTGAACTGCGGGCTACGAGGGGGGACATCGCCGGTTGGAGTCGTGGTGCAGGCGCCAGAACAGGAACCATCCGGATCGTTGTTGAGATTCAGCAGGGATAGGAACGTCGGGCACAGGCCGCCGTCACATTGGCCGCAGGCAAAGTAAGCCACCACGGAATTCCAGCAGTAGTAGGGCACGATCATCCCGACGATCTGCCTGGCCTGCGTGATCGAAATTTCTGTGCCTTCTTCTGGAGCATCACCTGGAGCCTGAGCGTAGACCGGTTGTGGCTGATGCACGCGCTGCGTGAGGAGAACGGCAGCAACGCAGATCCCCAGGAAGATCACGATGGACCAGAAGGGGGACGAACGAACGATCTTGCCGACCATGGTGCTATCCGTCGCGGGAAAGGAATTGCCGCTCTTTTGGAGAACTCAGTTCGTCGCCACCGTGGCGGGATTTTCCAGCCCTGGCACGATCACTGTCACTCGAAACTTGAGATTGCCGCTCGATGTGGGAGATGCGGCCAGAATATTCACCGTGTTGACGGAGCCGGGCGTGCCAGTGAAACGTGCGACAGCAACGCCATCGGCATCCGCGGCCACCGTGATGCTCGTCAACTGATTCTGAAACGCTCCGAGATCGAACGACGTAAACGTCACCGGCGCGTTTGGGAGTGCTTTGACCTTCAGTGAAATCGTTTCTTTCTGAACCACCTCGATTGAGGAGGGGGAAAGTGTCTTCAAACGCGACACGCCTGGGCCCGGCTGTGCGGGCTGAAAGACCCGGCCCGGCTCAACGATATTGAGGTAGGCCTGTGGGTCGGTCTTGTAGGCCGCTTCATCGAACGGTTTCGGCGCAATGAGCGAATGCAGCCGCTCGGGGTACTTCTGAGTTTCGATCGCCTCAACGACCGATCGCACCATCGGATTGGCATCCTTGGGAATGAACGGTGTCCGTCCGATGAGGGCCGAGACCTTGGCGATGTTGTCCGGGATGGTCGGGATGAGTTCGCCGTCCGGAGAGTCTTTATGAACCATCGCCGGAATCTTCACTCCTCGTGGTTCATGTAGGGGGACTTCCGCAAGAGCTCCCGCCTGCTCGCCACGATGCGTTGCCTGCTTTTGCCCGGGCTGTCTCGGCCCCTGCGGCTTCAAGGCCAGGACTGCCAAGACGCCCACGAGAAGACAGATAGCGACCGCCAAGACACGATGACGACTACTCACTGAGCGCACTCTCAGAAAGAGAACGGAACCCCGACCGAGTTGATTAGCCGCGAAACTCGATGATGGGCATCCAGCCCAAAAAGCCACATTGGGGTGAGATTGCATGAGTCTTAGCCACGCGGACACTATGAGGCGCTTTCGCGGCAAAAATGTCAACGTGCGAGGGCGTGAGAATCTTTAAGAATTCTAAACTCCGTGCTCACGTGCGATGGAGCATTGGTCGCGTGACTCATGTGACACGCTTCAACGAAATCAAGTAAGCTCCGAGTGTTCTACGAGGGCAAAGCCGCATGCGGGGACGTCAAGCAAAACGATGGCTCGGCACGGCGATTGTGGGCGAATTGATCGCGGCCCTTCTGGTCGGCGTGCTGGCGTGGCGTTGGCCGATCGAAGATGTCGCAGAGACAGAGGCCGTTCCCAAAACCACTCCGTTGCAAGTCGTGACTGAAATGGACGACAGCGCGCTTCCGACGCTCACGAAGGCGACGGAAGCAGCAAAAAAGATCCTGCATCGACCGCTGTTTGATCGGCCGCCGGTGGTGGCGAAACCTGAACCTCCGCGACCGCCCAAAAAATTGCGACCGGGCATCAAGTTGATCGGAACCATTGCAGATCCCTCCGGGAACCGCGGCATCTTCGAAACGACGCCCGAGCACACCGAAGTCCGACGAGCCGGAGAGCGGTTCGAGCAACTGCCGGCCGTGCTGGTCAAGCGGATCGATCAGGAAAAGGCCCTGCTTCAGATCGAGTCCGAGGATTTTGAGATCGCCATCGTTGGGGCACCTATCGACGAGAAGACTCCATGAGCCGGCGTCACTGGTGTCTGTTGATGGACTCGTCCACCTGGCGCGTGATGGATCTCACGGACAAAGGACTCGTGACTGAGGTCGGCCTTGCTGGGAGCGAGTCTCCGACTGATGCGGCCTGGACCGTCTTTCAGGACCTGGGTTATGACGGCGGCGATGTCCTCCTGGCCCTCCCTTCGGTCATCTGTCTGACGGGCCAGATTCCAATCTCACGACTCCCTCCCCGGGCCGACGACCAAACGAAGCTCTTTCTCTTGGAGGATCTGCTGCCCGTGGCGGCCGAAGAGGTGACGGCCGACTTTCTGTCGAGTCCTTCCCGGATCCTGGGAGTCGCCGTCGTCACGGAGCCGTTGCGTCAAACGATTGAGCAACTGGAGAACTTAGGACTGAGTATTCATTCGATCGTTCCGTGGTCACTCCTCGCGGCGCACGACTGGATCCACCAGCGCGGGGAGGCGGATGTCCTTGTCGCAAGCCGCCCCTCGGGAGTCGAAATCATCGAGATGGCCGAGGGACGGATCTGCGGCTGGAGCGTCGCAGACTCAGAGAAGGAGCTCCAATGGCGGCTCGCGGCCCTCGCTGCCGACGTTGGTCGAGCCTTAGCTGTTGTCAGCGACGCGTCTCCTCCCACTGGCGATTCCAACCGATGGATCGCCTCAGCATCCTCCTGGGACGCTGCCGCCCTTGCGACTGCAGGGCAGGTGATGTCTGGCTCGATGTCGCCCTTGATCGAACTTCGACGCGATCGGCTCGAGGGCGCCGCCACGTCACGCGCTTTAAGGGGCTACGTGCGGATGTTCCAGTTCACCACGGCCCTCCTGCTCCTGACCATGCTCGCCGGTGTTCTCTGGCAGGCGGCCCGTTACAGCCGAATGGCAGATGACTACGTCTCGCGTCAGCAGCGGCTGTTCCAGCAGATTCTGCCGGGGCAGCCGATCCCGGCCGGAATTCGCTCGCGCTTGGAAAGCGAGCGCGCACGTCTTCGAACCCAGCAGGAGTCCGCAGCAAAAATTCCGGGACGCGACTCGGCCTTGCTAACTCTCGTTCAATTTCTGCGTGGCGTCCCGACGTCAATCCGAATCAAAGTAAACGGGCTGGCGGTCGCCGGCCATCAGGTCAATGTTCGGAGCGAGGTGCGTACTCCTGGTGATGCATCGACATTCGTCCAGGCGCTGCGGGATGCTGGCTTCCAGGTGAAAATCCCACGAAGTGTTCGAAGCGGTGAAAGCTACGCGGTCGATTTTGACGCACAGCTCAATCCGGTACTCAGAACGGGGGCCGACTTGCCATGAGTCGCGGTCTCGCAAACGCGCCCCTGGGTCCTTTTTTGTTCGCCGCCGCGTGGATCGCGGCGTTTCTGGCGGCATTGTCGTACCTCACATCGCAGTACGATGCGGCGATGGTCTCCCGTCGAACGCTGGTGGACTGCGAGGGCTTGGCGACGGACATCGAGGCGTTGCGATCAGTTCCAGCGGTGACGGTGCCTGCCTCGCGGGATGTTCAGGACCTCGGGCCGCTCCTGGGAGGCCTGGCATTAATCACGAGCGCCGGTGGAAAACTGGTTGTCTCGATTGAACCGCAACCAACGGTCAACATCCCGAAAAGCACATTTCGCCTGCAATCCACCGACGTGCAGCTGCAACCGATTCCGATGCCCGAGTTGATTGCCCTGCTGTACGGCATTGTCGAACGAGAGCCGTCCGTCGTGCCAACGGCAATCAGGCTGTCGCCAACTGCTGCGTCCGAGACCGGCGAAACTCGCTGGAGCAGTCAGCTTGTCTTGACACGGCTCGTGGACACGTCGATAACCGCGCTTCCCTCGCCGCACACGCGATCCTCGCGCTAGCGCCTCCTTCCTGTCGTGTCCATGATCTCTCCGCCAGCTCATTTCGGGCTTTGTCTGGCGCTGTGCGCCTGCGGATGCTCGCTCGTAGACACTGTGACGCCCAAGTCCTACGAGACCGTTGCTGCGGACCCGCATCGCGATACTGAGGCGGCCATCGCCAAGAACGAGAAGGCGCTCAAGCATATTCACGCCGCGCACTGGGACCACGCTGAGAAGGCCCTTCAGGACGCACTCGTCGCAGATGTCAGGTACGGCCCGGCACACAACAATCTCGGCTGGGTGTATTACAAGCAGGGGCGCTACTACCTGGCGGCCTGGGAGTTCGAGTATGCGCAGAAGCTGATGACAGGAATCCCCGAACCGGTCAACAACCTCGGCCTCGTCTATGAGGAAGTCGGCCGCCTTGCAGAAGCCCAAGCGTGCTTCGATCAGGCGGCAGGCGCTGATCCTGGGAATCCGCAGTTCCTGGCGAACCTGGCCCGCGTGCGTCTGAAGCAGGGAGAGCGATCGACTGACACGGCTCATCTGCTCCGCGAAGTCGCGTTTCGCGATGAGCGGCCGGAGTGGCGCGAATGGGCCCTGGAGCACTTGTCGAGCGATCACCGGGATCTCGTCCTGGTCGGCAACGAGGTGTGTGAGCCGGTTCCAGGTCACTCCTCATCTTGGGGGCCAGTGCCACTCCCCAATGTTGAGATTCCAGGTGAACTTCTGGAGGTGCCATCGCTTCCCGCCCCTCCGTCTCCGGGAGAAAAGTCCAAATGAGCAACGCCCGGTTTGACCACAGGCACACACGATCATCATCAAGGCAACTGCAGCAGTGGTGTTCCATCGCTTTGGCGCTGACCTTCAGTTTTTCGTTCACGATCGAAGGATTTGCCCACCAGCCACCTCCGCGGCCGGCGGTCGCTGGTGAAATGGTACAGTTCAACCTGCCGACGGAACTCGAAGTGAAGGCTTTGGTTGACTATGTCAGCGAGCGGCTGGGTGTGCGATTTCTGTACGACGAGAAGATTGCCAACAAGAAACTGAACATCCGGGCACCCGGAGAAGTGCCGGTCGAGTCATTGCCGGGCCTGCTGCAGAGCGCGCTAAGGATGAAGGGATTGATGCTGATCCAGACGGATCGCCCCGATTTCTTCAAGATCGTGGAATCGAGTCGGCTGGTTGAAGGCGCCCGCCCCCTGGCCCCTGATGAACCACTTGATGGCCGTTTCAGTGACGAAGCGGTGACACAGGTTTTCGTGGTGAAGCATCTCAGCCCGGCGCGCCTCAATGAGATCGTCCGGCCGATCCTGACTCCCCAGGCCGGGACGAGCATTCCGCTCGAGGGACAAAAAATCCTGATCGTCACCGACTACGTCTCGACCGTTCAGCGTTTGGCACGCTTGATCGAACAGGTAGACGTGCCGACGTCCGATACGGTCATCGAGTTCATCCCGGTCAAGCATCTGGAAGCCTCGACGCTGGTCGATCGTGTGCAGGTCCTCCTCGCCCCAGCCGCTCGCGGCGTGACTCCGGTTGCCGGGGAAACGCAGTCTCCTCTGAACGTCTCATCGGACGAACGAACCAATCAGCTGATCGTTGTCGGCCGCACGGGTGAGATCGACCGTGTTCGATCGATTGTCGCCAAGCTGGACGTGTCCATCGGTGCGCTGACCGAGATTTATCGGCTCAAGAGTCTCGCCCCCGAGAAGCTCGACCGGCTGGCTCGGGGACTTGTGCCTGTTGCAGAACAGAAGCGTCGGTATCAGTCGGTCGTCGACGCGGATGAGCGGGTCTTGGTTGTGACTGCGGATGCGGATCTGCACCGTGCCATTCGCGACCTTGTCACCCGCCTGGACGTAGCGGCCAACGCCGAGGAGCGAAGTCGCATTCGGTATTACCGACTAAAGTACATCACGGCCGATAAGGCGCTAGAGACGATCAAGGGAGTGGTCAGTGGTGAGCGTCCCGCACCTCGCGAATTCCAGGAAGCCCGTCCTGACGGACGCTTCCGGATGTTCGAGGGAGAACGCCTGCCTGGCCCCAATCAACCGCAGACCCGGCCTCGTCGAGACCTGCTTGAGTCTCCGGCAGTGAACCCTCCACCCGACGCCGCGCCGCTTGGCGGTCCCGGCGCTCGATCGCCGGAGAACGCGGTCCTGGCGTCGACAGAACAGCTGGGGGACGCGGAACTGCTTGCGAAGGGGGCGCATGTCACCGCGGATGTCCCCAGCAACACGCTGATCATCGTGGCGGATCCGCCTATCCAGAGGGTCTACGAAGACTTGATCAAGTTCCTGGACAAGCCCCGTCCGCAGGTCCTCATCGAAGCCAAGATCGTGGTCCTGGACACGACCGACAACTTTGAACTGGGCATCGAAGTTTCGGGCGGTGACCGCGTCGGTGCACAGCGATTGTTCGGCTTCAGCAGCTTTGGACTGAGCACGCCGAACGCGGTCAATGGTTCGCTAGCCCTCATTCCCGGCGTCGGGTTCAACGGGACTTTGGTGGACCCGGATATCGCCGACGTCGTCCTTCGAGCATTCAGCCAGCACCGTCGGGCGAAGGTGATCTCCGCCCCACGAGTCCTCGTGAACGACAATGCCACGGGACTGCTGACGAGCGTTTCAGAAATTCCGTTCACCAGTGTCAATGCGTCGCAGACCGTGGCGACCACCAGTTTTGCCGGGTTCGCCGAGGCCGGAACAACAATCGAATGCACGCCGCACATTAGTGAAACAGATCAACTTCAATTGGAGTACCGAGTCACGCTGAATGAGTTCACCGGAACAGGATCGGCCGGAGTTCCGCCGCCGAGGCAGACCAATGAGATCGAGAGTGTTGTGACGATCCCCGATGGCCACACCCTGATCGTCGGCGGGCTGCATCGCACGAGTCATGTGCAAGAGCGGGATGGCCTGCCGTTCATCGAGAAGATCCCGGTTCTGAAGTATGCGTTCAGCGACACCAAGGAGGATGTCGCTGAGAACTCGCTGTTCATCTTCCTTCGGCCGGTCATCCTGCGCGACGACAAGTTCCGCGACCTGAAGTACCATTCGGAGGCGGACGTGAAGCGGGCAGACGTTCCAGGGGCTTACCCGCGAAGTGAGCCGATCCTGATCAAATAGGACGACGGACGAATGGCAGCGCTGAGTCAGAGCGGCGCGAGCTCCAAGGGGGCTGTCATCGCCACGAGCGATGCCGACTCGTTGGGAAACGGAGTTTGGTCACTTCCCCTGCCGGATCAGGCATCCCGATTCGGCCTGGAGTACCGTCCCAGCCTAGGCGACCTGTCGCCATCCGCGATCTTTGTCGAGAAGATCCCGATCGCCTTTGCGCGACGGCAGGGCGTCATGGGCTTCGCTTGGCCAGTGGAACGGGATGCACCAGCGGCGGGCGGTCAGGCGGCGGTCGGCGCGTCTGAGCGGATTCTGGTGGCACTGGCCGACCTGCGCAACTGGCGGATCCTCGACACGGTTGGACGATTTCTGGGACGTGCCACGAAGCCGCTCCTGGCGCCGGTAGAGGTCATCAAAGCCTCGATCAACGCCGCGTACGAACAACAAACCGGACGAACCGAAACGGTTCTGGCGACGATCGAAGGGGACAGCCTTCTCGACGAGCTCCGCAGTCTTCCACCCCGAGACGATCTTCTTGATGTCCAGGACCGCGCACCCGTTGTGCGTCTGGTCAATTCCGTGTTGTTCGACGCCGTGACGGGTCTGGCCTCGGACGTGCATGTTCAGCCGTATGAAGACCGCGTGATGATCCGCGTCCGGATTGACGGCGTGCTGCATGACGTGCACACAGTTCCCAAACACCTGCAGGATGAGATCATCAGTCGCGTCAAAGTGGTGGGCGGGATGAACATCGCCGAACGACGGCTGCCGCAGGATGGCCGAGCATCGGTCCAAGTTGGTGATCGCCTGATCGACCTCAGAATCGCATCACTCCCGACACGCGACGGGGAACGGGTTGTCATTCGACTGCTCGACAAGAGCGCCCGCTTGTACACACTCGAGGAACTGGGCCTGGGCGAGCAGTCGGTCAAGCAGCTTCGTCGGCTGATTCACCTGGAGCACGGAATGCTGCTCGTGACCGGACCGACGGGAAGCGGCAAGAGCACGACCCTGTACGCGATGCTCCGAGAGATTAACTACAAAGACCGAAATGTGCTGACGCTGGAAGATCCGATCGAATACCAGCTCGACGGGATCAGCCAGACACAGGTGAACATCAAGAAGGGGCTGACTTTCGCGGCGGGGTTGCGAAGTGTGCTTCGCCAGGATCCGGACGTCATCATGGTGGGTGAAATCCGGGATAAAGAGACGGCCGTCATGGCCGTGCAGTCAGCGCTCACAGGGCATCTCGTCTATTCGACGCTGCACACCAATGATGCGGCCAGCGCCGTCGCGCGCCTGCTGGACCTTGGCATCGAGCCGTATCTGGCAGCCAGTTCCCTCGTGGCGGTTTTGGCACAGAGGCTCGTTCGGAGAAATTGCGACAACTGCTTAGAGTTCTATGTGCCCAGCGACTACGAACTCCGGCAACCGAGAGTGACCCAATCCCGGGAGAGCTTCCGCAAGGGACGAGGCTGCGTGACGTGTCGACAGACGGGTTATCGAGGACGCTTCGGAATCTCCGAATTGCTCGTCGTCAATGACGTTATTCGGCAGCAGATTCAGGACCGTGCAAATGCGTCTCAAATCCTGGCCGCGGCTCGCACTGCGGGAATGAAACGACTCTATGAGGACGGAATCGACAAAGCGGCGAAGGGGCTAACCACGCTCTCGGAAGTCGAGAGAATAGCCGCTGCAGATCTTGCGCCAGAATGAATTGCCAAAAGTGTTGGGCAATGCCGGACCATGAACTCGTGGTAAGATCGCTATGCGAGCGGGACAACCGCAGCGTGTTCGAGGCGGGCCGACGGTGAGGGCAAACCGTGGATCAAAAGCAGTTTGATGCTGCAGTTCGCCGAACGGCAGCCAACAGGGCGGCGTTCAGACGGGGATGCAGGAAGGTCAGTGGCGCCGTCGAGCGATACGCTGGCGGGAGCTGGTTGCTGCGATTGTGGGTGTGGTCCCTGATTGCTGGTGTCACGAGCTTCGTCGCGTGGATCTCGTTTGAAGTCTTCTGGACCACTTTCCTCACGCACTGGGTGATCGTCTCAGGTATCGCGTTCCTTGTGTTCTGCGGTCTTTGCTACGCCTACGCACCACCGCCTCCACCATCCAAAAAGAAGCTGCCAGCTCCGCCACCGCTCAAGAGCCCGCCGCCTGCACCGGTAAAGGCACCAGAAGAACCCAGGGAAGCGGCTGCTGTCACGACGAAGAGGTCCTCACGACGTAAGTTTGAGGAGTATCAATGGGGCGAGCCGCCGCCCTCCAAGAAGCAATTCGGGTACGCGGTCTCGCTTGGGGTTCAGCTCCGGGATGGCATGACGAAGAGCGCGGTAAGCGATGCCATTGATGAGCGCAAAGCAGCGGCCGAGGAGCTGAGGCTGGAACGCGAGAATCTGCCGGCCATCTACAGCAGGATCAAATGGGGATCGCCGCCGCCCCGGCGAATCGATGTCCAGATGGCGGAAGAATCTGGGGCTACATTCCGAAACGGGATGACTTCAAAGGACGTTCTCGATGCTTGGGACGAGGCGGAAGACGCTGCCGAAGCCGCACAGCCAGCCGACAAAGATCAGCTGTCGTACATCAAGGAACTGCATGGCGCACTGCCACGAAAGATCACCTTCGGTGAGGCTGAAAAGGTGATCGAGTTTCTTGAGGATTATCATTTGCCGTGTCCGTTCTGCCGCCAGCAGATCTACGCGAGCGATGATCGTTGCTCGAGCTGTGACAAGTCGCTCGGCAAACTTCGCATTCCCATCCACTTACCCACCTGATCTCTGCGGTTTACAGGATGAAAGGGCGGCCATGTCTGACGAACTGAAGGCGGCGGCGATTCAAGTAGCCGATAAGGCCTATGACGAGTCCAGGCCGGCGATCGAACCGTTGGTGCAGACGTTCGCCAACGTCTTCAAGATGACAGCGTTCGTGACAGGTCTGCCGGCGGCAACCATTGGCAGCCTGCCCAGCGCCTACGCGGCTTCCCTGCGGGCGTTCCAAAAGCTGCGGGACGCAATCCCTGAGCCGAATCGGCAGCCTCCAAAGGAATCGATCGTCTATTCCCTCGTGCAGACGATCCCCGCAGCTGACGAAGCTACCGAAGCCCAAGAACTGTTTGCGCAACTTCTCGCCAGCGCCAGCGACGACCGCTCTGTCTCGAGAGTGCATCCATCGTTCGCGTCCATCATCGCCGAGCTTTCCCCTGTTGACGCCAGGATCATCGCGACATGGAAGCGGTGCAGTGACAATGTGCGGCGCTCGCCAATTGATTTCTATCACCTGGGGCGACAGCAGCCCGCTGGGGACGTCTCGGTGAGCCTTGAGAATCTTTCACGTCTCGGCTTGCTATACTCCGAGGTCGATCTTTCGATGTCGCCGCCCAAGTGGGTCATTACCCGCTTCGGGAGACAGTTCGTCGACTGCTGTTGCCCACCGCAAACCGAAGGCGGTTGAAGCTTCGCCGTGTGGCGAGGGGATACGCGCATGAAACGTGACATGGATCTCGTGCGAGGGATCCTGCTCGAAGTCGAAAAGGCCCAGCCTGGTCGTGCATGGGACCTACGCAGGGCAATTGCAGATGGGGCGTTTCCCGGGCACGACGAAACGACCGTCTTGTCACACGCCTTCTTGATGCGCGAAGCCGGCCTACTTGAGATTCGAACGGGCAGCAATGGTAGTGGCGAATGGAAAGTTGCTTGGCTTGGCCATGACTTCATCGACAGCGCCCGCAACGACACTGTTTGGGAGAGAGCCAAGGGCGCTATCCGCGAAAAAGGATTCGGACTTTCGATCGAACTTTTGAAGGGAGTGCTCAGCAAGCTTGCGAAAGACGCGCTCGGACTTCCGTGAAACACAGCGGCGACAGGGCCAGCCCCTCGCCGGCCCCGCCGCCGCTTCGCAAGGATGCCCGCTCTTCAGAACGCCAGCTCGCGGGCCGTGGCGTAGTCCAGCCCCAGGTCGCTGTACAGGACGCGGAAGCCGATCGAGACCGCGTCCTCACCAGGTGTCGGAGCCCGGTACGTCTGACGCGTGGCAATGCCGTCGCTCATCACAGAATCCCATGCGGCCTTCAGCATCCGCTCGAAAGCTTCCGGTCCGTCGCTGAACAGCCGCTCGCGAACCGTTTTCGGATTGGTCAAGCTCTGCGTTGCCGACTGACGCTCCACGCGTGCGATCGCCCGCAACCGCAGGGCCACTGCTGACAGGGCTTCCTTCAGCGTCTTGTAGCGGGAGGGCTCCGTGTTCTTGAAGCGGACCATTGGAACATGCACCTTGTTCAGCAGCGGCCGGATCGTGGCGCCGGAGAGCGTCACGAAGGCCGGATACTTGCCGCGTGCACCGGCGACCAGCTCCCGCACCTCCGAGGCGAAGGCTTCGACGGGATCTACGCCAGGAACGAAGATCAGTGACGGCCGCACGGCCCGATCGGCATACCAGGCCGACTCATCGCCGGCAGCGCCTTCACACAGCGTCTTCAGGACCGTGCTGCTGACCAGGACACGCTGGGTGTCGGTTGCCCCAGCACAGGCGGTCTCGGCCGCGTCGATTGCGGCCTGAATCTCTTGAGAGATCACTGGTCAGCGTCCTTGCGAAAAGACTCGGTTCCAAACCACACGCCTGCTATGCCGCCCGGTCCCAGCGCACCACGCCGGAAATCCGCCGATCGGTTCTCGCGTCGCAGAGCAGTTCAAGGGGCCGGTCGGTTTTCTCCAGCTGATCCACGATCCGGGCGCGGAGCTGGAACAGCGGAGCCTCGACGATCGATCGCAGCAGCGCAATCAGCTCCCGTCGCGGTTGGGAAATCCCATCCCGGCAGTTCTTCCAGACGTTGAGGTCGAACCCGAGCAGATCGGTGACGCGGTCGGTCGGTAGCCGGAACACTCGCTCAATCTCACGAGCGTTGCGGGCTGCCTCGGAGTTGACCAGGTGAGGCTGTGGAAGCCGGGTGCGGACCATCGGGTACTCATCTAACTACGGGTCAATTTGAATCCCGCGATCCGACACGGGCGACCAGCTTCTGCAGCTTCCCGATCGATCCAGCTTGTTCCACAAGAGTGTTCAGAATCGCCCGATCGCGGGACGCGGCCGGGCGATTGATGATCTTGCGGAGCGCCGTCGCATGATCGGCGTTCGGGTGCGTCTTACCCTTTCGCCAAAACCAGATCGTGACACGCTGGACTCCGAGAAGGCCGGCAAGCTGTTGATCCGACAAGCCCGTCCGCTCGCGCGCTTCCGTGGCCAGATCTCGGTTTTTTCCAGGCACGTCACTCTCCGTTCGGGGGAGAGCGGTGTTGCGGTCCTACCAGCGGCCGGGTCAAGCCCAATCGCGGGAAGCTGGCTCGCCGGGCGCGTAACAACGAGCCGGAAACAAACTGTGTCACTTTAACCGACTGCCTCGGCGGCCCTGTCCCGCCCCAATGGAAAAGTAGTAACTACGACCTCGAACGCGCGCGTGACGCGATTGGTTTCATTGCCTCGATTGGATCTCGCGACGCAGTGGGCCGCGTCGCTGCCAGCGGCGACAGACTGGGCGCGAGAGGGGCCACCACGATCGCACCGGCTTACGTTGCGGATAGAATGCCGTGCCGCGAGCGTGGCCCCTCCGCGCTGGCTCGACTCACCCGCATCAGGAGTGAACACCGATGGAGAAGCCCGAACTCATCACCCTGATCGATGTCGCGCCAGGGAGCATCGTCATTCACACAGCATCGGACGAAGCGACGGCAACCGATCAGCGGGCCGTTGACGTGTTCACCAACGCCGCAGTTCAGGCAATGGCAGCAGGGCTGCCTGTCTTTCTGGTAAAGAACGGCGAACCCAAACGCCTGGTGCAGATCTCGATCCACGACAAAGCGGCCCTGAGCGATGACGACGCCGAAGAGTGAAGGCGTCTGAATCTGGTCCAGCGAGACTGGCCTTACAGGAGGTTCGCAGTCTTTCCATCCCGAGAACTCAGTGGGATTTCGGCAAAGGGCAACGATGACCAGGCCACCAAGTCTGCCGACAGATTCGCTATACAAGTTCCTAGCGATCGGATGCACCTTTACAGCTATCGCCGCCGAAGCGGGGCACGCCTATTTGTCTCACGGCCACCTGATGCAAGCCTCGGGCGTGTACGACCAGTACGCTCGTGATGCCACAGATCGGCTCAACGACCGTCTGAAGTTGGTCATCGACGAGGTAGGCACGTTGTCGATCGAGCCCGGCGATTCGAAGGGAAAGGAGACGGCGGCTGATTTGAAGCGGAGCATTCTCGCAAACATGCTTCGCGTAGCTGCCGCCGAGAATGATCTTCGGTCTGCGGCGATGAAGGAACACATTGACACTGGCCGTCGCTTGTTGGCCTTCGAGACCGGCCGGCTTGCGACAACGGCGACGAGCGCGTGGGTGATCGCATTGACAAGTTACCTACTGCGGTACGTCAAAAGTCAGCGGTACCGAGATGAGATCCTGCGTCTTAAGAGGGATTCACTTCTGAAAAAACGCGGCGCACGACAGCGGTCGCGATCGCTGTGGAGGCGGCAGTGGTGGCAAAGAGTCCAGTAATCTAGGGAACCTAGCATCAATCCTGCTTCTAGCCCGATGCGCTAGTAAGATCCACTTCCGCCTCCAGCCGCGGCAGGTCGATCGCGGCCGTGGATCGCAAAGTTGACCGTGACGGTTGGGCAAATTTTGCGGCCGGCTGGAATCTCCCACCGGGCACGCGGCCCTCTCTTCCGTACCAGCTCGTACGACCGCCCGCCCTCTGACTAAGAAGGGCACAAAGAAGCCCTCTTCGCGCGAATCGCCATCTCATGGGTTTCTTGCTGCCGGCCGGGGCTGCGTTTCACACCGGCGCGGCCCCAGTGCGCAGCACGCAAGCCCATTACAGACTGTGGGTGCGCAACTGATCCTCCTCCGGTTGAGACGGCAACTTTCGTAGCTCCACCGAAGGCGGAAATGCGCACCGCAGTCGGGCTGAGTGGGGCTGTCAGGATCTTGTTTGAGGCGGCACGGATGCCGCCCAGATCAACTGACGACCGTCAATGAGGAACATTACGATGGATCGAAATCGAGCGACAACGGGGAATGCCAAAGGTCAGCGATCTCGACGCAAGCCGCCCGTGAGGCGGCGTCCACAGCTCACGCTGCGGATCGCGAATGGGCTCGCGATGCTGCTCTCCCGGAAGGACTACGCGGAAGAGTTCCGACCGGTCTACGGTGAAGTGGCTGCCGATTTTCGCAAGGAGCAACGACGAAGAGTGAGGCGACTGTCATGGGGATGGGTGTGGTTGCGTCTCACCGCATGGTGGAAGCTCGGCGGCGCAACGTTGCCCTATGTCATGCACAAGGAACTGATTTTTCTCCTGATCGTGAGGATTTACGCCGTTCTGACGACGTAGCAGGATCGTCGAGCCGGGGGCGTTCCAGCGACCCCGGTCCTTTCAAGCGGTGTCCGCCCCATTGCGTCGGGCACCCACAGCAGTCCTTTCAGTAGACCGCCAGCGGTTGCGCGCCGTGTGGAGAAAGCCCCGGTCGTGGTGAGTCCGCTGCGCAAGTTTCACTGAACACTGCTGCTGGCCGATCGTAGGCGACTGGCAGTTCATTGAGCGCTTAATAGATTCAGCCAGCCATCGGCGGTGCGTTGCAGGCCCCGCCGTGTGGACTGTGGATTCACACCACGATGTCGTCGGGCAGGCCGGCCCGTTCGCGGCCTTCTCGAAATGACTTGCCGATCTGCGGTCGGCTCCAACGGTTGCCCTTCTTCGAGAGGAACACAGCTCCGTCCGTCCGATCGCCTACGGCCTCCCTCAGGAGGCCTGAGAGCCGATAGGTCATCTCCACACGGCCGATCCCAGGTGGTTGTCGAACCGTGCCAGCGTCGAAGTCGATGTCGCTGATCTGGAGCTTTGCCAGTTCACTTGCCCGGCAGCCCATCAGCTCGCATGCCAGGATCAGGTTCGCGAATTCCTTCGTCGACCTGGCGGCACCGTCCTCGCCCTGATCTGTCGTCGCCAGCCTGCAGCCCATCGTGGCGGTGATGCCGCGGAGCGATCTACCCTCGACCGCACAGCCGTTTCGTCCTCCCTGCATATCGGCCACAAGCAACGCAAAAGTGATCTCGCCCTCGCGAAGACTTCTGTTCACTCACGGCCGGCAGTTTTCGGCCTGATTCTGTGAGAACGCTGGTAGTCTATTTTCGAGTGCCCCTAATGAAAACGGAACAAGGAAGTCGAGCATCATTGTTCAACATGTCGTCACTGACACACGCCCTCATACGACCGCCCTGATCGCCTCCACCTGTGCAAGCACCGCCTTGGCCTGATCCAGCCCGCCGCAAGCCCGAACGAACTGAACGGCGGCGTCGATCGGGCCGAGCTTGTTGCCGACACCATGGCCGGGAATCTTTCCTCCGGCCCGCTTCACTCGCACCTTCCGGCCCGATTCCCCTGCTGATTTCTTCAAGTTCGACTTGATGATCGACACGTACTGAGCGTTCACCCTGAAGCCCTGCGTCTGGACGATCTCCGCAATCTCCTTCGGCCCTTTGTCCGGGTTTGACTGGAGGGCTTCACGAATCGCCGCGGACTTGTTTCCGGATGAGGACTTCTTTGCCATTGGTGTCGATCTGATCAGTTAAGGGATGAAGCCCGCGATTAGACTGTAGCAGGCTTATTGCTCTGGGCCGATCAAGGCTGGCACTGCATGAGACTCGACAAACACTGAAGTCGCGAATTCTCGGCATCCTGGATGGCAGTGCACTAACGAAGTACATCGCCAGCGGTCAGGAACTGACGACAGGCGAGATGCTTGACGAATTGACCTAAGCAGGGCTTCTCAGGCGGGAAGCTGTCCAAGGGAAGCCGAGTGGTCGCGCCGGGCAGACGCATAGTTCATCGTTCGATGCCCTGCCGGCTATTTTCGAGCCCCGGGCTGGCGGTGCTGGCTCGGGGCTTTATTCTGCGCGTAATGCCCCGTCGTACTCCTCCTGCTGAAATCGAATCGATCCTGCATCCGAGGATCCCGACCGACTACGAGCAGTGCGAGAAGTGGCAGTTGTGGCTCGACTACGGCGACGAGCCGTACGGAACGCAGTGCATCGAGTTTCAGATGGGCCATCCGCCGCGGCTGATCCCGACGCCCGATTACCTGCACTCGCCGATGGTCTTTAGGGTCCCGGCAACGCCGGCCTACGCTCGCCGGGCAGCTGCCTGGGCCCGCCGGTCGCGAGTCGATTGCCCGCATGAGATCCTCGACCTGGCGAACACTCTTACAGCTTCTCCGTCCCAGGCTTAAAGAACTGCTCGCCCTCATTCCGGCTGCTGTTGATCGCCGGGTCGATCGAATCGAATACCAGCTTCCCGTCCCACGGGCGAATCATCGCCTCCAGCGGCTCCGGCTCCTGCAGGTCGGGATCCAGCCACACGTCCCATTCGTTGCGGTGCAGGATGACGGGCTGACGGTCGTGCAGTTTCGCCATGTCGCCCGTCGATTCCGTCGTGATGATCGTGCAGGACTCGAGGGGCTCGGCGCCCTTGTCCCAGCACTCCCACAGGCCGGCGAAGGCGAACGGTTCGTCTTTGGGCAGGTGGATATTGAACGGGAGCTTGGCTTTCCCCTCGGTCCGCCATTCGTAGAAGCCGGTCGCCGGGATCAGGCAGCGGCGTTTCTTGAAGGCTGACCGGAACGCCGGCTTCTCGGCGACGGTCTCGCCACGGGCGTTGATGAGCGGCGGGCCGGACTTCGGGTCCTTTGACCACATCGGGACCAGTCCCCAGCGGAGATTGGCCGGAACCCGTTTCCCATCCTCCTGGCGGATCGCCACGACCGTCTGCGTCGGGCTGATGTTGAACCGCTGGCGGAACTCGATCTCCCGGACCGTGACGAAGACCTGGGCCAGCTTCGCGGGTGACATCCGGAGGTTGTATCGGGCGCACATGCTGAAATCTCAATCAGCACAATAAACTGCGGGCGAACGTCTTTCCTGACCAATCAATGACCGACTCTGCTCCGAAGCCGAAACGCAGCCGCTGGCGATGGCTTGCGGCAGTCATCGTCCTGGCATCACTGGTGTCGTTCCTTGGCTACCGCAGCAACCGCAGCGTCCGCATCGAGGCCGCGACGCACGCCTGGATCAGGAAGGCGGCAGCACTGAACCTCGTCTGCATGTCCGACACGGTCTGCGTGATCCCGGGGCTGGAGTACCACGAGCTGGGGCGACGGGTGCTGGGCCAGCGTAAGGTCAGAGTCGCCGTGTACAACGCGGAGGATGCCCATAACCTGGGCTCGATGCCTCCCTTCCCGGTGAAACTGGTGGTCGATACCCTTGCCAGCACGCCGCCCGACGTCGTCACGATGCTTCGATCGCGATTCCCGCACGTCCAATGACCGAACCCCGCATCATCGTCGCGTGAGCAGCCCCTTGACGGAGTGCTCGGTCACATCCAGAAGCGCCAAGAGGCTCTCTTAGCACACGGATGACTCGGCATCGTTCATAGAGGCTTCTCGGGCATGGCCCGGCCTTGTTATCGTCGAGAAGCCTCGCACACCGATTCAGGGACTGCAGGTCTTTCACAAGGTCACTTCTCGGATGAGCGCGGCGATTTCTGTACGAAGCAGGTGCACCCGATTCGATGTCGCCAGTTGGCTCTTGCTTGCCGGCGCGGCCGGTGCGGTGAACGGGTTTGCATTCGTGATGTGTAGGCAGTACGTCACGCATATCAGCGGGACGTTTACCCAGATCGGCCTGGAATCGAATCGTCTGGAACTCGCAGCGAAATCCGCGGCGCTCGTCCTCAGCTTCATTCTTGGGGCGTTCACGTCGTCCCTGGCCTTTCGCGGCGCGAGTGGAGCCACGCGGCGTCAATCCTGGACGATTCCCCTACTGGTCGTGGCGACGCTGCTGATCGCACTGGCAGTCACCGGGCGGTCCGGAGCCTTTGGAACCTTTGGAACAGAAGCCACGCTGGACATCCGGGTCGTCGTCCTCCTGGCTGTGCTTTCGTATGCGATGGGTCTGCAGAACGCCGTCGTTACGCTGGCCACTGATCCGGCGGTCCGAACGACGCATGTGACCGGTCCTGCGACGGAACTCGGAATCCAGTTGGGGGCAGCGGTGCGTGCATCTGGTCGTGAGCGGAGGGAGGCGGTCCGTGCCGCATCCCTGCGGGCGGGCAAGATTTTCACGTTCGCTCTGGGGGCCGCCCTGTCGATGCCACTGGCCAGATCAACGGGCTACCTGGCTCTTTTGGAACCGGCATTCTGCATCATCCTTGCGACGTTGATCGGTGGCAGGAGCCGCGGCCCGGGACTGACGGTTGTCGATCTGCAGGCCGCTTGAATTCAGTCGCAGGAAGATCCACGCCGTCCCTTCACCGTTTCCCCGGCTCCCGCGGCTCCGGCCCGACAAAGGCCCCTTCTACCGCGTGCAGCCACGAGCACACCCTGACGCCGGCCGAGCCTTCCTGAATCGCCGTGATCGCGTCGGGAGCGAACCCGGCATGCCTGACAGCGTTCCAGGCGAACCGATTCGGCCCGCCCCGTTCGTCACGCTCCCAGTGCCCATGCCCTTCCCGAATCGCCTCGCGGTGGACTTCCAGGAGGGCGGCAGCACGTCCCTCCCGGTAGCCGGTCCGGTAGTACGCCGTGAACCTCGTGAATGCGCTGGCCGCGAGTCCCATGAACAGGCACGCGATGCAGAGCAGCACACTCGACGAAGTACCGCCCCGTCGCGGAATTCTCCAAAACGTTGCAAATACGTTGCAAAACGAAAAAGCCCTGCCGCAACTTTTTGCTACGACAGGGCTTACATAAAAAACCCGGAAACAGCGAGTCCCAGGGGGGCGGAGGACTCAAGCCATTTCCGGGGGCGATGAGTAGCTGAAAAGCTGGCCGACTTTTCTTCCCGAGCGGGGGGATCGGCTTCGTCAGCATCCATGCCAACGAAGCGGCCCCGACGGTCGAAAAGGCCGTCCACGCGTCGCGTTTCACCTTCTCGCGAACCAGGTCGCTCAAAGGTGGCGGAGTGATACGAACGGATCGAAAACGGGTCAAGAGGGCTTCGTCACTCTTCTTGAATTGATTCCGCCCAACCGGCATTTCCTGCCGGATGACCCCGTGTGATCGATCGCAACGGCACCTGCGGCCGAGGGCACCAGGCCGCCGGCCCGCGCTGGAACGTGCGATCCGGAACGTGCAATCAGAGTCGCACGCCGAGGTCATCGAGAGAGCGATGGAGGTCGGCCGCGTCGCGATAGACGCGGAACGCGCCGGCCTTGGCGAGTTCATCTTCTCCGTACCCGCCGCTGAGAACGCCGACTCCGAGCATTCCTGCGCGGCGTGCGGCCATGAGGTCCCAGACGGCGTCGCCGACGACAAACCATTCACTGGCGTCGACATTCATCTTCTTCTGGCAGGCGAGGAACAGGTCGGGATCGGGCTTGGCCTTGGCCACGTCCCCGCGTTCGATGACGACGACGTCGTCGGGCAATTCGAGTGCTTCGAGCGATTTGTTGATGTCGGGCCGGCGTCCTGACGTGGCGATGCCGAACGGAACTTTCCCTTTGCGGAGAGCTTTGAGGAGTTCGATGGCGCCGGGCAGCGGGTCGCGTTCGGGGAGGTATTCGAGAAAGAGCGCGCTGTGCCGTTCCTGCAGGGCCTTCGCTTCCTCGCGGGAAATCTCGCGGTCGATTTCCCGGGCGAGGGCCCGGACGAACAGTCCGCCGCTCATGCCGATCCGGCGGTGGACGCGCCAGGCGCTCACCCGGATTCCTCCCTCCGTGAGCGCGCGCTGCCACGCGAGGACGTGGGCGTAAACCGTGTCGATCAGGGTTCCATCGAGGTCAAAGATGAGGGCTTGCATGGAGACGTCGCTTTCAAGTGAAAGGAGGATTGTATCGCATTCGCGCCGACCGACCCGCGGCGGGGCGTCATCAGGCGGGTTGACGCCGCCCGCGCACCTGAAGACGTCATGGGCGACGCTGCAAACGCTATGCGTGCTTAGAATTGCCGGATATGTCTACCGAGAAAGCAGATGCCCTGGTGATCCGGCTGGCCGACTTCAGCGAGTCGAGCAAGGTGGTGACGCTCTTCACGCGCCAGCAGGGGAAAGTGGCAGGACTTGCCAAAGGGGCCAAGCGTTTGAGGGGTCCGTTTGAGGCTGCTCTTGACCTGCTTTCAGAATGCCGCGTAGTTTTCATCCGCAAGTCATCCGGTGCGTTGGACTTACTGACAGAAGCCCAGCTCATCAGGCGATTTCAGCCCGCAGGTCGAGACCTGAACGCACTTTACGGCGGCTATTACGTCGCCGAATTGCTGGATGGTCTGACTGAGGTTCACGATCCCCATCCCGACTTATACGACGCGGCCATCGCCGCCCTCGCCGGTCTGGCGGAAGGCAGCGAACCGCGGATTCCCATCCTGCAGTTCGAGCTCCAGTTACTTTCGGAGATCGGACAGCTCCCTGACTTTGAAGCCTGCAGCGTCTGCCACCGGCCGATCGTTGTGGGAGAACAATCGCGGTACTGGGTTTCGCAAGGGTCACTGTTGTGCACCGAATGCGGCCGACCTGAATACCAGCACACAGAGATGCATTCCGGAACGATTGCCCTGCTCCGAACGCTCCTCGAATCGAAAGGTTCCCTGGCGTCGCGGCTGACGATTGCTCCGCAGCAGTTTCGAGAGTTACGGCGTCTGCTGACCGCCGCCATCAGCCATGTGCTGGAGCGTCGGCCGAAGATGCTGTCGATGTTGAAATTCTGATTCGCCCTCAAAAGGCCCTCGGCATGACGCCGATGCACTGCACCGCACGATGCGCGACCGCTCCCGGTTTCCTGGGACGGGTTCTCTGCATTGGGGCGCTGGCCGTGATGGCTGGTTGCGGCTCGCTGGGTAGCGGCCGCGTCGCCCGCAAGAACACTCCCCTGAACGCCGCTGATGCGCTGGGCATGGTCCCGGCGGGGCCGAGCGACGTCGAAGGCCCGACCGAACGGCGGCTGAAGGCCGATCGCTGGAACCGCGAGCGACAGCTGAAGAACGATCCGCGGATGGCGAAGGCGATGGCCGAGTATGATGCGGCCATGAAGCTGCACGACTCGGGTCAGTACAAGGACGCCGAGAAATCGTTCCACAAGATCGTGAAGAGCCGCCGCGCGACGTATGAATCGTTCGGCGACCGCTTCCGCGGAGCATTCGGTTTCAAGGAAGACGTCGACCTCGAGTCGGTCACCGGCTATGGCGACCCCGTGGAAGAAGACGCGATGTTCATGGTGGCCGAATGCCAGTACCGGCAGCGGTCGTATGCCGGAGCGGAAGACAGCTACACCGAGCTGCTCGAGAAGTACCCTTCGACGCGTCACATGGAAGATTCGACCCAGCGGCTGCTGGGTATCGCGATGTACTGGCTGGGATACTCAGCCGAATCGGATCTGAACGGCGACATCAAGCTCGCAGGCGGCGCGTCGATCAACCCGGCCAAGCCACCCAAGGCGCCGTCGACGCCCCGGATCCCGATCATTCCCAATGTGAGCGATCGAACCCGGCCAGTCTTCGACACCGATGGCCGGGCGCTGGGCGCGCTGCGGAAGGTCTGGCTGCATGATGCGGCGGGGAATCTGGCCGATGACGCGCTGATGGTGTCGGCCAACCATCATCTGCGGACCGGCGACTTCGTCGAATCGGCCCGGTTGTACAAATTGCTCCGCGAGCAGTACCCGGACAGCCCTCACTTCCAGGATGCCCACCTGCTGGGGGCGCACGTCACGATGGCGAGCTATGAGGGCTCGGCATACGACGGCAAGCCGCTGGATGAAGCGTCCAATCTCAAGAAGGTGGCGCTGGCATCGTTTACAGACATGAGCGACGAGGAGCGGCAACGCCTTCACAAAGAGATCTCCCGGATGGATGAAGAACGGGTCGGCCGCCTGTGGGCGACCGTCGAGTTCTACCAGGCGAAGAGGCAGCCGGAATCGATCGAGGTGTACTGCCTGAAGATCATCAACCAGTTTCCGGAATCGAAATACGCGGAGATGGCCCGCAAGATGCTCGCGTCACTGGAGCCACACAAAAAACCTGAGCACCGCCAGCAACCGCCGCAGGCGCCGCCCGCATCAGTGAAGGTGGCCGAAGCTCCGCCGAAGTCCCTGCAGGAACCGACCGAGGCCGCCCAGGTCGATCTCGACCAGTAAGCCTCTCCTGCCCGACAGCTCTCCCGACGTCGTCCGATGCATCGCCGAACCCTGATCGCCGCACTGCTCGCCCTCCTGGGGGCAGGTTGCGGATACCGGGTCGGACCGAACTATTCTCCGAACGTCCGCACGGTTCACATTCCGGTCTTCAAAACGGAATCGTTCCGCCGAGGCTTCGAGCTGCAGCTGACGGAAGCCGTGCAGAAGCAGGTCCAGACGACGACCCCATACCGGCTCGCGAACGAGCCGATGGCGGACACGCGACTGATCGGCCGGATCGTCGAGATCAGCAAGCGGCCGGTGAACCAGAACCGCTACGACGATCCGCGGGAGCTGGAACTGTCGATGGCAGTGGAAGTGCGCTGGGAGGAATGTTCCTCGGGCCGTGTCCTGCGTCAGCAGATGTTCCCGATCAACCCGATGGCGACGCAGGCCATTTCGCAGGTGACATTCGCTCCTGAGGCAGGTCAGTCGATGGCGACGGCGACCAAGGACGCCGTCGACCAGCTCTCCGCCCAGATCGTGCAGCTGATGGAAGCCCCCTGGTAGGTGTTGGGCTGTTGCTGGCTGGGTGAGTCCGCATCACTGAGGGAAGATGTCGCCGGCCTGCGCCTGAGCCATTCGTGCCTGATCGCTGCCACAGGTTGCCGGGGACTTCGGCGTGATCGGAGCCGTTTCATCAAGGGCATGATTCGACATGTCGATCACCGCTTGCAGGCAATTCTGAAACAGGTCGCCGCGGTCCTCTCGGCGATCAATAGTTGATCTGGAACTGCATTCGGAGAAGTTGCCCCTGGAACTGGCGGTACGACTCGCCAGACGACTCGGCCGAAGTATTCGTGCGGTCGGTCAGAGTGTACTGGGTGACCAGTTCCATCTGCGGATTGAACTGCCATTCCAGGCCCGCTTCATATTCGTGGACGTGTCCGTAGGGAGCGTTGTCTTCGTTCTTGTATCCCCCTTCGAAGTAATTGAATCGTGCGAAGGGGAACAGGACGCCGCAGGATTTCGTCTCGTGGCGGTACATCGTCATCGCATACCCGCCGTTGAGGTGCCGTTCGACGACCCGGGTCTGATCGTCATTGAGTCCAGGCCCCCGGCCGACGTTCCATTCGGCCTGAAAGCCGAGCGGTTGCGGATACCAGACAAAGGTCGCGGCGACCCGCTCGTCGCGCAGATTTCGTTCGCCGGTCTCAATGGTGCCGAGCGGCCGTACGGCCGGGCCGATGCCGAGCGGCTGAATCGGCGCGCCAAACACTCCCACCTCGCCGACGTAGCCCTGGACGCCGACTTCCATCACCTGCTTGTTTTCGAACTGGTAGGGAATCGCAAGTCGGCTGACGACATGGACGTTGTCGTTCTGTTCCAGCGTGGCCCCGCCCTGCCCGTTGTAGACACCGAGCGCGAACACGCCGTAGTTTCCTGACCCCTTCAGCCCTTCATCGAGCACGTACTTGAAAAGGTCCTGGGCCTCTTCCGGTGTCCAATAGAAGATCACTCCCAGATCCCGCTCGTTGCGAAGAGAGGAGTTCAAGCCATCGTTGCGGTCCAGGGGCACACGATTGGAACTCGACTGCATGTTCTCCCAGCCGAACGGAATTTTCGACTGGCCAATGCGGACGCGGTAAACCTTGTTCACATCAATGTACAGATCGCCATACCAGTCGCGGACCTGGGCGAAGAAGGTCGCGTCGCTGCTTCCGGGAGGCGTCGCAGTGAAGTCGGGCTGGAGGTAAACGTAAAGGTGGTCTGACACGTCGCCTGAGAAGACCAGCCGGGCGCGTCGAAGCAGGAAGTTTCGATTGTCGCCGACGGAACTGTCGCCGATGTGGTCCGGCGGAGCCCCGTCCTGCTCCTCGGAAAGCGTGGAGTTGAAACGGAGCTGGGCATAGCCACGCACGCTGATGCGTTCGTACCACTGCTTTTCGCCGTCGTTCGTCGAGGCGCCATGCGTCTGCTGATCGACCGTCGTGATGGCCGGGTCGACTGCCTGCTTCCAGCGATCTTTCGCCTGTTGCAGCAGAGACTTGTGTTCCGCCTGCGAATCTTCGAGAGAACGGATCTTGGCCTCAGCTTCGGCCAGACGACGGGCCAGGTCCCCGGGATCGTATACAGCTGGCGGCGGAGGCTGAATTGCCACGGAACTCACCGCGGGAAGCTCCTGGCCCGCGGCGATCCGGGAGACGAACAGCCAGCTGACGACAGCCAGACTTCCCAGGCGGTACGGCGATTTTCGCGGAACAGCCTGGGACATAACACCGATGCGCAGAGGAAGAACCACTGAAGACTTCTTCACGATCGGCTCAATCGACACAACCGATACAGTTTCCCAGGGGCGTTTGAATCCGTTCGGCAGGATTCGCCGATCGAATCCGGGCTGAAACTTCAATCCCGGAGGTCGAACCAGATTTGACATCCGCGTGTCCGGCTCGGTACGTTTTTCGGGAACGATTGCCATTCGGAGACGCTGGTGTCCCGCCTGCTTCCACTTCTGCCGCTCCTTCGCCTCCTTCCCAGCGGAAGGTCTTAGGCCGGCTTTTGGCATTCGTTCGAACTCGAAACAGCCAACCCCTGAGACCGCCGCGAGCGCCTCAGGGGTTTTTCATTTCCGAGGCGAGCGGGGGGCGTCAGCCCCCTGTGCGACGTGTCACAGGAATCACCCTCACCACCCCAGAACCATGTCCGACACGATCACGATCTTCGATACGACGCTCCGCGATGGGGAACAGGCCCCCGGCTGCAGCATGGACACCGACGAAAAGATGCAGGTGGCCCAGGCGCTCGTGGACCTCGGCGTCGACGTCATCGAAGCGGGGTATCCCATCGCCTCCCCCGGCGACTTCGACGCCGTTCAGCGGATCGCCCGCAGGTTCGGGTCGCAGTCGACCATCTGCTCGCTGGCCCGCTGCCGTAAGGAAGACATCGACAGCGCCTGGGGCGCGCTGCAGGACTCGGAAAAGGTCCGCGTCCACCTGTTCCTGGCCACGAGCCCGATCCACCGCGAGTTCAAGCTGAAGATGGCCGAGGACGAGATCGTCCGCCGGGCCGTGGAGAGCGTGAAGTATTGCGCCGACCTGATGTCGAAGCGATCCGACATCAAGATCCCGAACGTCGAGTTCTCTCCGGAAGACGCCGCCCGCACCGAGCTCGACTTCCTCTGCCAGGTCGTCGAGAAAGCCATCGACGCGGGCGCGACGACGATCAACATCCCGGATACCGTCGGCTACGCCACGCCGACCCACTACTTCAAGGTGATCTCCCACCTGAAGAAGCACGTGCCGAACATCCACAAGTGCGTCATCAGCACGCACTGCCACGACGATCTCGGCATGGCCGTCGCCAACAGCCTGGCCGGCGTTGAGGCCGGGGCCCGCCAGATCGAGTGCACGATCAACGGCCTGGGCGAACGGGCCGGCAACGCGGCGCTGGAAGAAGTCGTGATGGCGCTGAAAACTCGCGGCGACTATTACGGCGTCGGCACGAAGATCCAGACGACGAAACTGTGCAACACCAGCCGGCTCGTCTCCAAGATGACCGGCATGACGGTGCAGCGCAATAAGGCGATCGTCGGCCAGAATGCGTTCGCCCACGAGGCCGGCATCCACCAGCACGGCATGCTGCAGTCGCGTTCGACGTATGAGATCATGCGGCCGGAGGATGTCGGCTACATCGGCGAAAGCCTGGTGCTGGGCAAGCACAGCGGCCGGCATGCCTTCCGCGATCGCGTCACGAAGCTGGGTTACCAGATCGACGATGAAACGTTTGAGAAGGTCTACCAGGGCTGCACCGCTCTGGCCGACAAGAAGAAGTCGATCTACGACGCCGACATCATCGCGATCATCGAAAACCAGTCGACGACCCAGATGGTCGAGACGTGGTCGCTCGCATCAGTCCATGCGTTCGGCGGCACCGGCACGATTCCGACCGCCGCCGTCGAGCTGCATCAGGCCAGCGGCGACGGTCAACCGGTCGTCCTGCGCGACGCCGCCACGGGTGACGGCCCGATCGACGCGGTGTTCCGCACGCTGGAGCGCCTGACCGGCATCTCCGCGACGCTGACGCAGTACGAAGTGAAAGGCGTCTCCGGCGGCCAGGACGCCCAGGGCGAGGTCCTCGTCGAGATCGAACACGACGGGAAAACCTATCACGGCACTGGCCTGTCGACCGACATCCTCGACGCCAGCGCCCGCGCCTACCTGCAAGCCCTCAACAAGGCCCGTGGCGGCATGGGCGGCCGTGCAGCTTCGCCGCTCAAGGGTGTTTGAAACCCACGTGACATGTTCGGCCTCCTGAATCTCAACAAGCCTGCCGGCATCACGTCGCGCAGCGTCGTCGATAGCGTCCACCGCCTGTTGCCCCGCACGTCGAAAGTCGGCCATGCCGGCACGCTCGACCCCATGGCAACCGGTGTGCTGGTGGTGTGCGTCGGCACGGCCACGCGGCTGGTTCCTTATGTTCAGGAACTGACGAAGTCGTACCGGGCCGGATTCCGCCTCGGCTGTCGCAGCGACACCGACGATGTGACGGGGTCCATCGTCGAGACGGTCGACGCGCGTGTGCCCGGTCGTGAGGAGATCGAACATGCGCTGCAGGCGTTCCGAGGAACGATCGTGCAGACGCCGCCTCAATATTCGGCCCTGCGCGTCGGCGGGAAGCGGGCCTACGACCTGGCGCGGACCGGAGTCGCCGTGGAGCTCGTGCCCCGCGAAGTCGAGATCTCGCATCTGGAACTCGTTCGCTGTGACGGACTCGAGATGGAAGTCGACATCGATTGCAGCTCGGGCACCTACATCCGCTCGATCGCGCGCGATCTGGGTGAGTCGCTGGGGATCGGCGGATTGATGACGAGCCTTGTGCGCACGGCCATCGGCCCCTTCCGGGTGGAAGCGGCCCGGTCGGTGGAATCGCTCACCGCGGAAACCCTCCGCGATGCACTGCTCCCCGCCGAGCTTTCGATTGGCGACCGGCCGCGCCTCAACGTGACCGACTCCCAGGCGACCGCCATCCGCCAGGGGGTGAAGCTCGTCTTCCCGTCATCGAATCCTTCGCACCCGGCCGTCGTCGCCGTGGACCCGGCGGGCCGGCTGGTCGGGTTCGGCGAATATGAAGCGGAAACCGGCCGGTTCCATCCACGGAATGTCTTCCACGAGACGAGCGCGACCTGAGTGAAACGGCCTCGATGCGGCCCGAAGACGGCGGGTGCGTTGACGGAGGGTGGACGCCGCAAGAAAGTCTGGGGCGATCGCTCCGCTCATCTCGTGTGAATGAATTCTCGTGCCTCTTCGCATTCTCTTCGTTGGAACCGGAACCTTCGCGCAACCCGCTCTTGAAGCGCTGCTGGCCTCGTCACACCAGGTGGTCGGGCTCGTCACGCAACCCGATCGGGGCGGAACGGGCAAGCACCAACACCCCCATCCGCTGAAAGAACTGGCGCTGGCGCGGGGGCTGGAAGTCTTCCAGCCCGCCAACGTCAACACTGAAGAGTCCCTCGCCCGCCTGAAGGAGTTCGCGGCCGATCTCTTCGTTGTGGCCGCCTATGGCCAGATCCTCAAAATGCCGTTCCTCGCGATCCCGCGCCTCGGGGCGATCAACATCCACGCCTCCCTGCTCCCGCGGCATCGAGGCGCGGCCCCGATCAACTTCTCGATCCTCGCGGGAGACGCGGAAACCGGCGTCTCTATTTTCCAGATCGAGCCCAAGCTCGATTCCGGCCCCGTCTGGGGGATGATCTCGACTCCCATCGGCGCGAAGGAAACAGCCGGACAGCTTGAAGACCGCCTCTCCGCACTGGGGGCCGGGCTGGTCACGCAGGTCGTCGATCAGATGGATCAGGGCACGGCCACGTCGCAGGTGCAGGATTCCTCGTTCGTGACCCTCGCGCCGAAGATGCCCAAGGCGTTCGGCCTGGTCGACTGGACGAAAGACGCCGCGTTCATCGAACGCCAGGTGCGGGCGCTCCAGCCCTGGCCGACTGCCTACTCCTTCCTCCACGTCCAGGGCCAACCGCCGCAGCGAATCGTCCTCATCGACGTCGACCCGCTCGATGAGGCCGCGTCAGGCGAAACGCACGGCATCGTGATCGGCCATGCCGCGGCTCCACTCGTCGTCCAGACCGGAACCGGCCCCCTCGCCATTCGCAAACTGCAACCGGCCGGAAAACGGGCGATGACGGCCGACGACTTCCTCCGTGGCCGTCCGACACCTCCCGGCTCCAGCTTCGGACCGGAACAGGCTTGAGAAACGCGCAGCAGCGCCGGGTGAGGTCGCCTGAGGCAAGTGAGCGGCAGGGCGCTAGCCGCCGGTCAAGCGTTGGCAGCGGCTCCATCGCGTCAAAACAACTCCCTGTGAACTGACGCGACATTCCCCGAACGAGAGACCACCGGGTAAAGTTTCGAACGAGGCTGACGGACCTGGTTCGAACGGAGTCGTCAAATGCTGCGCTTGGCGATCGCGACCTGGCTGATGCTGGCGCTGACAACCACATTGGCTCTCTGCCAGACCCAAAAACGAGCCGTTGAGGATCGTCCTGCGAACAAAGAACCGGCCGCGGATGTGGCTCCGCAACGAGCGAGCCCTTCGCCTCCCAGATGGACTGGTCCGAAGCGGGGCTGGGGGCCCGAGCAGGCGGTCGGACCGCCCGATACACCCGGCGCCGGGGACCTGACAACGGCCTGGGCATCCGCATCGCAGGATGACCAGGAGGAATGGCTGATCTGCGAGTATGAGCAACCTCTGCAGGCGATGTTCCTGCACGTCCACGAGACGTATCATCCCGGCGCCCTGGTGAAGGTCACCGCATTCGGGCCGGACGGCAAAGAAATTACGGCCTGGGAAGGCGAAGACCCGACGCCCCGCACCGAGGCCCGGGGCGTCTCGAAGATTCCGATCGCCCTGGGTGCGAATGCCCGGCGATTCAAACTCTATTTCGACTCGCCCGCCGTTCGCGGTTGGAACGAAATTGACGCAGTGGCCGTCGAGGATGACAAGGGCGCCTCACACTGGGCCGTGCATGTCGAAGCCAGCAGCACGTTCGCCCGAGAGATCGTCGAACCTGTGCGACCGGCCCGGATGCCCCTCCCACAGGGCCCCTCCCCATTCGAAAAGCTCCAGCAGGAAGTTGCCGAGCTGAAGAATCGGGATGCCCAGCAGCGCGAGGAGATCCGGGAACTTCGCCAGGAGCTTCGTGAACTCAGGGAGTCCCTGTCGAAGGAACGGCGCGCTCGCTGACGCGGGGAAGCTACGGCGACCACCAGCGGTTGAGCTGGTTCCTCAGAGTCTCGACGAGGTCCGGCCGTTCCGCCGCCAGGTTCTTTTCCTCGTTCGGGTCTTCCGTCACATGAAAGAGTTCGGTCGGATGCCGATCGGCCATCATCGCCGACGGGGCGATCAGCTTCCATTCCCCGGAGACGATCCAGCGGAACTCGAGTGTCTCGGCCGGCACGGTCGGCAGTGTCGCATCGTGTGCGAAGGTCGCGCCGACGACGGATTTCCGTTTCTCGATGGCCTGCTCGTCGAGCAGGTTCAGGCCGGGCAGGTTTTTCGGAGGCGTGATGCCTGTGGCGGCGAGAATCGTCGGCAGCACATCCAGGCTCGTCACCAGGTGAGTGTCATCCCTGCGGGCCTGGGTCTTCCCGGGCCAGCGGACCATGATCGGGGTTCTCAGCCCGCCGTCGTAGGGAGACGTCTTTCCACGCGGGCCGCCATAAGGTCCGTTCGGCGTCCCGACGGGATTCATCCAACCGTTGTCGACCATGTAGATGACGAGCGTGTTCTCGCGAAGGCCCCGGTCATCGATCGCATCGAGCAACTGGCCTGCCGTCTCATCAAACCATTCGCACATGGCCCAGTACTTCGCCTGCTTCAGGTCGCCGGCGACATCTTTGTATTTGTTCAGCAGCCGCTCCGGAGGATTGTGCGGCAGGTGCGGCATCATCGGCGCATACCAGATCAGGAAGGGCTTCGACTGTTTCTTCGCCTCGTCCATGAAGTCGTACAGCGGCTGCATCGTCTGGCGTCCGATGATCAGCCCTTCGTCGCCATGCCGCCCGGCAGCCGATTTGTCTCCCTGCGTCATTCCGTGCGTGAAGCCGGCGGAGACGTGATCTCCCTCCCACCATTTGCCCGACTGATGCGCCAGATAACCGTTGGCCGTCATCAGCTTCGGAAGCGTCAGCACACCATTGAGGTTCTCACCGAACTGCCGTCTCTGCGCCTGGTACTCCGGTGACTTCCGGTACTGGGCTTTCGGAACCGTGGCGAGCGAGGTCGAGGGCCGGGGATCGTTCCCGACAATTTTGTGCTGGTGCGGGTAAAGCCCGGTGATCAGGCAGGCGATCGACGGCCGGCAGAGACTCGACGGCACATAGCCGCGGGTGAAGACCTGCGATTCCGCGGCCAACCTGTCGATCCGGGGCGTCCTGATATGCGGATGCCCCATGAAGCTGTAGTCGTCCCAGCCCTGGTCGTCCGAGAGGATGAGCACCACGTTCGGCGGTGCTGCATTCGAGAATGAGGCTGCGAGGAGTACAGCGATCAGTGACAGGAACCGGAGCGGCGTCATGGGGAGCGGCACCTTCAGTGAGGAATCAATGGCAATGCTTTCAGTTTGCCGTCCGCCGGCGGAGTCGGCAATTGCCCATCTGGCAGTCCGCGAATTGACAGGCCGCGGGCGCCCGGCGAGATTCGAGACCGTTTCGCGGATTCCAGGTCTCTCCGTCGCTCAGGAGATTGTCGTGCGATTCTTTCTGCCCCTTCTGGTCGGACTGACGAGCTGGTTTGGACTGATCGCCCCGGCCCAGGCCGCCTCGCCGAACTTCGTCGTCATCTTCCTGGACGACGTCGGCTACTCCGACATCGGCTGCTTCGGCTCGAAGGTCAACCGCACGCCGCGCCTTGACCAGCTCGCGAAAGAAGGCCTCCGGCTCACGAGTTTCTACGCCCAGACTGTCTGCGGGCCGTCCCGGGCCGCACTCCTCACGGGGCGGTTTCCCACGCGCAGTGGCGGCGGGTGGCGCACGGAGTCGAGTGAGATCACGATCGCGGAAGTCCTCAAGACCGCCGGCTATGCCACCTGCTGCATCGGAAAGTGGGACATCTCCCAGCGCCGTTACCAGCCCGGACTCGTCCCGAATGATCAGGGCTTCGATGAATACTTCGGCCCGCTCGGCGCCAATGACAACGGTTCGGCAACGCTCTTCCGCAATCGCGACGAAATCGAAACGACTCGCGACATGGCGTCGCTCACGAAGCGCTACACCGATGCGGCGATCGACTTCATCACCCGCCAGAAGGACAAGCCGTTCTTCCTCTACATCCCCCACACGATGGCGCACGTCGTCATCGATGCCTCCGAACAGTTCAAAGGCCAGTCGAACAACGAGCTCTATGGCGATGTGATCGAAGAGCTCGACTGGAACATCGGGCGCGTGATTGATGCGCTCAAGGCACAGGGAGTGGCTGACAACACGATCGTGGTGTTCACAACCGACAACGGCCCCTGGAGTGGCCCTGAGGCCCGCTACCGAAAGTCTCACGGCGACAAACTCGCCACCGGAACGGCCAGGCCGCTTCGCTCAGGGAAGGGCTCGGCTTACGAGGGCGGCTTCCGGGTTCCCACGATTGTGTGGGGGCCGAAACTCATCCCGGCCGGTCGCGAGAATGATGGGATCGCTTCGACGCTCGACCTGCTCCCCACGTTTGCCGCGCTGGCCGGGGCGAAGGCGCCAACCGATCGCCCGCTCGATGGCTTTGACCAGTCGGCCCTGTTCACCGGCAAGTCGACGGCGAGCACCCGCGACCGATTCTTCTATCACGTGAAGGAAGAACTCCACGCCGTCCGACAGGGGGACTGGAAACTGATGATCCCGAACCGCGAGCGGTTCTTCGGCTACACCGGCGACGCGAAAGTCAGGACGCCCGAGCTCTACAACCTGCGGGAGGACATCGGCGAGAAGACGAATCTCGCCGACAAGCATCCCGAGATCGTTCAGCGGCTGACCGCGATGATCAGCGAAGTCCCCAGCCGCTCCGGCCCGGAAGAACCCGACCGCGACGTGCCGCGGCCACGCCAGGTAAACCAGCGCTAGCTCTGGCGACGAGCTTTGAGCCCTCGACTTTCCATGGGAGCAGCCATGTGATCGCACTCGGACTTCGATGACGAAGTGAACCCGAGCCGTCGGCGTTTTCGTTTCGGCGTTGGTGTTTCGTCAGTCATCCCGCTGGCAATCCTGGCTGCGGATTTGCTGAACAGCGAATTGTCGACGGTCGTCACACGGGACTGGACGGCTTGCAGACGTTGCGAGCCAGGCGACCTACACCGCCTCTTTCTTCCCGCGCTTCGGCTTCACGCTCGGAAAGGGACAGAGCGGCACGCTGGCGGTCGGCTCCGAGAGCACCTCGGCCAATGTCGTTCCGGCAAACGCCTTCTCGACGGACGCCATCGCCGCATCCAGCCGGAAATGCAGCGGGCAGAGATGGACGCCGTGGGCCGCCAGTCCGAGCGGACAGGTGCGGATCCGCTGAATCGGATCAACGGCGTTGACGACTTCGAGAATGGTCAGTTGTTCGGGCGTCTTCAGGAGCTGCACACCCCCGCCGACTCCGCGTTGTGATTTGACGATGCCGCCGCGGACAAGGGCCTGGAGGACCTTGGAAAGGTAGGCCCGGGGGACGCGGGTGACTTCCGCGATCTGGGGAGTGGTCCTGGCGTCCGGATAGGCCTGCCCGAGGCAGGCGACGGTGCGGAGGGCGTACTCGACAGTCTGTGTCAGCATCGCGAATCCGCCTGCCTGCCTAAATTGGACGTTGACATCCACAATTTCCGCGGCTAAAGTCCGACATTGAAATTGGACATACATATCCAATTTAACGTTTCCCACGCCTGCCAGTCAATCCCACCGGACCGCTGACCATGCAACACATCGACGAATCCCGCCTCGAATCGGACCTCGCCTACCGCTTCCAGTATGTCTCGGGCTTCATGGGCTTCAATGCCGACGACATCGAAGCCATCCACGGAGCCGCATCGCACCTGGCCCCGGTCGTCCCGGCACTCGTCGACGCGGTCTACGACCAGTTGTTCGCCTACGACTGCACCAAGCGGCACTTTGTTCCCCGCCAGTCCGGTTATGAGGGCGACATCCCGAAAGACATCGAGGGCCTGACGCTGACACATGAGATGATCGAGTTCCGCAAGCAGCACCTCGGACGATACCTCGTCGCTCTCGTCTCCAGGCCCTATGACGGCAAGATGGTCAGCTACCTCGACATGGTCGGCAAGATGCACACGCCGAAGGCCGGCTCGAAAGATCTCGACGTACCGCTCGTGCAGATGAACGCGCTGATGGGTTTCGTCGCCGACGCCCTCATCGCCACGATTGAAGGGCTCGGACTTCCGCTCGACGTCGAACGCCGGACGACCCGGGCCTTCAACAAGCTGCTCTGGCTGCAGAATGACCTGATCACGCGGCACTACCAGGCAGCCTGACCGCGCCGCACGTCCCTGAAGGAGACGCTGGACCAACGAGTCCGTACGATGGCTCCGACGCTTCGGACAAATCGCGTTCCCCTCGCCTGCCGCCAAATGGCAGAGCGACAATGCCGACCTGATCGGCGAAAGAGGGGAGCTTGCAATTGTCCGGGGCTCGGAGCGGGCTTAACTTGCATGGGGCTCGCGCGCCTGCAAACTCGTCTTACGGTCGTTGATGATGAAACGCCGCGCTGCAGAAAAAACTTCGCGACCGACCATCGCTCTCCTGATCGAGTCGTCCAGCGCGTTCGGCCGCGAGCTTCAACGGGGCATCCTGGCGTACGTCCGCGAACGCGACGTGTGGTCGATCCAGCTGCCCGACAACGAGCCGGGATTCGAACACCTCGCAACCTTCTCTTCCAGCAAGCCCGATGGCTGCATCGCGCGGATTGTCGACCGCCGCATGGCGGGGAAGCTGAAGTCGCTGCACATTCCGGTGGTCGACGTCGCCGGAGGGCGTGACCTCTCGATCGGATGCTGGGTCGCCACGAACCACACCAGGATCGTCCAGCTCGGAATCGATCATTTCCTCCGCCGGGGATTCCGCCGCGTCGCGTTCTGCGGAGACGCAAGGTTCGCCTGGTCCAACCTGCGGCAGAAGCTGTTTCGCGAGATGGCCGGCGAACACGGGCTCGAGGTTCATCTCTACCGCAGCGTGGGCCGGAGCCGGAATCCGCCCCCCTGGAAACGGATCAGCGCCAGCCTTCAGGACTGGGTGCAATCCCTGCCCAAGCCGATCGGCATCCTGACGAGCCACGATCTCCGCGGCCAGCAGCTTCTCGACGCCTGCCGTGCGACGGATGTCGCCGTGCCCGAACAGGTTGCCGTACTCGGGATCGACAACGACGAGATGGCGTGCAACCTCTCGAAGCCCCGGATGTCGAGCATCGTCCCCAATGCGTTCCGCTCGGGTTATGTGGCGGCGCAGCTGCTGGACGACATGCTGGGCCGGCGGCTCAAGAAGCCGATCGGAATCGAGATCGATCCCGAACGGATCGAGCGTCGCCAGTCGACCGACATCCTCGTTTTCGAGGACCAGATCGTCCGCGACGCGATGCAGATCATTCGCCGGCACGCCTGTGACGGGCTGA
Source organism: Caulifigura coniformis (assembly GCF_007745175.1). Classification (GTDB taxonomy): domain Bacteria; phylum Planctomycetota; class Planctomycetia; order Planctomycetales; family Planctomycetaceae; genus Caulifigura; species Caulifigura coniformis. The sequence continues at coordinate 6,421,486 of NZ_CP036271.1, read as the reverse complement.
AGGTGGTCGATGTCGTCCGCCGGATGCGGGTTTCCCGGCGCACGCTCGACGCCCACTTCGTCGATGCGCTCGGGCGGACGCCGCACGATGAACTGCTGCGCCTGCGACTCGATCGCGTGAAGGAACTTCTCCTCGAGACGTCGCTGTCCGTGGCGTCGGTGGCGCGGCGGGCCGGTTTCGAGCGCGAGGAGTACATGAACGTCGCGTTCAAACGCACGTTCGGCGTCACTCCCGGGACGTATCGTCGCAATCGCGGCGGCGGCGCAGGGCTGTTCGAAAAGCAGGCGGACCGGCGTAGTTTGTAGGCAGGGCGGTTTGCCAGGAAAGACAAGCCGCCTGTGAATTCGTCCGTCCAGGCGCAGAGCCCCCGCATCGCCTCCTCGGAATCGCGCGCGCCTTGAACAGAGCTGGACCGGGTTTACCCCAACAGCGTGGTCGCGGCTCTGGCCACCGCACCGGACAGTTTGTTAAATTTCGGTGTGCTGCCGGGAGGATTGCAGAATCTTCCCTCACATTCGCTGGCGGTGAACCATCGCCCGCGACGTGAGCAGCGCCGCCTCACGCGAACGTGGCATTCAGTTTGCTTCCTGGTAGATCGCCGCTGTCCGGCGTCCGGAAAGCAGGGAACCGCTTCGCTGCCGGACATCGTCGCGAGTTCGAGAGTGTCGCGGGCCGATCGCGACAGTCATCCGCGACGCCATGTCATGGCGAGTCCTCGCATCGATTCTCAGCGAAGACTGCCATGCGGTGATCAGTCTGCGTGCGCCGGTTCCGGCCTGCGCATCCATGTTTGTTGAGTTTCATTTTCGGTGTCACTGGAGTTGATGAAGATGTTTCGCATGCGGCGCGGTTTTACGTTGATCGAGCTACTCGTCGTGATCGCGATTATCGCGATCCTCATTGCCCTCCTGCTTCCCGCAGTCCAGCAGGCCCGTGAGGCAGCCCGCCTGACGCAGTGCCGCAACAACATGAAGCAGCTGGGACTCGCGTTCCACAACTACCACGACGTGTACAACATGTTCCCGTCGTACATGTGCTACCCGCAGCCGGTGAACTATCCGATGGGCTGGGTGCCACGCATCTTCCCGATGATCGAAGAAGGGACCCGCTACAACGCGATGGAAGCCCTGAACAAGGACTACATCGTCAACCGGTCTCCCTACCGCAGCAACAACACCAACGATCCGCTCTTCACCACGCCGATCAAAGCGCTCGTCTGCCCCTCGTCGGAGCTGGGCGACCGCGCCTCCGATCATGCCGTGACCGCCAACTTCCCGAATGCCCAGTCGCAGGCCGCGCTCCACTACCGCGGAGTCGCCGGCTCGCGCGACGTCGGCTACACCGGCCCCTCCGGACAGGAATACACCAGCTCCGGAATTATCGCCCCCAAAAGCCGCGCCCGATTCGGAGACATCACCGACGGGTCGTCCAACACCCTGCTGCTCGGTGAACTGTCGAGTGCTCTCGGCTGGACCCCGGCCATGGCGACCAGCGGCTTCGGCGGCATCAAGCCGTGGGTCTGGGGCTACTACTCCTACACCAACGACGGCTGGCTCATGATCGACCACAAGATGGTCACCTGGCCGATTGGCTACAGCGGCACGTTCGTGACCAACCAGACCCCGTTCCGCAGCGCTCACGCCGGCAAGGGCGCCAACATGCTCCTCGGCGACGGCAGCGTCCGGTACCTCAGCTCCAACATGGACCTCGGCACGCTGAAGGCTCTCTCCACCAAGAGCAACGGCGAAGTCGTCGGCGAATTCTGAGCAGACTGCTGAGCATCGCGACTGCGTTCCAGCAGGCCCGATGCTCGTTCTGCCCGTTCAGGGTCGGTCCCGCCGCACTGGCCCGACCTGTCTCTTTCCCACCTGCCGTCGGCACGAAAACGCCGATGGCAGGTGTTTCCACTGAATCCCACGAGTCTTTCGAATAATGCCCAGGCTTCTGCTCTCTCTTGTCCTCTGTGGCCTGCTCGCTGGCTGCGGTGAAACGACCGCTCCTGTCTACCACGTGACCGGCACCGTCACGTTCAACGACCAGCCCATCACGACGGGCTCGGTCGTCTTCGTTCCCAAAGGAGGCGGCCCGACCGCACAGGGGACCATCGGCGCCGACGGAAAATACTCGCTGACCACGTTCGTCGACGGCGACGGCGCCGTCCCCGGCACGCACACCGTCATGGTGTCCGCGGTCAAGGACAACGGTCCCGAAGCGCCCGTCACTGCGATCATCCCCGACAAGTTCGCCAGCGAGCAGTCGGGCCTGACCGGCGAAGTGAAGGAACAGGAAGAAAACGTCATCGATCTGGCCCTGAAGGGGAAAGCCCCTGCGTCCCGGCCGGCATCGCCGATGCCGTAACCGCTTCTCATCGTCCGGCAGTCCGGGGCCTCCCTGGACTGCCGGTCGGGAGCCGGTTTTCTCGACCGCGGATCCCAGGGAGGATCCCCCCGCCGTGGATGGCCAGTGCACGATCTTGTGCAGGCCCGCGACCGACGCTGCTATACTGCGCCGGACGAGACTGGCGGAGCGGCTCAGAGGCTGATGCGGTCCGATTGAGCAGACGTCCAGAAGACTCACTCAATCCGCTGGCGTGCGAAGCCTTCCGATGCACCGCTTTGCCCTCGACAACCTCATCAGCCGGCCCGTCAGGGCCATCCTCTCCATTCTCGGCTTGGCCGTCGCCATCGGCGGAATGGTCGGCCTCTTCTCCATCGCCGGCGGCATCAACGAGCTCGTTTCCAGCACGTTCTCGATGATTCCCGGGATCCTCGTGCAGGAACGCGGGGCCCCGGTCCCGATCTTCTCCTCTCTCCCCGCCGCCTGGCAGAAGGAGATCGAGCAGGTCGACGGCGTCGCCGTCGTGAATCCGGAAGTCCTCGTCCGCGTCAACGTGCTCGAAAACAAGCCGGTCATCAGCCCGCCGCGGTTCTGCCTCGGGTTCGATATCCCGTCGCGGATGAAGCTTCACGACACCATCTACGGCGACAAGGTGATCGAAGGCCGGTTCCTGAATGAAACAGACGTCGGCACGACGAACGTCCTCGTCAGCCGCCAGATCGCCGAAGCCACCGGCCGAAAACTGGGAGACACCGTTCGCGCGAACGGCAACGCACTCACCATCGTCGGCATCTATGAATGCGGCACGGTGCTCCTCGACTGCAACATCCTGATCGACATGGGCACGCTCCGCCGCCTCGCCCGCTACGACGAAGGCTCCGTCTCGTGCTACTACGTCGAGACGAAGCCCGGCTTCGCGCAGAAAGATGTCGGCAAACGGATTGAAACACTCTTCCGCGGCCGCGATCTGAAACGCGCCTCCGACGCTCCCGCCAATGCCCTCGCGGCCACCCTCGTCGGCATCGGCCAGGCCATCGGCGTCACCACGAACGCGGCGCCTCCGGCGCAGCCCGAGCCTGCACCCTCCCCCGCGCCCGCATCGGGCGAGCCGCCCGCATCATCCCCCGTCGAAGTTCGCTCGGGCGACGACTGGGCCGAACGCTTCGAAGACTTCACCGCCGACCTCAACTTCTTCCTCACGCTGATTACGGGCGTCGGCATCACGATCGCCGTTCTCAGCATCGTCAACGTGATGCTCATGAGCGTGACCGAGCGCACGATCGAGTTCGGCATTCTTCGCGCCAATGGCTGGTCGCGCCGCAACGTGATGTCGCTCGTGACGCTCGAAAGCGCCGTTCTTGGAATCGTCGGCGGCATCCTGGGATCGATCGGGGGCTGGGTGGCCGTCCAGATCATCAACCGGGCCTTTCCCGAGCGGGCGCACCTTCACGCGGGCCTGTTCCTCATGCTGTTCGCGATCGTCTTCAGTACGGCCCTCGGTATGCTGGGCGGTCTCTATCCCGCCTGGCGGGCCGCGAAGATGTCCCCGATGGACGCCATCCGCCGCGGCTGAGGTCGGGCGATCGACGAGACGGCGCCCGGCCTCAGGCATGATGGTGTGATGCAGGAGCAGCGAACATGAAAATCGGAGTTGTCGGTTGCGGCTTTGTCGGTTCCACGGCCGCCTACGCGATGGTCATGCAGGGAGTGGGCCGTGAGATCGTCCTGGTCGACAGGAGCCAGGCCCGCGCGGTGGCCGAGGCGGACGATATCCGCCATGCCGTCCCGTTCGCTCATCCACTGGAGATCCGTGCGGGCGCCTACGCCGACCTCGCCGGCAGCAAGGCGGTGGTCATCTGCGCGGGAGTCAACCAGCAGCCGGGCGAAACCCGCCTGCAGCTGCTGGCGCGCAACGCCGCGGTTTTCGCGGAGGTCGTTCCGCAGGTTCTGATGCATGCCCCGGAGGCGATCCTGGTCGTCGCGACCAATCCCGTGGATGTGATGACACATCTCGCCACCCATTTCGCGAAGCAATGCGGGCTGGAGACCTCGCGGGTTCTGGGATCAGGCACCACACTCGACACCGCCCGGTTCCGGAGCCTCCTGGCCAGCCACTGCGGCGTCGATTCCCATCACGTCCACGCCGACGTCTGTGGCGAGCACGGCGATTCCGAAGTCCTCGCGTGGTCGCTCGCCTCAATCGGCGGGATGCCGCTGACCGAGTTCGCCAAACGTCGCGGCGTCGAACTGAACCAGGAAATCCGGAATGCAATCGACACTGGGGTCCGCCGCGCGGCCTATACGATCATCAGCGGCAAAGGAGCGACCTACTATGGCATCGGCAGCGCGCTGAGCCGGATCGTCGATGTCATCCTGCACGACCAGCGGGCGATCCTGACCGTGTGCACTCCTGCGCCTTTCGTCGCCGGGGTCTCCGACGTCACTCTTTCGATGCCGCGCCTCGTCGGGGGGGACGGCGTGCTCGCGAGCTTCGACCCGCCGTTGGACGCCGATGAACTCGCCGGACTGGCCCGCAGCGCGGGCGTCATCCGCGAAGCACTGGATTCCCTTGATGTCCTGAAGAGTTGACCGCGCCCCGGGGCCGGCCGACGAGCCGCCCCCCCCTGGTTTGACCGCCCGGGTATACTTCCACGTGCCCCGCGTCACGTTCAGGCTTTTGGAGCCGGTCAGATGGATTATCAACCTTCGGTGGAACTGCTCGAAGCGACTCATCGCTTCCCGGGCCCGTTCATGTTCAAGATCATCGGGCGCAGCGAAGACCAGTTCGTCGCGCGCGTTCTGTCCGCCGTGCGCACCCTGCTCGGCGATGAGAACGAGCCCGCGTTCTCCGTCCGCAAGACGGCCAACGGCACCCACACCTGCGTGACTGTCGAACCCGAAGTGCCCAGCGCCTCGATGGTCGTTGAAATCTACACGCAGCTCCGCGGAATCGACGGCGTCATGATGCTGTTTTGACGCGGCCGCTGTTTCGCGGCATCGCCCGGGGGAGGTCTTGCTCCGCCGGCTTCGAGCAGACTCCCTGCCCGATCTCCGCCGGACTCAGCAGGAAGCTCCCGCCGCGGTGCGGCGGGAGCTTCCGGACGGGATCGGGCTTCGAATCGAGCGGGATCTCGAATGTGTTCTCTCCGGGCTTCACTTCGAACGTCAGCCTCGAGTTCTTGTTGAATCGCGGCGGCACTTTCTCGGGAACAACTGTTTCTTTCCCCGAGTCGTCGGTCATGAGACCGGCCGTCGTGATCTTTGCCGTGTGAGCGCCGATCATCGCCCCCGCCAGGTCGCGACGGTACATCAGCTCGAATGTCCCGTCGTCGCGTGTTTGAGCAATGGACGGGGATGAGTCGGGGCCTGAGGGTTGAAAGACGATGCGGGCCTTCGGCAAAGGCCGGGCATCCAGAGTGTTGGCCCGCTTTTCCACCAGCAGACCGTCTGTCAGACTCCCTCGGTTGATGTCCGTCGCTCTCCGACGACCGGACAGGAACTGCAACCTCATGGCGATCGCAGCAGACTGGAAACAGGGGCATGTTGGACATCTTCGGCAGAGTCGTCTTCGTCTGGCTGCTGGTGGGTCTCATTTTCGACGGCAGCAGCGCGGCCGCTGATTTTCCTCCCCTCGCCAACTCCGAGAAATCGACCTCGTCTCCAATGAACCCGGACGAGGTCGTGAAGACGGCCAAACTACCGCCGGGATTTCGGCTGTCGGTCGTGGCCGCGGAGCCCGCCGTCCAGAACCCCATCGCCATGACGACGGATGAACGCGGGCGCCTGTGGATTGCGGAGAACTTCAGCTGGGCAGGGTCCGGGGCCGGCGGATTCAACGCCGATCAGCGCGACCGCATCGTGATTCTCGAAGACGCCGATGGCGACGGCCGGTTCGAGAAGCGAACCGTCTTCTCCGATACGGTGCACAAGCTGACGAGCATCGAAGTGGGCAACGGCGGAGTGTGGGCCCTTTGCCTCCCGAATCTGCTGTTCTTTCCCGACGCCGATCGCAACGACGTTCCCGACGACGAGCCCCGCGTCGTCCTTGATGGCTTCCAGGCAGGATCGAACGTGGGGCACACTCCAGCGAACGGTCTCAAATGGGGCCCTGATGGCTGGCTGTACGGTCGCCACGGAATTCTGGCCACGAGCGAAATCGGGAAGCCCGGCGCGAAGCCGGCCGATCGCTTCCGGATCAACACCGGAGTCTGGCGATATCACCCCAAGCGGGACGTGGCCGAAGCCGTCATGCACGGCATGACCAACTCCTGGGGCTACGACTTCGACCAGCACGGCGAGATGTTCGTCATCAACACTGTGATCGGTCACCTGTGGCACGTCGTCGCCGGCGCTCACACCGAACGCATGTTCGGAACGGATATCAATCCCTTCTCGTACGTCTTGATTCCCCAGGTGGCCGATCACGTCCACTGGGACCTGGGCGAAGTCTGGAACGACATCCGCCACGGCGTGACCGACCGCACCAGCCAGGCGGGCGGCGGACACGCCCATATCGGGCTGATGATCTACCAGGGCGACAACTGGCCGGAGGAATACCGCAATCGCGTTTACACGCTGAACCTCCACGGAATGCGGATCAATTCAGACCACCTGCTGCGAAAGGACGCCGGCTATACGGCCACGCACGGCCCTGACCTCTGCTTCCTGTCCGATCCCTGGTTCCGCGGAATGGAACTGCTCACCGGACCGGACGGCGGCGTGTTCATCGCCGACTGGAGTGACACGGGAGAATGCCACGATCACGATGGCGTCCATCGCACGAGCGGCCGGATCTACAAGCTGACTTACGGCACGCCGCAGCCTCTCGCACCCTTCGACCTGGCCGGCAAATCGAATGATGAACTGATCGGACTCCTCTCGCACCGGAATACCTGGTGGGCCCGACAGGCGCGCCGCCTGCTGACGGAACGGGCCACCACTGCAGGCGAGCTCCGGGGACCGGACTCCCCCCTCGCGACATCACTCAGGGCGCACCGGGACCGTTCGACCGATGTCACCAGTCGCCTGCGGATGCTCGAAACCATCGTTACGACGGGAGGCGCCTCCCGCGACTGGCTGATCGAGCAGCTCTCGTCCGGCGACGAACATGAACGCGTGGCCGCCCTCAGGTCTCTCATCGACTCGGAGACCGGACCGGCCAGGACGGTCTCGCCGCAAACCCTCGCCGTGCTGCAGCGCCTCGCGAATGCCGACGATTCCGGACTCGTCCGGCTGCACGTCGCCTCCTCCCTCCAGCGACTGCCCATCGATCAGCGCTGGGACATCGCCGAGTCGCTTGTCGAAGATCCCCGCTTCGCGACCGACCGGATGCTGCCGCTCATGATCTGGTACGGAATCGAACCGGCCGTCGCGCACACTCCGGCCAAAGCGATCGGACTGATCGCACGCTCCCGAATGCCGATCGTGTCCGAGTGCATCGCCCGCCGACTCGCGGGCGATTCGGAAAGTTCATCGGCCGGATGCGGCTCGCTCGTCGAACTGCTGATCGACGGGAAATGCCCGACGGCCGAGAATGCCCTGCATGGTCTGGCCCTCGCATTCAAGGGGCGCAAGAACGCCGCCTCACCCGAGGGCTGGCAGCGCGTCGCCAGCATGTACGGATCATCGGCCCAGGCGGTCGTCCGTGATGACGTGCAGAGTCTCAATGTCCTCTTCGGAGATCACCGCACGCTCGACGAGCTGCGGCAGCTCGTCACGAACGGACGGCTTCCAGCAGCGGAACGCAACCAGGCGCTCCGCAGCCTGCTCCTCAACCCGCCCGCAGACTACGCCGCCACGCTGATTCCACTGCTGCGCGACCAGGCCATGGTCGTTGAAGCCCTTCGCGGACTGGCGCACTACAGCGCGGCCGAGATCCCGCAGCAGATTCTGGAAGCGTCGAAATCGTTCGAACCTGCGGCCCGGGCCGAAATGATTCAGACGCTCGCCTGCCGACCGGCCTTTGCGCGCGAGCTGCTTCAGGCCGTTCGCGACGGGCGCATCGCGTCGTCCGAGATCACCGCGATTCACGCGCGGCAGATCGCATCGTTCGACGTCGAGTCGCTGAATCGCGACCTGACGGAAGTCTGGGGAGACATCCGCACCCCTCCGGCCGAGAAAAAGGCCCGCATCGAGGCCTACAAATCCCGGCTGACTCCTGCCGCCGTTGAGAAAGCCGACCGGTCTCACGGGCGGGTTCTCTTCCAGAAGACGTGCGCGAACTGTCACGTCCTGTTCGGGGCCGGGCGTCTCGTCGGCCCCGATCTCACCGGATCGAACCGCAGGAACCTCGACTACCTCATCGACAACATGGTCGACCCCAGCGCGACCGTGGGCGCCAACTTTCGGTCGGTGGTCGTCGTCCTCGAAAGCGGTCGCGTTCTCAATGGAGTGATCAGCGAGCAGAACGACCAGACGATCACGCTTCTCTCCGCCCAGGAACTCACGACGATTGATCGCAAAGAGATCGAGGAGATGAAGACCTCCAACGTCTCCCTGATGCCGGATGGACTCCTGCAGAACCTGACGGAAACCGAAGTGCGCGACCTCGTCGGATACCTCATGGGGGGAGAGCAGGCTCCGCTGCCGGGGAATCCGTGACCCCGCATCGTGAGCGACCTGACAAGTCCCCCCGCCGGAACTGGCCGGCCCGGCCTCGGCCCATTCGTTCCGGCCTGATCTGCCCGAGGTGATCGCCGAGTTCCGGTTTTCCTGTTTCGCGATTGTCGCGGACGGGCTACGCTTGAGCCACGTTGATTTGGTCCACGAATCAAGGGGCGCAGCCATGGGCGTTGGCGGTGGGCAGGGTCGTCGTGTGTGGGTCGGCATCATCGCGGCCGTGCTGGTCTGCGCGGCCGCCGGGGTGCGTCACCAGGGGAAGCAGGGATTCACGCCGCTGTTCTGGGCCGATGGCGACTCCTGGACGACGCCGACGTACTGCATGCTCTGCGGCGACCATCTTCAACGGCGGGAACGAGGGTTCCTCGAATGCCCTGGCTGCAACGCGACCATTGCGCCGCACCAGGCGCACCCACCGGGTGCTGATCTGGAATTGCAAACGGCCTTGCTGGCCCCTCGCTGAACTGAAAACTCCTGGATCAGCGGCCCCCTCTTCGCCGTCGGCATAGGGCTCATGTGGCGTGCCGAGTAGCTCCGCCGCGACCTTCGAGATTGCGCCAGCATCCTAAAAGAGATCGCGGAAATCCCGAACCAGGCCACCCGGGAGCCTTTTGAATATGCCATTCGACGTATAGGCTGGGGTCGACCCCGATGACGCCACGGCGATGCCGCGGCCCACCGAGACAACCCGGCATGCTGGCAGGCGCCCTCCACGAACTCCTGCCCGCGGGAGGCGCTCCATGAGATGGCAACTTTCGACGCGGCAGTTCTGCATCATCATGGCCGGGCTGGTCGCCATCAGCGCCACCAAGCATGCCCTGACGTTCTGCACCGGACCGGCGGTGATCGTCGACGACGCCCGTGAATACTGGGAACGCGGACTTCTCGTTCGTGACGGGGACTGGCTCCAGATCGATGACGAGGTCGACTACCGCACGCCGCTGTATCCGATCTTTCTGGGCACGATGCAGAGTCTCTTCGGGTCGAATGCCCTGTTCGCGACCGTCATTGCCCAGCATCTGCTGCAGATGTGCAGCAGTCTCATGACTGCCTGGATGTGCTGGCTCCTCACCGGCTCGCGCCTCGTGACCGTGGCCGGATACGCGCTGTCGGTGGCCTGCGTGACACGTGCCTGGTTTGCGAATGTCACGCTGACCGGAACTCTCTTCATGTTCCTGATGACGGCGACCCTGACGGCACTGGCGGGTTATTACCGCAAGCCTGCCGCCTGGAAGATGGCGTTCACGGGCGGACTCCTGGCCGCAGCGACGCTTGTCCGTCCCATTCCGCAAATGCTCTGGCTGCCCCTGTTCGGCCTCGTCTTCCTGATGCCCGCCCTCCCCCGAGTCCAACGCCTGAAGCATGCACTGGCGGGTGGGCTGGCTCTGCTGTCGGTTCTCGCCCCGGCCATGCTCCGGAACCAGCTGAATCACGATGCACCGTATGTCGCCAAAGTCCCCCCCATCAATAAGTGGGTCGTCTGCTTCCACGATCAATCGGCCGCGAACCTCCCGATTCCCGACACCGCCGCCGGACGACAGCTCTTGAAGCTCCTGCCCGAACTCGAACACACCTTCGATCCGGACATCCGCAATGGCTACCGGGTCCTGAGACGCCTCAAGGAAGTTGGCCTGTCCGACGAACAGGTCGACAAGCTGGTCACCGCGACCTGCTTCGACGCCGTGCGGGCCAATCCCGGCGTGTTCACCTGGAAGACGTTCAAGCGGCTGGGCAACTTCTGGCGGACAAGCGTGGACGAGTATCCCTATTACTCAACCTACGATTTCAGAAACCCGAAGGCCCACGTCGGACAACACACCTGGCGATTTGAGCCGATCGCTTCGTGGTACGAAATCATTCTCAGTCACACGCTGTCCAACTCGGTCCACTGGCTGGAAATCGATTTTGTCGCCTGCATGCTGGGAACGCTGCTGCTGATCCGCCGCCCGGAAACACGATTCTTCGGACTGTCGCTGGCGATCATCTTCATCTACTTCCCGGTGATTACCGCGCTGTTGGAGATCGAGAGCTACCGCTATCGGCGCGTCCTCGAGCCGCTGATCGTCGTGGCGATCGTGGCCGGACTCGTCGGACACTGGGAGGCGAAACGTCGAACCAAAGAACCCGATCCCGCCGGCCCGGATCTGTTCACCATGGGAACAGGCTGATGAGACGATGGCTCCGGGACGCCGCTCAGCGACCGACCGCCGCACGGCCGACGAGATATCGCTCCAGCGCCTGCCAGTACGGTTCCGACGTCTCCATTCGGCAGTAGTCGATGCCCATCGCCGTGCAGCGGGCTTCCCAGCCCTCGAGGAATTCCCGCATCTTCGCGTGATAGGCGTCGCGAATCTCGGGGACGTCGACGCGGACCTTCGAGCCGGTCTCGCTATCGATAAAGATCCCGCGGTCGACATCAGGCAGCTCGATCTCGTCCGGATGCAGGATGTGCATCACTACCGCTTCTCCGCCGAATTGCACCCGGCTCGACAGTGCGGCCGCGACCTCGTCCGGATCACCGAGGAGATCGCTGAAGAGGATCACCAGCTCACGCCGCTTTCCACGACGGGCCAGTTCGTGCAGAGCGTCCGACAGGGCCGACTCGCCTCGCGGCCGGGCGGTTTCCATCCCTTCCAGCACGCCCATCAGATGCCGCACGCTGCGGTCGGGCGGGAAGAAGTACCGCAATGGCGAAACGTCGCTCCCGACTCGACGCTGACACATCGAGAACGAAAAGCGGTCATGCTGCTTCGAGATCAGAAACCCGATGGCGGCCGCGAGCCGGCAGGCGTAGTCGAACTTGCTGTCGGCCTTTGAGCCGGGACTCGCGCCGCGAAAGTCCATGCTGCCGCTGGCGTCGATCAGCAGGTGAACAGTCAGTTCGCTCTGCTGCTCGAAGAGCTTGATGACCAGCCGATCCGTCCGCCCGTACACCCGCCAGTCGATCGCCCCCACTTCGTCCCCGGGAAAATAAGGGCGGTAGTCGCGAAACTCGACGCTCTGCCCGCGCTGGCGGGTCGCATAGTGCCCCGAAAAGCGCCCCTCGACGGTGCGCCGGGGAGCGAACAGCATCTGCTCCAGCCGCCGGAGGTCGCCGACCTGGAGGTATTTGAACTGGAGGTCGCCGGGATTGCTTGCGGACATCGGAAGGAGGGATCGCGGCCGGGACCTCGAAGTGCAGCCGGGCTTGGTGGGTTCGATTGTAGCGAAAATGCCGACGGCGGACTTCGGGTTCCCGAAGCCCTGGCGAGAACCGCAGACTTCAGGCGGACCACTGGCACCGATGGCGGCCGATCTCTTCCGGTAAGCCAGGGCTGCGCATCGACTCTGGCAAGGTCGAGAGTCGCCGTGATCGCGTAAAGCGTTCCGGACGACTCACCCCGCAGGGACGCCAGGCATGGATTGCCGCTGGAAACTCTCCGTACTCGTGTGGACGTTCGTCGCGACCTCCGCCGCGCAGGTCCGCGACGCGCGGGGAGACGAACCGCCGTCTGCAACCGCGGTCCCCGTCGATGACGACGCCGTCACCCGGCCGGCGCCGCTCCCCACCGCTTCGCCCGAGTCCGCCCCCGTTCCCGCGGCTCCGGTGAAAAAGTCGCCCGCGAAAGCGCCGCCGAAGAAAACGCCTCCCGCATTCCCCGGCCCCAAGGTGCTGCCGCCGACCGGGCCCTACAAGCCCCTGTTCTTCGACAACGACTTCTCGTCGAAGGACAAACCCGGCGAACCAGACATCCTTGGCGAAGAAGCCAAGCTGATGAAGTTTGAGTTGTTCGACACCGACTTCGTCTTCTCGACCGGCGGCGAACTCCGCCATCGCTACATGAACCAGGACAACCGCCTGCAGCCCGGCGGCCCCGGACACGACACCTACAACCTTCTCCGCTGGCGTCACTATGTCGACCTCAAGGCGGGCGACACGTTCCGCTTCTATGTCGAAGGCATCAACGCCGACAGCTGGGGCGAAGACCTCCCAATCCAGCCCACCGACGTCAACCGCTGGGACCTCCTCAACGCGTTTGTCGACGTCCATCTCTTCGACACAGACACCGGCTCGCACACCCTCCGCTACGGCCGCCAGGAGCTCCTCTTCGGCCGGCAGCGACTCGTGTCCCCCCTCGACTGGGCCAACACCCGCCGCAACTTCGAGGGCTTCCGCTACATGGTGAAAGACAAGGACTGGAAGTTCGACGCCTTTGCCGTCAACCCGGTCAACTCGGCCACCGGCTATCGCAACGTCTTCGAGTTCGACAACAAGTTCGACAAGGCGAACCGCGATGTGTGGTTCAGCGGCACGTACTTCACCTACACCGGCATCGAGAACGCCAACCTCGACCTCTACTGGCTGTGGCTCAACAACACCGAACCCGTCGCCGGACGGGCAGACGGGCGGCGGCATACACTCGGATCGCGCTATTCCTGGCTCGTGCCGATCGAACAGGAACGGGTCTGGGACTTCGACGTCGAAGGCGCCTACCAGTTCGGCGACGATGACGGAGAACGCGTGAACGCCGGATTCATCACCGCGGTGGCCGGACACACCTGGAAGAAGGCTCTCTGGACGCCACGACTGAGCGGCCTCGCCTACTTCGGCTCAGGCGACGTCGACCGCTCCGACGGCCAGACCAACACCTTCGACGTGCTGTTTCCGCTCGGACATGCCTACTGGGCGCTCAGCGATAACCTCTCCGGACAGAACCTGATCGACCTCTGCGCCCAGCTCGAAGTGAAGCCGACTGCGAAGTCGTCCCTCGTCGGGGCGTATCACAAGTTCCGTCTCGCGAGCGACGATGACGTCGTCTACAACGTCGCCGGAGCACCGTTCGGAACCCCGAACAACGGGACCGACGTCGGCGATGCGCTCGATGTCTACGGCTACTACGCGTTCAACGCGAACCTCGACATCCAGATGGGGTATTCCTGGTTCTGGTATGGCGAGTTCATCGAACGCACCGTCCCCCGTGACGACGCCAGCCAGTTCTACGTGCAGACGTCATTGCGGTACTGAGCCCGGCAGCAGCGTGAATTGCTCACACCCAAAGCCCCCGGAATGCGCCCGGGGGACCACCTTCCCTACTTCTTCGAAACCGGTCCCGCCTTCGCCGGAGCAGCGGGCTTCATCGGCGTCTTCGAAGGCTCAACCTTGAAGATCGTCAGGCTCAGCGGAGCCAGCGTGATGCTGATGCTCTGTGCCCGCCCATGAGAGGGAACCGGAAGGCTCTCGACTCCGCCGGCGTTGCCGACGTCCCCGCCGCCATACCGCTTGGCGTCGCTGTTGAACACTTCCCGGTAGTAGCCCAGTTCCGGAACGCCGATCCCGTAGTTGTGACGCGGAACCGGAGTCATGTTCAGGACAATGACCAGCGTCTCACTGCGGTCGGCCGAGAACCGGCACCACGCATAAACGCAGTTGGCCGCGTCGTCGCCGCTGATCCACTCAAAACCGTCGCTCGTGAAATCACGCTCGTGCAGCGCCGGATGCGCCGCCACGAACTTGTTGAGGTCGCGAACATACGCCTGCATTCCGGCGTGACGCGGCTTCTCCAGCAGCGGCCAGTCGATCTGCGAATCGTGATTCCATTCCTGCGGCTGGGCGATCTCGTCACCCATGAAGATCAGCGTCTTCCCCGGAATCGTCGACTGGTATCCGAACATCAGCCGCAGGTTGGCGAACTTCTGCCATTCATCCCCCGGCATCTGCGACAGCAGCGACCCCTTGCCATGCACCACTTCATCGTGCGACAGCGGCATGATGAAGTTCTCGGTGAACGCATACACCATCCGGAACGACAGCTCGTTCTGGTGATGGGAACGATAGATCGGATCACGTCGCAGGTAGCGCAGCGTGTCGTTCATCCAGCCCATGTCCCACTTGGCGCTGAATCCCAGGCCCCCGTCGTACACAGGCCGCGAAACGCCCGGCCAGGCAGTCGATTCCTCGGCGATCGTCAGGATGCCCGGGAACTCGCCATGCAGCGACGTGTTCATGTCCTTCAGGAACTGGATCGCCTCGAGATTCTCGCGCCCGCCAAAGGGGTTCGGAATCCACTCGCCGCTGTTGCGGGAGTAGTCGAGGTACAGCATCGAGGCGACCGCATCCACGCGCAGCCCGTCGATGTGGTACTGGTCGCACCAGAACCGCGCGCTCGACAGCAGGAAGCTGCGGACTTCATTCCGCCCGTAATTGAAAATGTAGGTGTTCCAGTCCGGATGGAACCCCATCCGCGGATCTTCATGCTCATACAGCGCCGTGCCGTCGAACCGGCCCAGCCCGTGCGCATCCGTCGGGAAGTGTCCCGGAACCCAGTCGACCAGCACCGAAATATCCGCCCGGTGCAGCGCATCAATGAACAACTGGAAGTCTTTCGGAGTTCCGAACCGGCTGGTCGGAGCGAAATAGCCCGTCGGCTGATAACCCCACGAGCCGTCAAATGGAAACTCCGTGATCGGCATCAGCTGCAGATGCGTGAAGCCCATGTCGTGCATGTGCTCGATCAGCATCTCCGCCAGCTCGGCGTACGTGTGGTACCGCCGCTTGTCCCACGGCCTCTTCCAGCTCCCGAGATGCACTTCGTAGATCGAAATCGGCTTCGAAAACCAGTCGGTCTCGCGCCGCTTCGTCATCCACTCCTGGTCGTTCCACTCGAAGTTCGAGAGGTCGGCCACGATGCTGGCCGTCTTCGGAGGAATCTCCGCCGCGAAGGCGTACGGATCCGACTTCTCGATCAGCGTCCCCCACTGCGTGCGGATGCTGTACTTGTAGTGAGCTCCCGCGCTGACGCCCGGAATGAACCCCCACCACACGCCCGAGTCGCTGGAATTCAGGTAAAACGCGCCGTGCTGCCAGTAGTTGAAGTCGCCGACGACGCAGACTTCCCGCGCGTTCGGAGCCCAGACGGAAAACCACGTGCCGGAACGGCCTTCGTGGACTGCAGGGTGTGCGCCTTGGGTGTGATACATCGTGCAATTAACGCCGTGAGAGAGAGCCTGCGCCTGCGAAGCATCCGCCCATTGGTTCGTTCGGACGACGAAGGCCTGGGAAGATGCCGAAAGCGGACGTGCAGCGATCGTCGTGGCGGGCATGAGGGGTCGCGGGGAAACATCCTTGGAACACGCCGAGCACTCAGCGCGAACCGACCAGGTCGTCCATGACAACGACGGCCAATAAAACGGACGACCCGGAAACATGGGCATGTTCCCGGCTCGCTGTCGTCCCGAATCAAGGAGACCGCCGCCCGGATCGTACTTCCCCCCCCGCAGGTCAACAACGGGCGTTTTTCAACGTGGAAAAATAGGCAATCACAAGCGGCAATCGTGAGCGGCAAGGCGCTAGCCGCCGGTCGGCCGAACGATTCAACCCCCAACCTCGATCGCCCCCCCGCCGAGCCATCCCCGCAATCGAACCATCCACCGCCTCCCCGATGGTTCTCCCCGCCCCGCTTCCCCGTACAATCGGGTT
Organism: Caulifigura coniformis; assembly: GCF_007745175.1. Taxonomy (GTDB): domain Bacteria; phylum Planctomycetota; class Planctomycetia; order Planctomycetales; family Planctomycetaceae; genus Caulifigura; species Caulifigura coniformis. The sequence continues at coordinate 6,405,075 of NZ_CP036271.1, read as the reverse complement.
CGACCGGAGTGGGCCGAGCGTCCGCTGCGGCGGGCGTGTTGCGGCTTCGGCTGCGATGCGATCCGCCGGGGAGGAAAGTCCGGGCTCCACAGAACACGGTGGTGGATAACGTCCACCGTCCGCGAGGACCGGGAAAGTGCCACAGAAAACAAACCGCCGATGGCTCATCGGCAACACGTCGAGTTGAGAACGGAAACACGTGCCACGGCTCTGTGACCCGTGCGGGCGCGGAAAACGCCCCGGCACGCGGCACGGCCGATACGCCCGTGGCACTCCAGTCAACTCGCCGCGTTGCCGGTGAGATCAGGTAAGGGTGAAACGGTGCGGTAAGAGCGCACCGCGGTTCTGGCGACAGAACCGGCACGGCAAACCCCACCGGGAGCAAGACCAAGCAGGGTGGAGGAGCTGTTCGCTCCGTTTGACACCCGGGTGTGTCGCATCGAGGCGCTGAGGCAACTCACGTCCCAGAGAAATGGACGCTCCAGACAGAACCCGGCTTATAGGCCCACTCCGGTCATTTTCCATCCCCCCCCAAAGTGAGCGGCCAGGCGCTAGCCGCCGGTCCGTGCCCAACCGCCAGCAGTTCCCCATCAGCATCATTCAATCCCCGTATCCCAGCCAGGCCCCACCCAAAGTGAGCGGCCAGGCGCTAGCCGCCGGTCCCCGCAAACCACGAACGCCGCCGCTCCCGCCCCATCACTCCCCTTGACGAATCCGCCTCGCAAAAGTGGGATTCCGTCCCGGACACCCGGCCTCAACGCGGCCACCGGCTCACTATCTCGCGCGGGCAACGATTCATGGCCAGGCCACGAGACTGCATCCACATCCTCGACCGAAAAACGTCACTCCCCTCCTGGATGATCGTCTGCAACATCGACCCCGGCCCGGCCGACGAAACCGGCCTGCCGATCTATTCGCATCACTGGACCGGATGGTCCTGGGAACCCCGCGGCGGTGACGAGTTCCACGTCTACACAAGCCGCGAAACGGCCGAATCGTACGCCCGGCACCAATCGCTGCGGATGCGGCTCACCTTCCCGGGAACCTGGACCGGAAAACTCCTCGGCTGGTGGAACCGCCGCCCGGCCGACCCGGAGGAATGAAAACTGATGCGGCGCGGCCGAGACCTGGCATAAGAAGTGAGCGGCAGGCGCTACAGCATCTTCAATGTTGGTATTCCGGGTTCCGCAGGCGATGAATGGACAAACGCGAATCGAGAACCGTTCAATCGCCTGCACAGGAGGCATGACAATGGCCTAGCCTCCGGCCATTCGCAGCTGGAGGACAAACCACAGGAAAGCCCAACCTGCGCGGACGAATTGCGACAAGCACATTCGCAACCTACGCTCGACCCACACAGCGGCACAGAGATTCCTGTCTCTGAACCGCCCAACCCCACGATCACTCCCGTGAGCCGCGCCCCGCCAGCGAAGCGCGCCCCCCGCACATGCACTGGACCCGCGACCAACTCCTCGCCGTCCTCCGCCTCTACCTCTCACTCCCCTACGGCAAGCTCGATTCGAGAAACGCCGAAATCAAATCGCTCGCTGCCCTCATCGGCCGCACACCGAGCGCCGTCGCGATGAAGGCCCTCAACTTCGCCAGCCTCGACCCCTCCATCACCTCCACCGGCCGCAAGGGCCTCACCGGCGCCAGCCAGGCCGACCGCAACCTCTGGGCCGAATTCCAGACCAACTCCGAATCCATCGCCAACGAATCCGAAACCCTCCACGAACAACTCACACTTCAATCCTTCTCCCCGCAAACCGCTCCCACCCCCGATCCCAACCCCCACCGGGGAGAAGGTGGCCGCAGGCCGGATGAGGGCCCAGATCAACCCCCGGGCACAGAATCAAAGCCCACGGACCGCGACCGTGAGACCGCACCCGACCTCCAACCCCCAACCGGCCCCACCGAAGCCCTCCAGCTCATCCGCGCCCGCCGCGTCCAAACCTTCTTCCGCCGCGCCGTCCTCGTCTCATACGACGCCACCTGCGCCATCACCGGCCTCAAGGAACCCAAACTCCTCCGCGCCAGCCACATCCTCCCCTGGAGCACACACCCCGCCCGCCGCGCCGACCCCACCAACGGCCTCTGCCTGAACGCTCTCTTTGACGCCGCCTTCGACCGCGGCCTCATCACCATCGATAACGACCTCCGCGTCGTCGTCTCCAACCGGCTGCAAAAAAACGCCAAAGAAGCCCGCCTCCCCACCTCCCTCCTCGAAGCCCACGGCCAACCCCTACTCCCACCCCGCCGCCTCCCGCCGGACCGCGCTGCGTTGAATTTTCATCAAGAGAGAATATTTCGAGGCTGACCATGGTCGCGGACGGTCGTGATTGAAAACTCCCTTTCGCTCACCCGGAAGAAAGCGAGAACGCCAAACTGAACTCATAAGCTCACGCTGCTCCGCGACGTCAGCATGGCACCCAACGCCGTCCACGATTTCTATGACGCATCGAGCAAGGCTTGCCCCTTGAGGCGGAGTTTTGGCGTCAGTTCGGTCATCCCAGGTGGACGAGTTGGCGGCTCGTGTTTCTGGTGTGGCCACGAACGAACGCGCTTCAAGCGTCGACGGCGGTATTGGTCACGCACTGCCTGACCCAACTGGTCACGCCATGTCAGCGGCTCCAAGAGCGATCGATCGAGCGCCAGACGCATCGCACGGCGCGTCACGTCTCGAGTCCGTGAAGGCGACCATTGTCGTGGGTCGTGATGACAACGCCGGAGCGACTTCAGGCTCAGGACCTGCAGGATCCACAGACCCAACAGCGACGCCGTATGCTCGGCCAGCACCGTCCGCGGCGTGCGGCTCAGCCATTCCCGACGATCGAACGTCTGCTTGATCGTCCTGTACGCGACCTCGATTCCCCACCGCCGACGGTAGATTTCCCGGGCCTGCCTGGCCGACAGAAGTGACGGCTCCAGAACATCCGTCAGCAGAAACACGGCCTTCTTGCCACGCCCCAGAAGAATCATTCGCAGAACGAGTGGCGGCTGGTCCCGGAACTTTGCCGGCCACAGCCAGACGATGTCTCCCTTGCGATGAATCAGCGCTCCCAGTTCCTGAACGAGCACTGTGAGATTCGCGCCCACGCGGAGCAGGAACGACACATTGGCCGCCTTGAGTCGTTGGCACAGTTCATAGCCCACGAAGCCGGCGTCCGCGGCGATCAGGCTCCCGGCCGGGAGCAAGTTGGCCATCTCCTCCAAGTGCCGTCGTTCGCTGGCGGTGCCGGGACCGATTCGGAAGTCCCACAGGGCGTTGAGTCCCAGGTGCAGCAGCATCGTGTGATACACCTGCGGAGCCGTGCGGATCTTGCCGGCACACTTGAGCCCCTGCTCGTTGGCCTTGGTTCGAGGTGACTCGAATCGGGAGCCGTCGGCGCCGAAGACCAGCCAGCCGGAGACGGTCCAGTTCCCGCGGGCCATGCGGCGAAGATGCGTCTGGAGGATCTCGCGGACTCTGGGAAACAGCAGGCCGACCCAGCGTGCCAGGGCTTCTGTGTAGCCGGTGTAGGACGTGGGGCAGGTCCAGCCCGGGAGCATACGAGACAGGAGTTCGCGAACGTTCTCAAAGCGACTGACGAGTGTCTTCGCGTCATGCCAGCCCTTCGGTTCCGTAGGCCGTCGGTCAGAAATCACAGGTTTTGCTGAAAACCCGTTGAAACCCTTGAGAAACAGGCCGTTTCGTTATCACAGGCAACGAACCCGGCTCTTCTACCGTTTCTATAGTTTTGGCGGGCTTCCAAGGATTACAAGGATTTAGTGACAAGATCTGTGACAGCCGTGTGACAAGTGGCGGCTCAATCGGGCCTCCACCACGCCGAGTTGTCCGTCATCAGAGGCGCGTGACCTTGCGCTTTCGCTCGACCTTAACGGGTCGCTACGGAGCGAATTCTTATCCCTCTCTCGGCGTGCTCATTCGCAGCGATCGCGGCCGGTCAAAGCGGTGTACAACGAATGTGGAAGGACGTTCCACGATACCCGTTTACGACCATACCGCCGCGATGAAGATTTTCCATCCACTCTTGGCCCTCATCCCTTCGGTTCCGTAGACGCCGGACCGATTTCCGCAACCTCTGCTTCAGTCAATGACTTACCGCAGAACGCAGAATCTGGATGCAGTCCAGGATGCAGGAATGATCCGCATTTGATGTCGTTGTCTGACAACGAACGTCACACTCAAGACTCACAGCTGCTGCAGCTCGTTGAGACGTGGCCGCGACTTTCGACCCATGCGAAAGCGGCGATCGTTACTCTTGCCGATGCGGCTGTGTCAGTACCAATCGCATCTTCAGTAACACCCGATCAGATGATATGCGCCGGTCCTAGCACCTTGGAATTGTGACTGTGGCGATCACTTCGTCAAAATGTAGCTGCCCGGATAAGGCATTTACTTTAGTTCGGGAATTCCATTCCGACACGGCGAATACAACTCCGACTTGACGATAGTCCAGCATTCAGGACGTTTCGCCCATTCAGACATCTGGCGGCCGTTTACGGAGTTGCGCATGACCAGATTCACTTCGGGCCCCCAAGCGAGAATCTGATCCCTCAGTGCCGACGAAATATCTTGCTGCTGCCACACTCGATCCAAGGCCAGGCCCGTGGCCAAATGTGTCCCCATGAGCGACACCAGGTAAGTGGCAACAAAGCTGTGCGAGTCCTTGATTAAGGGCCGAAGCAGCGCTGTGGTTCTCTTGAGAAGAATCACCTTGGCGATCATGGCCTTGTAGTCGGCTGCCGAAGGTAAGCAAGCGTCTTGCCCATCGTTGACTTCCGCCATGAAGCGGTCGAAGTTTTTCTGCCCGCCCAAGCTAACTACGTCCGGCTTACCACTCCATGCTTGGATCGCCTTTGCGAGGTCAGTTTTCGTTACTTTGCGTGAAGGCGGCACGACCACGGTCCGAAGGCGCCTCAAAGTGGCAGGGGTATTGCCTTCGCGAGCAAGCATCGTGTGGTAGCTGCCCGCGGCGCGTTCGTAGTACCAGCGTCCCACTCCGTCGGGACAGAAAGTCGTCATCGAAAGTTTTTCGATCTCGACTTGTAGAGGACGGTTCGCTGCGAGATCAGACTGTTTTACCGGGTTCTGGCTATTCGCAAACTGTGAGATCTCCGAAATGAGTGTCTCGGCCGTGGGCTCGTCGACACTTCTCAGCACGATGATCTTTGCTGGTACTCGAACGGTGTCCAGATGACTTGCCCCCGGGGACACTACCACCCTCTAAGTTAAAGACTCGCCTGTCAAAGGAACCGCTGCAGAGGCCTGCTGGAGCGCAGCGGAAGCAGGCCTCTGCAGCGGGCGCACCTCCGGGGCCGGGGGACGATACCCCAAGGAGCTGTGCGGCCTGATCGTGTTGTATTCCACACGCCAGCGCTCGATCAGCACCTTCGCCTCCAGCAACGTCTCAAAGACTTCCCGTTCAAGCAGCTCATCTCTGAGCTTGCCGTTGAACGACTCCACGTAGCCGTTCTCCCAAGGACTGCCTGGTTCGATAAACAATGTCTTCACGCGAACTCTCCTGAGCCAATCCTGAACAGCGATGGCCGTGAACTCCGGGCCGTTGTCCGACCGGATGTGCCTCGGAACACCTCTCCGGACGAACAGATCGCTGAGACGCTCCAAGACGTCCTCGCTGGTCAGTCTCCGGGCTACATCGATCGCCAGGCACTCCCGGGTGAACTCGTCAATCACCGTCAGCATCCGGACCGGCCTCCCGTCGTGCGTCCTCGTCTGCACGAAGTCGTAGCTCCAGACGTGATCCCGATGCGCCGGCCGCAGCCGGACACACGATCCATCGTTGAACCACAGTCGCTTTCGTTTTGGCTGCCGTTTGGGGACCTTCAGGCCTTCCTGCCGCCACAGACGCTCGACCCGCTTGTGGTTCACCTTCCATCCATCCCTCCGGAGCAAGGCCGTCACCCGGCGATAGCCGTAACGACCGTACTGAGTGGCCAGGGCCACCATGTCCCGGATCAGGCGGGGTTCTTCGTCAGGAACGTGGGCCTGGCGGCGTTGGGTGGATCGGAACTGGCCCAGTACACGACAGGCCCGACGCTCTGAGATGTTCTCCGGGCCCAGCGAATTGCGGACGTAGGTCACCGCCTGGCGCCGCTTCGCCGGGCTCAGAAGTTTCCCGAGGCAGCCTCCCGCAGGATCGCCTTGTCCAACTCAGCGTCGGCCAGGAGCCGCTTCAGGCGGGCGTTCTCCTTCTCCAGTTCCTTGAGCCGCTTCGCCTGGTCCATCTTCAGACCGCCGTACTCTTTCTTCCAGCGGTAGTACGTCTGCTCGGTGACACCGATCTTCTTGGCCGCCGCTGCCACCGTGGCTCCCTGAGCGATCTCGACCTCGGCTTCTCGGAGCTTCGGGATGATCTGCTCGGCGCCAAACCTTTTCCTCGCCATGACCTTGCCTCCTCCAGGTGAAGGTCCACGTTCGAGGCACAACTTACCCGAACTGTGGACCCGTTGAAGGGGGGCAGGTCACACGGTTTGGCCGCGAAACGTCCGGAGTAGGGTACACGTCCAACCGGACCGGCTTGGGCGGAAGCTGAAACCCGGAAAAACGCCGCTTCGAGCGCTGCGGGCGAGGAAGGACGTCATTCCGGACACGAGGTTTCCAGAATGAGACGGTCGGAGGTGCGTCACCGCATCTTTGCGCTCCTTGCCGAACCGTGATAAAATGGGCCACGGAGATATGAAAATGGTGATTTTGAAGATTGATGATGAGACGTTTGAAACTTGGAACCGGCAGGCCCGCGCGCGGGGGCTGACCGTTGAAGAATGGTTGAAGGCGACCACTGCGCCGGTGCGGATCGGCCAGGACCAGTCGATCGATCCGGCCATGGTGCGACTCAAGAAATTTGACGTCCTGACCCGCACGATGTCGCGGATGAAGATCGGTTCCGGCGGCGCTCTCGACGACAGCCGCGAGACGATCTATAGCGACCGCGGATTGTAGAGGGTGCAGGGGCAGGGCTGATGCAGGTGATGATCGACACGAACGTGCTGGCCCGCTTTGCCGATCAGGACAGCGTCCAGCATGGTGAAGCCGTCGACTCCTTGCGTCAGCTTCAGGCGGCCGGGCATCTGCCCGTCTTCAATCCGCAGATCAAACGGGAATTCCTCGATGTCGCGGAGCGGCCGAAGGGAACCGGGCCGGGCAGGAACGGTCTGGGGCTTTCCAATCAGCAGACTTGCGAGCTGATTGCCCAGTTTCAGGATGTGTTCGGCTATCTCGCCGACGTTCCAGCGGTCGACGAGCAGTTTGACCGGCTGCATGGCAAGTATGGCGGCGGAAAGTCGGTCCACGATCTGAACATCGTGGCGTCGATGCTGGCTCATGGTGTGACGTCGCTACTGACGTTCAACGACAAGCATTTCCGGCATCTGGAAGCGGAAGGCATTTCGGTCCAGACGCCGCAGCAATACGTCGCGGCGGACCAGCAAACAGAATCGGGCGATTGATCCGGGAGAGTTCGGGGTTCGTGAAACCAGGGGTTCACAGATGACGGCCGAGGTCCATCATCTCGTGAAGCACTCGCCGAATCCGCACCTCGCTGTCGGTGAACGTATAAAAGACGACGTGATGTTCAATTCGCACTGACCAGTAGTGGGGCAGCAGATCGTCTCGCGGCTCGCCGGCCTCAGGATGCTGCGCGATCCTGCGAATCCCTTCTTCCAGCAAGTCCAGATAGCGGTCCGTCTGCCGGGGGCCCCAAGTCTTGTAGGTATAAGTGGCGATCCCGATCAGGTCGCGTTCGGCCGCCCGGTCCTGAAGCAGTTTACGCATCGGTTGCGGGAATTCCTGCCTGTCGGCGTGCCGCTCGGCGGATCTGGGCGAAGTCCACCTCACCGGCGTCGCCGCTGCGTTCTCCGACAAGAAGCGCCTGGATGAGCGCTTCTCGCTTTTGCTCCTGTTCTTCGAGCAGACGCAATCCCGAGCGGATCAGCTCACTGGCATTGCTAAAGCGCCCCGAGGCAATCTGACGGTCAACGAACTGCTCAAAATGATCGCCTAAGGTGATGCTGGTGTTCTTGGACATGCTGTTCTCCTCCGTGGCCCGCAATACCCAACAATACCACGTTGTGGTATTTCAGGCAACGCCCTTGCTGGAGCCTGCAACGGTCGCGGTCGCGGACATCGCCTGCGGTCGTGCGGTGGGGTGCGGGACAGCTCAAAGCTCCTTGATCAGAAGCCGCGGCGCAAGAAGTGAAGGCACTCCTTAGCCAGGCTTGATGCTCTTCCGGTGGCGCAGATAGGCCAGCGTTTCCGTCGCCTGTCGCAATTCGTCCTTCAGAAACGCATCGCGGTCGCTGGACTCCAGCAGGTTTCCGAAGGCCAGCATCTTCGTTTCGATTTCGCTGACCGTGGCGTATTCCTCGAAGTCGAGCACTTCTGTGTATTCGTTCGCGAAATCCAATGCGATCTCCGCGAGCTTGAAGAGCGGCTCACTCATCGCCGATCTTCGACCAGCCGGGCGAGATAGCGTTTCCGCGTCGAAGTTCCTGCGAGCGGCGTCTAGCGCGGCGTCGAACGAGCGTCCGTACCGGGAGCACCAGTACATGGCGTCAGCGAGGAGGTCGATCAGGTTTTCGTCATTGCTGCTGTGTCGGCAGTATTCGTCCAGGACGACGTAGAATTGGGCAGCACGAGCATCATCGGTTTCGACAATCATGGTTGAGGTTTCCTTTCGTGAGTTGAGAGTGATTCAAAGATCAGGCAGGTGTCGTGCAGTCCCGGAATGAAGCTGGACCGGTACTGCTTTCGTGAGCTGGTGTTGCCGTGCTGCCAGCGGATGATCTCCGTACACGCCAGCCACAGGCCTTCCCGGATCGCCCGCTCGACCAGCAGGTGTGAGAGTGGCTGATAGCGTCCGCGATCGGAGTAGTTCCCGATCAGAACGGCGATCTTGCCGTTAGGCGTGAGAACGCCCTTGGCCAGCCGCAGGATCGTCTGCATCCGGTCCAGGAAGTCGTCCCGCGTCGGAGCATTCGACAGACACCTGGGATCGTCCGAGTAAACGATCTGCCGCCAATAAGGTGGATGAGCCCACGCAAAGTCGATCATCGGCAAGCCGGCGTAGCTGGCCGGATCAGCCGCGTCCTGGCCGTGCTTGACGTCCATCTCGAAGTAGGGGAGTGACAGTTCGCGGCAGGCGTCGCCACAGGTTCCGCTGCCTCGCATCAGGTCGAGGACCGTGGTCGATCGGTAGAACCGCAATAGGTCGCGGATCAGATAGCCGCTGCAGTTGCCGCGATAGCGGGCGTCGCCGTAAGGCCCACGTCCGGCCCGCGAGTAGAGGCTCGTCAGGCCGGGGACATTGCTGCCAGTGACCGGAGCCACTGGCAGCAGGGCGTATTGCCGTCCCGGCATCATTCGGCGGCTGCCCGACGCTCGGCGGCGTCTTTGGCTTTGAGTTCGCCGATACGGTCGTGGACTTTCGTCGCCAGCCGGGCGATCAGGAGCAGATCGCTGTCATTGAAGCTGCGGGAGTCGCGATAGCCTTCGTCGGTCTTGTAGGTGCGGCCGATCTCGATGCTGTAGAAGTCGCCCTTGGTGGAAGAATTCTTCCAGATCGTGGCTTTGACGCCGCCGCGTTCGCGGAGTGTGTCGATCGGTTTGTTCTGGATTGCGGTTGCCATGTGGTTCGTCCTTTCGTTTGAGGTTGGCCCTGCTCACCCAGTGCAGGCAGGGCAACTCAAACGAAAGTGACAACGTCGACGGGAACTCGACAAAGACTAAACGCGACTAGAGCACTTCCACAGTTGCTTTTCAGAGGGATGATAGGGGAAAGGATTTCTCAAGTGGTTGGCTCAATCAAGGAAGAGTCATGCCCACCCCCTACTCAATGGATTTGAGGCGACGTGTCGTGGCCGAAGTCGACCGCGGCTCTCCGCCGGCCGAAGTCGCCCGGCGATTTCAGGTCACTGAACGAACCATCTGGAACTGGCTCGCGCTTCGCAAAGAGACTGGCCAGATCACTCCCCGGCAGGGAGATGTCGGCCCGGAGTGCGTTCTGGAACCGCATCGGGAGCGGATTTTCAAAAGCGTCCAGGACGACCCCGGCCTGACGCTCGCCCAAAGGCAACGCCAACTCGGTCTGCCGGGCTGCGCGACCACTCTGTGGAATGCGCTTCGGCGCTGGGGAATCACTCTCAAAAAAAGTGCTCAAAGCTGCTGAACAACAGCGGCCGGATGTGGCTCAGAAGCGCCGCTGGTGGAACATCCTGGTGCAGTCGAAAGCCTGTCGCCGTCTGGTGTTCTTCGACGAAACCGGGGCCGACACGAAGATGACGCGACGCTATGGCTGGGGACCAAAATCACGCCGGGTCGTGGACCATGTCCCTCAAGGGCATTGGAAAACGACGACGTTCGCAGCGGCGCTCAGGGCCAGCGGAGTGATTGCTCCCCTGGTGCTGGATGGCCCGATGGATGGGGAATGCTTTCTGGCTTACGTCCGTCAGTTCCTGATCCCGGCGCTGGAGCCGGGAGACTTGGTGGTCATGGACAACCTCAGCAGCCACAAGCAGAGCGCGGTGGGTGACGCGATTCGACAGGCCGGGGCTGAGGTGTACTACCTGCCGCCGTACTCACCCGATCTCAACCCGATCGAGAAGTTGTTCTCGAAGTTCAAGACGCTTTTGCGGACGAGCGCTGAACGGACGACAGAAGGACTCTGGAACCGGATCGGAGTGCTGGTGGACGAGTTCACTCCGAGCGAATGCCTGAACTACATCCGTTCCTGCGGATACACTGCACACGAATCATGAAGTTGCTCTAGGCGGCCGCCAAGCGGCAAGCAAAGCTTGCGCAACTGGCCGCGGTATGCCACAATATCTGTTGATGAAGGATCGGACGCTTACAGGACCGTATGAAGCAGCCTCTCTCGCGACAGTTGCCGCCGCGCGCCAAAGCAGCATAATGCTGTTCGCTCTATGCAATGGCTGGCTTACAGGTTGAATCACAAACTCGGAGTTCAACTCCGGAGCGGCCCTGGTCTCCAAGCTATCCGCAACACCAACGGCTGGGGCTGTCTCTGGCCAAGAAGTGGAACACTACACTGCGCAACATTCTCATGCGTGCAGTGCGTCGTTCTACGTTGAAAAGGCGATAGCATGCTTAGAGCGTCGCGGTCTTGGGGACTCCCCGTCTTTGATCGAGCGACGTGAAGCGTTCTTCACCAACGCCACATTTCTGGACGCAGTTGCTGCAATGCACCACACGCTTTCCCACGACTGACAAGGCTTGCCTCTCACGCTCGCTATTTACTGTTGATACGTCCAGAAATAATAGACGATGGCGCTTACGCTACCGAGCGAGTCATACACAACAATTCCTGCCCCAACAAACTGACCGACGGACAGCATATACTGCCGCAGTTTTCCTTTGAATCCAGCTTTAGTTAAGACGGTTGCCCACGTGTCGTATATCTCCCACGCAAACTCGTGAATCCATAGCCACACCAGCGTCGCGAAACATGCGGTTGCAGATGCGACTGCGGCGACGACGCAACTGACGATCTGGGCAGCAGCGAGCGGCTCCAGCAGGGCAATCACAGCGTCGTGTTGAGCAGCGCCCTGCCACCATAGCAGAAGGTACTTAGCCGACAACACTGACACCGCACTTATTGTGAGCGCGATTGCGATGGCGCCGGCCGCGCAGAACGCGGCATATCCGGCGGTCGCGAGGAGCCAGAACCACTTGCTGGCCACGCGATGTTGTTGCACTCGGGAGATGGCCTTAGCTACGAGTACGGTGGATTTATGAGCAGGGCCGCACGCGGCCGCAAGTGCGAGCAGCCATACGAGCATCCACCCATTTGATGGAAATGTAGATAGGTACTTATCGGGCGTTGCAAAGCGCCGCAGACCGCCGATCTCGAACGACGCCACGAGCATTCCGGTGACGACCGCTGTCACCGCGGTCGAGACGTAGATGTATCGCGATGAGCGTGTGTTGGTTCCAGGAACTCTGAAGAAGAGTACGCGGGTGGAGTCGTGCCACGGAACCGAGCTCGTGGCCGACAGAAAACGACCTCCGACACCTCTGAACTTGCTGTCGAATAAATCCGCGACGCCGACGCCCCATCGTCGTCGCGATGCCTGGTCGCAGACTGCTACGAGGGCGAAGAACATCGCCGAAACTGCGCAGGCTGCTGCAAGCGAGTTGATGATAATCGCGGAACCTAGCCCCAATGGCAAGCGGCTTGTGGCAACCAATAGACAAGCGGAAGCAACTGCCACAGCGATGGAAAGGGCAGATACCGCCACGACGTCGGGGGCCGATTGTAGTCGGGAACCAAAGTCTTCCGTGCCGTGACTTGGGACGGACAATGATGCTGACCTTCGGCCGCGCCATGACTCGAGCCTTTCTGCAAGGGCCGCAGCTGTTGGAAATCGCTTCGAGGTGTTTGAAGACAGTGACGTGAAGCAAATAAGTGCAAGTTCGTCGTCGAAGGCACTGTCGAAGATGTCTGTGGCACGACTGTGGTAACCGCCGTCCGCGACGTAACCCGGCGAGCGGCCGGTACCGAGAAAGAACAGCGTCGCTCCCAATCCGAAAACGTCGGTACATTCACTGAGGCGTGAGCCATCTCCGCCGACTTGCTCTGGGGCCATATATCCGGGTGTGCCTGCTCCCGGCATGTCGCGGGCCGCTGTGAATCGATTTGTCCATGAGTCTCGAAGACGCGCGAGGCCAGAATCAATTAGTAGCGGAGAATCGCCAGCCATCGCGATGATATTCTTGGGGCAGATGTCGCGGTGGATTACACCCGTTTGTTCATGGACCTGATGGACTTCGTTCGCAAGTGTTTCGACCAGGAGTGCGGCGGCGTGAGGTTGCGGCCGCCGGTTCTTGTACTTCAGCGATAGCTGATCGCCGTCGATGAACGTCATGACCAGTAATGAGAAGTGCGGCGTGACAAGGTAGTCAAACGAAGTGACAACATGATCCAGATCCAAAGCCCGTAGCGAGAGTAGAACGGCGGCCTCTTGGGATGAGAGACTGGCTATTGTACCCGTGGTGTCCGATCCGTGGGCGATTGCTTTTACGGCCACCTCTCGGTTGTCGTGTTGGAGGTCGACAGCCATGTAGGTGGCACCCAACGCCGTCCACGATTCTGCTTTCGGCGTAACTTCCGTCTTGGCAAAGAAATCGAGTCTCCGGTAGGGAACGGGTGCTAACGCCTTTCCCCAGGAGACTCGATCATGGCACGGAGGCCATGTCGCGCAGGATATGCGCAGCAGCTCAGGGCTGGAATTGAAGATCTCTGTCCGCCGACACGCTTCGCGGACCTGGCGGTGCACGGCAACACACAATGGACGCCCGGCCGGTTGCTCCTGACGCTGGTGCTGATGAGCTGGCATGACGCGAAGACGCTCATCAGTCGCTTTGAGAACGTTCGCGAACTCCTGTCTCGTATGCTCCCGGGCTGGACCTGCCCCACGTCCTACACCGGCTACACAGAAGCCCTGGCACGCTGGGTCGGCTTGCTGTTTCCCAGAGTCCGCGAGATCCTCCAGACGCATCTTCGCCGCATGGCCCGCGGGAACTGGACCGTCTCCGGCTGGCTGGTCTTCGGCGCCGACGGCTCCCGATTCGAGTCACCTCGAACCAAGGCCAACGAGCAGGGGCTCAAGTGTGCCGGCAAGATCCGCACGGCTCCGCAGGTGTATCACACGATGCTGCTGCACCTGGGACTCAACGCCCTGTGGGACTTCCGAATCGGTCCCGGCACCGCCAGCGAACGACGGCACTTGGAGGAGATGGCCAACTTGCTCCCGGCCGGGAGCCTGATCGCCGCGGACGCCGGCTTCGTGGGCTATGAACTGTGCCAACGACTCAAGGCGGCCAATGTGTCGTTCCTGCTCCGCGTGGGCGCGAATCTCACAGTGCTCGTTCAGGAACTGGGAGCGCTGATTCATCGCAAGGGAGACATCGTCTGGCTGTGGCCGGCAAAGTTCCGGGACCAGCCGCCACTCGTTCTGCGAATGATTCTTCTGGGGCGTGGCAAGAAGGCCGTGTTTCTGCTGACGGATGTTCTGGAGCCGTCACTTCTGTCGGCCAGGCAGGCCCGGGAAATCTACCGTCGGCGGTGGGGAATCGAGGTCGCGTACAGGACGATCAAGCAGACGTTCGATCGTCGGGAATGGCTGAGCCGCACGCCGCGGACGGTGCTGGCCGAGCATACGGCGTCGCTGTTGGGTCTGTGGATCCTGCAGGTCCTGAGCCTGAAGTCGCTCCGGCGTTGTCATCACGACCCACGACAATGGTCGCCTTCACGGACTCGAGACGTGACGCGCCGTGCGATGCGTCTGGCGCTCGATCGATCGCTCTTGGAGCCGCTGACATGGCGTGACCAGTTGGGTCAGGCAGTGCGTGACCAATACCGCCGTCGACGCTTGAAGCGCGTTCGTTCGTGGCCACACCAGAAACACGAGCCGCCAACTCGTCCACCTGGGATGACCGAACTGACGCCAAAACTCCGCCTCAAGGGGCAAGCCTTGCTCGATGCGTCATAGAAATCGTGGACGGCGTTGCATGGCACCCTGCTCGCTGATTCACAACAAAAAAGCCGACGCTGTCGCGTCGGCTTGGGATGCGTGCCTTTGTCTTACGGCGCCGGTGGCGGTGGTGGCGGCGGGGTCGCCGGGCCAAACAGGTAACCCAGCTGTCCCACTTGCCCTGCAGGCGTCCAGGCGCCGAGGGTGGGGGACCAGACGGCCGTTGTTCTTGTCAACTGGCCGCTGGTGACGGCCTGGAGGAGTTGTTGTTCGGTGAAGGGGCCTTTGGCTTCGCCGTTGACGGCGATGTGCCAGGCGGGGGTGGGGAGTGGGGGTGGGACGGCGGTGCCGCCTCCGCCGGCCATCGTCTGGCCCATGCGGTTGGCCATCGCGAAGCCCATGCCCATACCCATGCCTTCGGCCGCTCCGCCGCCGGCGGGGTTGCCGGCCGCATCAACCATGGCTTTGCCGAACTGGTACTGCTGGTAGCGGTTCATATCGCCGACGACGCCGATGCTGGTCCTCGTATCGAGGGCCTTTTCGACTTCTTCGGGGAAGGAGACATTGACGATGTTGAGCTGCGGGATGTCGAGGCCGTATTCGTCGTCGACCTTTTCGCAGGTCAGCTTGCGGAGCTGGTCGGAGAGGTCGCGGTAGCTGGCCGCGAGGTCGAGGGCGCTGATCTTCGACTTGCCGATGAGTTCAGCGAACGACGTGGCGATCGTGGCGCGGAGCAGCTCGGTGATTTCATCGGACTCGAAGGCCTGGTCGGTTCCGACGAGTTCCTTGAGGAGGACCTTGGGGTCAACGGCCTTGAGGGTGTAGATGCCGAAGGCCCTCAGGCGGATGGGGCCGAAGTCGGCGTCGCGGAGCATGATGGGGTTGGGGGTGCCCCATTTGAGGTCGGTGATCTGCCGGGTGCTGACGAAGTAGACCTCGGCCCGGAAGGGGCTGTTGAAGCCGTACTTCCAGCCCTGGAGGGTGGAGAGGATCGGGAGGTTGTCGGTTTTGAGCTCGTAGTGGCCGGGCTCGAAGGCGTCGGCGATTTCGCCGCGGTGGACGAAGACGGCCATCTGTCCGGGTCGGACGATGAGCTGGGCTCCGTTCTTGATTTCGTTCTGGTAGCGGGGGAAACGCCAGGCGATGGTGTGGCGCGAATCATCGACCCATTCGATGATGTCGATCAATTCGCCGCGAAGTTTGTCGAACAGACCCATGACGGTGGTCTCCGTGAGGTGGACGAGCAGATGATGAGGTCGGTGATGTCGTTCTTGACCGCGAGCCCCATCGTGGGCGACGGCGTTCCCGCCCTGGTGTTTCCCGCGGCTCCATAGTACGCCGGCGCGGTCGCCGGCGGAATGACGCCGTGGAACTCGAACGAAAATCGCGGCCGCGGGGATCAACGGATTCTGGCCGGGACAACTGGATCGCTCGACAGGCGTCGGGAATTGCGATTGCATAAGGAGAACTGACGGGCAGGCGCGGGCGTGAAGCGGACGAAGCGGTGAAGACTTCTGGACTTAACCGGGCGGATGATCGACATGACGCTTCTGACCCGCTGGATCGGTCTGGCCTTCCTGTTGATGCTGACGGGATGCAGTGGGACCTCTCTGAAGACGGAGTCGCCTGACGAGGCGGCCGAGGTTTCCGATGTGGAGGTCGAAACGTTCGTCCGATCGGCGCTGGGGACGCGGCTGGTAACTTCTCTCCAGGGTCAACTGGCGACTCCACCGCCGATGCCGGATTTCGCGCGGGCTGTGGAGGAGACGCTCGTGGAGCCGCCGGCGCTGACGGATGGCATGAAGGTGTCCGAGGCCTACCTGAAGGAGATTCTCCGGCCGACGCCGCGGCCGGTTCTGAAGGCCAATCGCGACGGGTGCCGCATCGCCGCGGAGGTGACGAAGGTGTCGGTCGGCAAGCGGACGCCGAAGCGCGGCGGGGACGTGGAGATCGAATTCGAGGCGGTGCAGAAGCAGACGGAGGGGCTCTTCAAACTGGTGTCGGCTGACAAGCTCCAGCAGGCGATCGGCTGGGACCGGAAGCGTCTGGCGGATGCGTCGTCCTTGACGATCCCGTTCCCACCGGCCCGGCGAGTGGAGTTTGCGAGGCGGCAATCGGAGGTGCGGGCGACGCGGAACTGGGTGATGGAGCTGGCGCATCCGGCGGGTTCGGAGTGGCCCGTGCGCGGAACGATCGTCGCCCGCAGGGCGGGTCCGAAGTGGCAGTTCACGGTCAAGAAGATCCGTCCGGAGAAGGCTCCGACTTTATCTGCGGTGACGCGGGAGCATTTCCCTCAGGGGCTGATGGCCGTTGATCCGGCGGACTACGGGGCCTCGGCGCGGGAATGGTCGCGACCTTATGAGGAGTTGATTGCGAGCGAGGCGACCATGGCGGAGGAGGTCAAGGGGGTCGAAGCCAGGCAGCTGGCAGTGCTGAAGGAGTTGCTGTCGCCGGGACGGCGATGGAAAACGACGATCAAGACGCCCACAGACTTGCTGACGATCGAACTTGAAGTGACGGGGATCCGGGACGGGAAGTTCTGGGATGGAACCTGCCAATTCCGGAAGCCCGATGTGTCCATCGACGTTCCGGTGTACGGGTTCGAGTCGGTGCTGAGGGACTATGCCCTGCCCGAGGGGCATCTCCCGGTCCCTCCTGAACTGTTCGGTCCGTCGATCCTGATCAAGCCGCTTGAGGGAGTGAACTGGCCGGATCCGTTCGACAAGATCGACATTCACGTTGTGGCGAGGCCCGATGACGAGGCTCCGACGCTGATCTGGCTGAAGTCGGTCCTGCCGACGCGTGAGGTGGAGTAAGTCTTTTGGGTTCGTGGTGCATTTTTCGCCTGAACGCCGCAAATTGCCCGGTTGATGTTCGCGGAGGACGGGGGCTCCCCTAGAATTCCGCCGGGGGCCGCAGGACGGATTGTGGCCCGGAAATGCAGGCTGCCGCGGGATGCGCGGGCCAATGGCTCATGACGCGACGCGGTTTGTGCATCCCCGATGACCGGGGTTCGACCACACGGACGGAGATTCGACGCAATGTCACTGGGGACGGGTTCGCCCATTCGGCATCTGGGAGCGGCCATCTGCTTCAGCGCGGCGCTGTTTCTGGGTTGGTGCTGCACCGAGTCGCCGGTGCAGGGGCAGGGGCAGGGGAAGCCCCCCGGTGTTGCGGCCGGGCAGGGGACTTCGTCGAGCACGCCGCCGCTTTCGGCCGCGCAGCGGAAAGTTGCTGAGCAGCGAGCACGTGCCGCGGCGGGCCGGCCGGGCGAGGCGTTCCAGGGTTGGGACAAGCCAGCCATCGTGCTGGTGCTGACTGGTGAGCAGCAGGGATATCTCGAGCCTTGCGGATGCACGGAGAACCAGGCGGGGGGATTGGCCCGGCGGATGGACCTGTTCCACCAGATGTGGCAGCGGGGCTGGTCGACGATGGCCGTCGATGTGGGCGGAAACCTGAACAAGGACCGGCTGACGCGGGACCAGGCGAAGCTGAAGCTGGACTTCTTCCGCAAGGCGTCGCAGATGATGAAATACAAGGCGTGGGGCCTTGGCATCGAAGAACTGAAGCTGACGGCCGACAACCTGTTTGCGCTGCACTCCGAATGGTCGGTGGAAGAGGGCTACGTGCCGTTCGTGAGTGCGAACGTGACGATCTTCGGCTCGCGCGACATCGGGATGCCGAAGGAATTCCAGATTGTCGATGCCGGGGGCGTGCGGTTCGGCATCACGTCGATCGTCGGTAAATCCGACCCGCATCCGGACAACGGCGTGAATCGGATTCCCGAGTTCGCGGGGGTCGATCCCAACCTGCTGAAAATCGATCCGCCGGAGTCGGTGCTTCCGGGCGTGATCCAGAAGATGAAGGCCCAAGGGGCGCAGATCCTGATCCTGCTGGCCCACGCTGGCGAAGAGGAATCGAAGGCGCTGGCGCCTGGCTTCGACATCGTGGTGACGGCGTCCGGGCCGGAAGACCCGGTGCGCAAGGAACAGCGGGTCGGCACCACGCTCTACGTTGAGCCGGGAATGAAGGGGAAGCATGCTCCGTGCGTGGCGATCTACAACCGGGGTGGCAAGCCGGTGGTCGGGGCGTTTGAACTGGTGGAGCTGGACCGGGACCGGTTCAAGAACGCTCCGGAAATGACGCAGCTGATGCGCGACTACCAGCAGCGGATCGAAATGGAGCGGCCCGACAGCGCGCATGAAATGCCGTTCGACTCGGCACAGCGGGACCTGAAGTTTGTGGGGGTCGACCAGTGCAAGGATTGCCACAAGCAGGCGTTCGAGGTGTGGAAGAACACGCGGCATGCGTTCGCGACACAGAGTCTTTCGCATGGCCGGGCGGACGAACCGAAGGAATACGTCGTCGACCGCCAGTTCGACCCAGAGTGCGTCGCGTGTCATGCGACGGGCTGGCATCCACAGCGGGCGGTGCGGCTGACATCGGGATTCGTGGACCTGAAGACGACGCCCGAGCTGGCGGGTCAGCAGTGCGAGAACTGCCACGGGCCGGGGAGCGCGCACGTGACGCTGGAGCGGGCGTTCGCCAAGGACAAGAAGGTGACGAAGGAGCTGACGGCGTCCCGCGAAGCGCTGATGAACACGCGTGACTGCGAGGACTGCCACGATCACGACAACAGTCCGCACTTCGATTTCGACAAGTACTGGAACGGCGAAGACGGGCGTACTCCCGTCAAGCACTACGGCAAGAACTGACGAGCGCGCGATGCCCCGGACCCTGATGCTTGCCGCCGTCCTGCTGTTCCTGGCGGGACGGCCGGCCGCGGCTGGTGAATACAACGACGTTCTGTCGATCGGCGATGCGGCCCCCGCCTGGATGAAGCTGCCGGGGACAGACGGCAGGGAGCATTCGCTGTCCGACCTGGCGGACAAGCCGGTGGTGGTGGTCGTGTTCACGTGTGCGAGCTGCCCGACGGCGGTCGACTACGAGGAGCGGATCAACGCGCTGGCGAAGGCCCAGGGGGGTGAGAAGGGGCAGGTCGCGGTAGTGGCGATCTCGGTGAACAAGGTGAAAGAGGATCTTCTGCCGGCGCTGACGGCGCGGGCGAAGGAGAAGGGGTTCGCGTTCACCTACGTGACCGACGAGAGCCAGAAGATCGCCAGGGACTTCGGCGCGGTGTTCACGCCGGAGTTCTACGTGCTGAACCGCGAGCGGCGGGTGGTGTACATGGGGGCGATGGACGACGCGACGGACGCGAGCCAGGTGAAGCGGCGGTATGTCGAAGAGGCAATCGCGGCGGCGCTAGGCGGAACGAAACCTGAAGTGAGCGAAGTGATTGCGCGGGGCTGCCGGGTGCGGTATGCCCGTGAGCGTCGATCGAGTTCGAGCGGGCGTTGATCGCCGGGACGGGGGCGTCGACGAGAGTTGATGGCTCCGCAACCGACCCTTGACAGCATCGTTTTACAGCGCGAAGATCGCAAAACTGCGTGTTTGGCGCGGCGGTCCCGGGTGAGGTTCCTTACCCTTCCGCCCCGGTCCGCAACGCACGGTCGTCTGCAGTGCAGTCGCCCGGCGCACGAGGCGTTTGGCTCCTGAAAGAGTGGGATATGGCTGCACCGGTTCAACGACGGCTCGATATCGAAGAAGTCGGCGACGTGACTGTCGCGCGATTCATCGACAAGAAGATCCTCGACGAGAACAACATCCAGATCATCGGGACCCAGCTGTTTGGTCTGATCGAAGAGGATGGCCGGAAGAAGATCGTTCTCGACTTCACGAACGTCGAGTACCTCTCGAGCGCCGCGCTCGGGAAACTGATCACGATGGACAAGAAGGTGAAGGCGTCGGGCGGCAAGCTGCGGTTGTGCAACATCCGCAAGGACATCTACGAAGTGTTCGCCATCACCCGGCTCAACAAGGTGTTCGACATTCGCAACACCCAGGATGAGGCGGTTGCCGGTTTGTAATCCACGGAACGGCCCTCGACGGCGATTCGGCCGTCGTGTCGCGGAACTGAAGGAGCGGTTCACCGCTTCCGGCTGCTGAGGCGAGGGCGACCTGAGGCTTTTGGGGCCCTCCCGGCAAAACTTCGTCGCGGGCAGTCAGGAACTATCGAGGCATCATGTCCTCCGCTGTCCACCTCGAAATCACGATTCCCAGCGACACATCCGCCGGACATGAAGTCCAGGAGCGGATCGTGAGCCTGATGGAAGAGCGTGAATACTCGATGCGGGACGTGTTTTCGGTGCGGCTGGCTCTCGAGGAAGCGCTCGTCAACGCGATCAAGCACGGCAATCAGCTCGATCCGGACAAATCGGTCCGCATCCAGTGCGACGTCGAGCAGGACCGGGTGTACGTCGAAATCGAAGACCAGGGTCCGGGTTATGTTCCTGACGACGTCCCCGATCCGACGCTCGATGAAAACATCGAGCGTGCCAGCGGCCGCGGGCTGATGCTGATCAAGTCGTTCATGAACCGGGTGGAGTTCAACGAGAAGGGGAACTGCATCCGTCTGGAGAAGTTGCGTTCGACGGAAGAAGAAGCGGGCTGAGGCGGGTCCAGCAAGGCCACGGTTTTCGCGATACGCCCGGTGGGGTGTGAGCGCGTCCAGGTGAGTGGTCGATTCTGACGGTTCTGCTGCTCTTGTCGACGGGTGGGGTTTCGCCCCGTCACATCCAGCACAACCCAGCCACTTTGATAAGGATTTCCTTATCCAGCCGGCTAGCGTTGAGCGGATTCCCACCGCCGCGGCGCCTTCTGCCGCCGGCCACGTTCGGGGACTGGATTCTGCAATGCCCGTGCTCGATTCCACTTCCAATCTGGAGCGTCCCGCCGACCGCGAGACACTGGTTTCGGTTGTCGTACCGACGTTCAACCGGGCCGAACTCCTGCGTTCCGCGCTCCGCAGCGTGCAGGCGCAGTCGTGGACTGACCTTGAAGTGGTCGTCGTCGATGACGGTTCCACGGACGAGACGCAGAGCGTCGTGGCGTCGATGTCCGCGGCCGACAACCGGATCCGCTATCTGCGTCAGCCCAATGGTGGGGTTTCCGCGGCCCGGAATACGGCGCTGGCGAACTGCCGCGGCGCGATGATTGCGTTTCTCGATTCTGACGACGCCTGGCACCCCACGAAACTGGCGACGCAGGTCGAAGTGCTGCGCGCCCTGCCGGCGGTTGGGATGGTCTGGAGCGACATGAACGCGGTCGACGTTCAGGGACGGATTGTGCACTGCAACTACCTGCAGAGGATGTACAAGGGCTATCGGCGCCTGGCTCAAGGGCAATTGTTCCCGGAATCAGCCCCGCTTCAGGACGTGGTTCCACAGATTGACCCGGCCCTCGCCGGCGTCAAACTTTCGTGGGGTCCGATCTATTCGCACATGCTGTATGGCAACCTCGTGCACACGTCTACGGTCGTCCTCCGCCGCGAGCGGGCGGCGGCCGTGGGCCTGTTTGACGAGTCGATGAAAGCAGGGGGCGAGGACTACAAGTTCCATCTCGCGACAACGCGGCTGGGGGCTGTCGCGTTCCTCGACCAGGCGACGATCGACTACCGCATCGGCGGAGCGGACCAGATCACGAACCTGAAGAACCAGGTTCATTTTGCGACCGCGTTTCTCAAGACCCTCGAAGAGCAGATTGCACACCATCGCCCGGAACTCCAACTGACCGACCGGGAACTGGATCGCATCCGGGCCGAGGCCCATGACTGGCTCGCGGCCGCGCTGATTGAAGGGGGCCAGCGACGTCTGGCGGCTGCACACGCACTCAAGGCGATTCGCCAGCGTCCTGCGACGCGGAACTCCTGGAAGACCCTGGCGAAGACCATGCTGCCGCGAACTGCGGTGGAGCTCGTCCGGGCCGCGCGAAGGCTGCGTTCAGACGCGAGCGTGGCGTCGATGTAGCGCCGGGAAGTCCGTTCGTGGCGGTGGTTCTGATTGTTTCGCCGCGTCTTCTTTCAACAACAACGGGGATTCACAGCGGCGTGACACGGGTGGGGTAGCTTTGAGGCAGCGCCCCTGACTCATTTCCCCGCCGGTTGATGTCCTCCCGTTCTGTCACTCTCGAACGTCTGGTGGCCTGGGCCATCGTTGCGGGGGGACTGTTGCTTCACGGGCCGCTCTTCCTGCGTTCGCCGCTGGGTCCTGATCCGGTGATGTACGACCTGCAGGCGCAGCTCGTGCGGGACGGCGGGACCCTGTACCGGGACATCCTGGAACCGAATCTACCCGGAGCGGTCTGGCTCCACCTGCTGGTGCGTTCCGTCGCAGGATGGTCGTCGGAAGCGTTGCGGGTGTTCGACCTGCTGTGGTTCGGTGTGGCAGTGTGGCTGGCAGTGCGTCTGGCGGGGTGCGATCGGAGGACGGGTTTGCTTGTCGCCATCGTCCTGGCAACGGGCTACTCGACGTTGAGTGAGTGGTGCCACTGTCAGCGCGATGTGTGGATGCTGCCGTTTGTTCTCGGCGCGGTTTCACTGCGGATCCGGCGACTTGAAGCCCACGACGCGCATGAGGGCGGACTGGCCCGGTTGCGGCACGGCATCGGTTCCGCGCTGGCGGAGGGACTGCTGTGGGGAGCGGCAGTCTGGCTCAAGCCGCATGTGGTTGTCCCGGCGGTCTGCGTCATTGTCGCATCGTGGTGCGTTCCGCGGCCGTCGGGGGTGAAGGGGCGACGAATCCTTACTGACGAGGCGGTTGTCATCCTGGGCGGTTCGCTCGTGGGCCTGGCGGGAATCGCGTGGCTGATCGAGCACAACGCCTGGACGCCGTTCTGGTCGATCCTCACCGAGTGGAACCGCGACTACGTCGCGGCCTCGGGGAATCGCTGGTCGTGGGCCCGCCTGTGGTCCGTCCAGGAACGGCTCGCGCCTTGGTCACTCGTCCACGTCGTCGCGATTCCGGTCTCAATGGCCGTCCTGTGGCGGCAGCTGAAAGTGTCCGCGAAGCCGGGTGTGGCGGCGTCGCATTCGTCCCGCGCCGTGATCGCCAGCGCGCTCTATCTCGGATGGATCGCCCAGTCGCTGCTTCTGCAGCATTTGTTCGACTACGTCCATGTTCCGGCGCTCGTCCTGGGAGCGGTCGTTCTCATCTCCGTGTGGGCAATTCCGTCGGAATGGGAGTGGTCTCCCACCCGGCTGGCATTGGCCGGCGCTCTGTGCCTCGTTCCGTCGTTCGCCCTGCGCAGCGATCAACTGGCTGCGTGGCCGAGATGCTTCGGACGCGAAGCGTCGCCAGGACTGCGTGCTGCCCTCGCACGCCTGCCGTTGCCGGAATGGACTCACCTGGCCCGGGTCGAGGGCTTTCTACGGGACCATCGGGTCGCTGACGGCGAACTGACGGCCTATCACACGCACACGATTCATGTGTATCCGGCGCTTCAGGTTCGGCCGTCGACGCGGTACGTGTTCACCGAGACGCATCTGCGTCTCTTTCCGGGCCGGTCGGGCGAGATTGCCGAGGCCCTGCGCGACTCCCGCCAGAGGTATGTGGTCAGCGACCTGCTGGAAGCAGGGCTCGATCCGGCCGTTGCGCTCGACGACTCGCAAGTCGAGAACTGGCGGTTCGCGTGCCCCCGCGGGGCGTTGAACTCGTTTCCGTACGACCAGCCGGTGGTTTTTCGGTCGGGGCCCTACCTGGTGCACGAGGTGACGGGGCCGGTGGGACCGGTCGAGACGGCGTTCTTCCCGCTGGCGGCAGAATCGGCCGGATTGTGAAGATCTAGCGGCAGTGCATTTCGCACCGTTGGAACGACCCTCCCGACCCGCGTTTTGCGTCGATCCTGCTTGTTGGCGCGACCGATATCTCCGCGAGAGTCGGCAGTGCGTGGCGACAGTGCGCCGCTTCATGCCGATCGAAAACGCCTTGCGGCGAGGGGGCGGTTCCGGGGGGCGGAGCCGGCCGCCGGGGATCGCGCATCGATCTCCGGACCTTCAAGCGGGCGAGGCGGGGGAAATCATGGGGGGACCATTCATGTCTTGGCGGGCGTGGGACCGTCTGGCGGCGTGGCGGCAGCGCTACTGGCAGATGACGCCGGCCGTGGCCGCGTTGTTCTTCGGGGGCTGCGCGGGGGGGATCACGACCTGGATTCCCGGCCGCGCCCATCTGCATAACAGCAACTGCAGTCCGCTGTATGCCCGTGACATCGATGACTGCATCACGGCCCACCGCGCGAAGTGCGCATCCCGGGAATGCCTGAAGTCGCTGTCGCATCAGTCGCAATGCGATTTCTCGAGCGACTACGCGTACGGGTTTGAACAGGCGTTCGTCGATGTGGCGCAGGGGGGCTGGGGCGTGACTCCGGCGGTACCGCCTCGGCGGTACTGGGGGCTTTGCTACCGGACGGAATCGGGAAAGCAGCAGGCCTGCGACTGGCTCGCCGGCTACACGGCCGGGGCGGAACGGGCCCTGGCGATGCTGGGGAAAGAAGGCGTGATCGCATCGGCCTACAGCTGCGGCGTGTGTGGGGGGCAATGCGGCGGAACATGCGACGCCGGCACGTGGTGAACGACTTCGTCTCCCGTACCGCCTCGCGCCTGAGTGAGTCGAGAACGACACGAGAAGGAACTGAAATGCCGATCCGGGCTGAATCATCGACGCCACCACGAGTCGCCTCCGCGCTCCGCCGCAAGCGGATCGTTGCGGCGCTCATTGGCAGCATGATGTTGTCGCCGGGGTGCGCGGCATTCCGGCCGCTCCGGGGCGTTCCGGCCAGCCATGTTCCCCAGGAACTGCTTGGAGAATCCCGCGAGGGGCGGCGTACGATCAACCTGAGCTTGCTCGTGCGGTCGCCTGTGGATCAGCATCGCGTCGAAGGGGGCGACATTCTTGCAATCTACATTCCGGGCCTGCTCGGGACGCGGAGTCTGATCGGTCCGGCGCTGGGACGGGAGTCGGTCGGCGAAGCGCCACCGATCACGGCGCCGGCGAACACGATCGACCCGCCGACGATGGGTTACCCGATCACCGTGCGGGACGACCACACGCTCGTCCTGCCGCAGTTGCCGCCGATCAACGTACAGGGAATGACGCTGCACGAGGTGGAAGTCGCCATCGGCCGGGCCTGTCAGCAGGCGCAGCTGATGCAGATGAACAACTCGCAGATCATGGTGTCGCTGTGGCGTCCGCGCGAATATCGCGTGATGGTCGTGCGCCAGGAGGCCACGGAATCGACGACCGCAGGCGGGTCGGGGCAGGGGACCGTGAACCCTGGCGTTTCCAAGCGAGGCACTGGCCAGGTGGTCCGGCTCCGGGCGTATGAAAACGACGTGCTGCATGCGCTGACCAGCAGCTCTGGCGGAAACAACGGTCTGCCAGGGCTCGACGCCGAGAACGCGATCTACATTATCCGCCGCAACAAAGCCCGCAGTGCGAGCTCGGCCGTTTCCGTGGCTCCGCCTCCGGTGATGGCTCCGCCGATCCAGCAGCCGCAATACGCCCCGGCCCAGCAGCCGGTGATGCAGCGGCCTCCCGTCCAGACGCCACCGCAGACACCGGCGTACGCGCCGGAGCAACGGCCTGCGAATCCTGCTTCTCCGCCTGCGCCGGCGGCGACCAGTCCGATGGCTCCGCAGCACTCCGAGCCGCGCCCGCCGGTGCAGCAGCCCTACGCGCCGCCGGAACGGATCCAATACGGCACGCCGCAGAACGGCATGCCGATCCTGCCGCAGTCGCACCAGATCATCCGCGGGCAGAGCCCGCAGTCGCGTGCCTCGCGCATGCAGGATCTGTTCGGCGGACACTCGACCTCGATGGCCGGTCATTCGACACAGCGGGGTGGCTCCGCAATGGATGTGCGCACGGCCGAGTATGGCGGGCGCGACGTTCAGGCCACGTCGGTCGAGCCGGCGTCGAGCGTCTATTCGCAGCAGCCGTCTGCGGCTCCGCAGTATGAGAGCTATGGCTCCCCGGGGGGCTGGAGCCATTCCGTACCCGCGATGCAGGAGCAGTACCCGCAAGGTGGCGGATATCCCGCGCCGCATTCGACTGGATATGGCGCACAGCAAGGGTTTCCGGAGAATGCCGCGCCGTATGGGGGGCCGGTGTATGACAACGCGCCTCCGTCGTGGAACGTCCCGTCGTATGACAGCGGATACTCGACCTGCCAGACCCGCACGCCGATCGCCGGGCTGTTCCCTGAGCAGTTCAACTACGAAGACCTGACGATCGACAGCCCGAACGTGATCCGGATCCCGATCCGTCTTGGGGCTGGTGAGACGCCGAACATCTGCGAAGAAGACGTCACGCTGTATGACGGCGACATCGTGTTCATCGAGTCGCGCGAATCGGAGGTGTTCTATACGGGGGGCCTCCTGGGAGGCGGTGAGTACCAGCTTCCGCGCGATCGCGACCTGCATGTGCTGGAGGCCGTTTCCATCGCGCAGTCGCGCGTGGGCGGCGGCGGTGGGGGAACGATGTCGTCGTCGGGCGGCGTTTCGGCGCTGAACAGCGACGTCACGATCAGTCCCAGCCGCGTGATCATTCGCCGCCGGCTGGAAGATGGCCGGATCGTGCCGATCGAGGTCGACCTGTACCGCGCCCGCTTGAAAGCGGAGGAAGACATCATCATCCAGCCGCGGGATCTGGTGATGCTGCAGTACAAGTGCGGCGAAGCGACGCTGGCGTTCATCGAGCGGCATCTGCTGGCCGGGGCGCTGTTTGGAGTTGCGGCGGCCCAGCTGACGACCGGCAACGGGAACTAATCCGGAAGAGTGACCCCGAGCCAAGACGCATTCCTGCGATCGCTCTAGAATC
The DNA here is from genome assembly GCF_007745175.1 of Caulifigura coniformis. Taxonomy (GTDB): domain Bacteria; phylum Planctomycetota; class Planctomycetia; order Planctomycetales; family Planctomycetaceae; genus Caulifigura; species Caulifigura coniformis. Next base: position 6,377,854 of record NZ_CP036271.1, on the reverse strand, counting down.
GGTGGCCATCCTTCCGCCGCCTCTAAAGCGATCCCAGGTCATGCCGTCCTCCGCTCATCCCGTCCTCATCAATGGTCAGTGGTCCGCTTCCCGGGGGACCGAGACGTTTACGGCCGTGAACCCGGCGACACGCCAGGCCCTTCCGGACGCGTACCCCGTGAGTCCGTGGAGCGAGATCGAAGCGGCGCTGCAGGCGGCCGATCGGGCGTTCCAGGAAGTGCGGACCTGGCCGGGGGAACGGTTTGCGGCGTTTCTCGAGGCGTATGCGGAGCGGATTGAAGCGCGGGCCGCGCAGCTCGTCGAGATTGCGAACCTGGAGACGGCGCTGCCGGTCGAGCCGCGACTCAAGGTTGCGGAGCTGCCAAGGACGATCAACCAGTTGAGGCAGGCCGCGGCCGCGGCGCGCGAAGGCTCGTGGGCGCTGCCGACGATCGACACGAAGCAGAACATCCGTTCGATGCACGCGCCGCTGGGGCCGGTCGCGGTGTTCGGGCCGAATAACTTTCCGTTTGCCTTCAACGGGATTTCGGGAGGCGACTTCGCGGCCGCGGTTGCGGCGGGATGTCCCGTGATCGCGAAGGGGCATCCGTCGCATCCGACGACGACGCGACTATTCGCCGAGGCGGCGCACGAGGCGGCGACGGCGACCGGGATGCCGGCGGGATTCGTTCAGCTGGTGTACCGGATTTCCCACGCCGATGGTGAGAAGCTGGCCGGGCATCCGCTGCTGGGATCGCTCGGTTATACGGGGGCCCGGCATGCGGGGGTCGTGCTCAAGCGGGCGGCGGATGCGGTCGGGAAGCCGATTTATCTGGAGCTGTCGAGCATCAATCCGGTGTATCTGCTGCCGGGCGTCCTTTTGGAGCGGGGCGACAAGCTGGCCGAAGAGTTTACGGGCAGCTGCCTGATGGGAGCCGGACAGTTCTGCACGAACCCGGGACTTGTGTTCCTCATTGCGGGGCCGGAGACCGAGACGTTTATCGCGGACGTGGCGAAACGGTTTGACGCGGCTCCTGTGGGAACTTTGCTGGGGCCTTCCGTTGAAAAGAGTCTCGGTGCGGGGCTCGACACGTTGCGAGCGGCTGGCGCGAAACAGCTCACTTCGGGGAAGGCCGATCCGGCGCGGTGCTGCGTGGCCAACACGCTGCTGCGCGTCGATGCGGCGGCGTTCCTGAAGGATCCCCATCGCCTGCAGACGGAAGCGTTCGGGAACGCGTCGTTGATCGTGGTGGCGAAGGATGAGACCGAGCTGCTTTCGATGGTCGGAGCGCTCGAAGGGAATCTCACTGGGTGCATCTACTCCAGCTCCAACGGCAGTGATGATCCGCTTTACGATCGCCTCGCTCCGGCGCTGCGGCAGAAGGTGGGGCGGCTGCTGAACGACAAGATGCCGACCGGCGTGGCGGTCAGCCCGGCCATGAATCACGGCGGACCTTTTCCGGCGACCGGACATCCCGGGTTCACTGCGGTCGGCATCCCCGCTTCGATCCGGAGGTTTTCGGCGCTGCACTGTTACGACGCCGTCCGGCCGCATCGCCTGCCTGCCGGTCTGCAGAACACGTCGCCCCATCCGAAGCTGTCGCGATTGGTTGACGGAGTCTGGATGACGGGAGACATTCCCGGCTGATTTCGAGACGGCCCGTGCGCGGGTCGCTTCAGCTTTCGACCGTCCGTCTGCCTGGGCAGCACGGGCGCAGGTTTTCCGCTCGTTGTTCGACTGCGTGATCACATGCTGACCAAAGAAGGTTGCCTTGCCCGCCAGAAGCGTCTGTGGGACGCCGTGCCCGCGGAAGTCGAATGGCTCCTCATCGCCGACCCGCGGCATGTGCTGTACCTGTCGAACTTCATGGTGCAGCCGCTGAGCTTTTCCGGCGGCGAGCGGGCGCTCCTGCTGCTCGAACGCGGGGGACGTTCGACCCTGCTCGGTGACAACTTCACGATCCGGTCGGCCGCTGCAACGCCGTTTGTCGACCGTGAAGTCGTCGAGAAGTGGTACGACCACCAGCATGCGGTCGTGAACCGCGACCATGCCCTGTTCGCAGCGGTCGGGCAGATCGCGTCGGAACTGGCCGGACGGCCGGGACTCATCGAGGGGGAATGGCTTCCGGCGGCCGTGCCGGTGCTCCTGATGGATTCCCGCGCGGCGTTCACCATCTCGGCCAAGGGAGACCCGGAAGCGGACCGCGACCTGGGCGTGATTCTCCGGAAACTGCGGCGTAACAAACTGGCGGATGAGATCAATCTTCTGAAGCTCTCCGCCAAGGCGGGCGAGGCCGGGATGCGACGGCTGCGCGAGGTTCTGAAGCCGGGTATTTCTGAACTCGAGATTTATCTCGAAGTGCAGAAGGCCGCTCTGACAGAGGCGGGGCGACCGGGGCTCGTGTATGGCGATTTCCGCGCGCTGACGGCCGCACAGCCCAAGGTGGGAGGCCTGCCGACCACGAAGATCCTGGAGAACGGCGACCTGTTCTGTCTCGACTATTCGGTCGTCCTGAATGGATACCGGGCCGACTTCACGAACACCCTGGCCTGCGGTGCGCCGAGCGCCGGGGCGCAGGAACTGTTCGCGATCTGCCAGGCGGCGATGAAGGGGGGCGAAGGGGCGCTGAAGGCGGGCGCCAAGGCGAGTGACGTTCACGCCGCGGTGATGAAACCGTTTGCCGATGCCGGCAAACGCGATGCGTTCCCCCACCATGCGGGACACGGCATCGGGCTCGCGCATCCCGAGCCGCCGATCCTTGTGCCGCAGAGCGATGACATCCTGGAAGCAGGAGACGTGATCACGCTGGAACCGGGCGCGTATATTCCCGGCGTCGCCGGCATGCGGATCGAGCGAAACTACGTTGTCACCGAGACCGGCTTCGAGTGCATCACGCACCACGACATTTCGCTGACCTGAGCCCTCTCTCGATACTCACTTGCCGAAAGCCCGGCTTCTCAAAGAAGCCGGGCTTTTCTTTTTCTAGCGCTTCCGGCCGTCCAGTTCCTCGAGCTTGAATCGCACGCTCAGGATGTACGGTGGCTCGCCCGTGTTCCAGTGGCCGTAGGTTGTTGTGACGAACGTTCCATCCGGCAGGATTTCGACGCCGGGGTAGGCGCAGTCGTTCCCCTTCGTGTTGTCCTTGAGACGGATGCGGTACTGGCCTTCGCGGCCGGCTGCGATGTCGTCCCAGGTTCCGACCCAGCCGACCCAGTCGCCGGCGGTCGGGCTCGACGTTCCCTTCTTCGGGACATCGCGGAAGGAGATGAACAGCCGGCCATCCGGGCCGTACTTCGCGGTGTGGCGATCACCCGTCAGCGAGCCGGGGAGTTCTTTGGGCTCGGACCATGTCGCTCCTTCGTCGCTGGAGAACATGACGTGCGAGTTCTTCACCCGGCGGTTCTCGCGGAGGAGGATCGCCAGCCTGGAACCATCGGGAGAGCGGACGATCCCGGGCTCGCAGAGGTGGATATCGCCAGAGGTCTGGATGGCGCGGGGCGTTCCCCACGTCAGGCCGCCATCAGTCGAGAGCGTCTGGTAGAGAGTAAAGACGCCCGTCGCCTTGCCTGTGTTGGCGAAGAAGCGGCCGTCGTCGTGGAAGAAGGCGAGGTACTGCGGCTTTGGAGCCGACTTGAGCGGGATGACATCCCCCATCGCGACGATGCCGCCGAAATCGCCGACCTTCTGGAGTTCGGACCAGGTGGCGCCGTCGTCTTCGCTGACGGCCATGCGGACGGGATAGAGCCCGCTGAACATGATCACGCGTTTCTTCCCCGACGCGTCCACGACCCGGTGAAGCGTGGGTGTTTCTTTCGACGTTTCCCAGCTCTTCGGCGTCGGCAGCCGGTCGGACCAGGTTTTTCCGCCGTCGGAGCTGCGCTTGTACTGGATCGCCCCTTTGCCGTGTCCTTTCGGATAGACGCAGAGAATCGTGCGTCCATCTTCGAGCAGGAGCGTGGTCGGATGTCCGAGGTACTGGCCCGGTTCGCGGTCGACGGTGACCTGCCGGGCGGTGTCGCCGTCGAGATCGACGACGGGGATCGAAAATCCGGGGGCCTGCGCGACGGCGAGAGTCGTCTGCAGACCAACCATCAGGGCCGAAACAAAACCAGCGAAGCAGCGCATGGGTCACTCGCAAACAGGAGGCGATGGCAGTGGCCCTCTTGTGTAACGGCTCTCGCTCCGCGTCGAAAGCATTCGCGGTTTTCGCAGGCTCGGGCGGGGACTGGGGAAACTGCGGAGGTCTTTGACGCCGAGGGAGCGAGGAGGGCGCGTTGTGTGGGTGGCACTGTACTCCTCGCCCTATTTCCCGCCGAAGTTCAGCGGAGGCATCGGGAGAGCGTGCGTGATGCAGACATGGAGCAGGCCGGGCCGGGGTGTGTGACGACAGGTTGATGGTGGTTGTGTTCATGGGATCCTCCATCATGACGGGGGCGGTTGCGCGGGTGGGCCCGGTACTCGGTACTCGGAAGTGCTTGGGCGGGTGGGGATTGGGGCGGGGCGAGTCCCTCTTTCACCGTCGGTCGTCTCTCGTCACCGCAGGTCATGTTGCGGCGACGGCGCAACCCAACGATGAATTGGCCCATCTTGAAGAAGTGACCAGCCCTGCTGCCGTGAGGGGCACGCTTTTGTTTCCCCTGCGGACGGCGTACTTTGACGGACCCGTATCTGACGTCATCCGACTGACCAGGCAGAATCGGTTCACCACAGTCTCGACAGCGAGGAATTCCAATCATGCGTTTCAGCGCCTCCCGCAGAGAGTTTGTCAAAACGTCATCCGCAATCAGCGCCGCGGTTTTCGTCGGCGGCACGGCGACCCGCACCGTCCTCGCCCAGGAGCGGTCGGCCAATGAACGTGTCCGCTACGCCTGCATCGGCCTCGGCGGCAAAGGAACCAGCGACTCCAACGACGCCTCGGACAACGGCGACATCGTCGCCGTCTGCGACGTTGATTCGAACACCCTCGGCAGCCGCTCGATCGACCTCGCCAAGCGCGCACTGACGAAGGACCTCAAGCCAACCACCTACACCGACTTCCGCAAGCTGCTGGAAACGGAAAAGAACATCGATGCGGTCACGGTCTCCACGCCGGACCACACCCACGCCGTCGCCGCCGCCCTGGCGATGAAGCTGGGCAAGGCCTGCTTCTGCCAGAAGCCGCTGACTCACAGCGTCTGGGAAGCCCGTCGTCTCCAGGAAATCGCCAAGGAATCCAACGTCGCCACCAGCATGGGCAACCAGGGCACCGCCAACCGCGGACTGCGGGAAGCAGCGGCCGTCCTGAAGTCCGGCGCCCTCGGCAACATCAAGGAATGCCACGTCTTCACCGACCGGCCGGTCTGGCCGCAGGGTGGACCGCGCGGAAAGTCGCAGGCGGTTCCCGCCAACCTCGACTGGAACCTCTGGCTCGGACCCGCGCCGCTCCGTCCCTTCGCTGCCGGATACCACACCTTCGCCTGGCGCGGCTGGTGGGACTTCGGCACCGGCGCCCTCGGCGACATGGCCTGCCACACCTTCAACATGCCCTACATGGGCCTCGACCTCGCCGACCCGGTCTCCATCCAGGCCTGGTGCGAAACGCCGATGCTCGTGAAGAAGGATAACGGCAAGAATCGCGGCGACTTTGACGCCGCGAAAGATACGGAATCGGTCGTCACCGGACACAACGGCGACACCTACCCGGCCAAGTCGAAGATCAAGTTCGAGTTCCCGGCCAACGCGTGGCGCGGGCCGATCACGGTGTGGTGGTATGACGGCGGTTACATGCCGGAAGAATCGCTCCTCGGCGGCGAAAAGTTCCGCCGTAAAGGAAAGAACCCCGACGGCAAGGCGACCGGCGCGATCATCCTCGGCGACAAAGGATATCTCTACGCGTGGGACGACTACGCGGCCGAGTTCATGGTCAACATCGGCGGCAACAAGGAAGTGCCCAAGGTCGAGTACGAGCGGTCACCCGGCCACTTCCTCGAGTTCCATGAATCGGTCACTGGCAAGCGGAAGCGGGCCGTGGCCAACTTCGAGAACTATGCCGGCAAGCTCACCGAAACCATCCTGCTGGGCAACCTGGCCGTCTGGGCTGCTGCGACGGGTGAAAGCAAGGTCATCGAATGGAATGCCAGCTCGATGACGACGCCGAACGCTCCTGAACTCGCGCAGATCGTCCGTCGCCCCTACCGAGCCGGCTACGAAGGCCTGCTGTAATGACAGCAACCTGAAGACCGACCACTCACAAGCACCCCGGTCGCTCCCAGGCAGCCGGGGTGTTTTGCGTTGAGCCTGTCACTTCCATACGGAGGCAGACAGCCGGGCTTCGCTTTCGAGCCCCTGCTCACGCAGTTCACCTGCGAACGACGCTCCTTCTCCCGTGTGAACCAGTTCTGGCCCTCGTCTGCCGACATCCAGCCGGAACAAGTCGCGAAACGTATAGCGATTCGCGTCGTCCAGCCCGGTCTGTTCAGTGATCCGTGTCACACGCCGGCGTCCATCTTCCGACGATCGACTGAGCTGGACGACCAGGTGAATCGCCGATGCCGCCTGGGCCCGGGCGACATACACGGGCAGCTCCACATCGGACATCAGTGACAACGTCTCGAGCCGCACCAGCGCATCACGCGGTGTCGAGGCGTGCACGGTCGTCAGGCTTCCCGAATGCCCGCTGAGCATCGACTGCAGCATGTCGAGCGCCTCGCCGCCGCGAACCTCGCCGACAATGATCCGGTCTGGACGCATCCGCAGCGACGCCATGAACAGCTGCCGGATCGAAACGGCCCCACGTCCCGCGGAATCCGCAGTCTGGGCCTCCAGGTAAACGGTGTGCGGTTGCCCCAGCCGGAGTTCAGAGCTGTCCTCGATCACGATGATCCGTTCATCAGCGGGAATCGCGAACGACAACCCATTGAGAAACGTGGTCTTCCCGGTCCCAGTGCCACCAGCAACGAGAATGTTCTTCCGCAGGCGAACAGCGATCGACAGAAACTCCGCCGCCATCTCCGACAGGCTTCCCAGCCGCACGAAGTCCGACAGAGTCAGCGTGTCGCGCCGGAACTTGCGGATCGTCAGGCAGACTCCGCCCCGCGAACTGGGAGGGATGACGACGTGTACTCGGGAACCATCGGGCAGCCGGGCGTCGAGAATCGGCTGATCGGCGTTGATTTCGCGTCCAACGTACTGGGCTATGTTGTGGACGGCCGACCGCAGCGCGTCGTCGCTGGAGAACGTTCGATCGGTCGAGAACAGCCGCCCGCCGCGTTCGACGAACACTTCATCCGGGCCGTTCACCATGATTTCGGTGACGTCATGATCTCCCAGCAGGTCGCGAATGGGCGCGAGAAAGTACTGGAGGCTCGCCGAGAAGATTTCGTCGCGGGTCATGGCGGGATTGTAAGCGGTCCCTTCATCCGATTCATTGCGATCAACGCCTCTTCGCGCGGGCGTTCGCTGCGCTGGACTTTCCCGATCGACCGAGGCAATGCTGGGACTCAGTCAACGAGTGTTTGAAGTCTGTTGAAGACGGGCTCAGCCTGTATTCGAGTTCGGATGTCCACCCGATTGTGACGCCGATTGCGGCGTCCAGGTCTCTGCCGGAGTGAAGCATGACCTCGCGACAAGTGGCGCACTGCTCTCTAGTGGTCGGAGTTCTCCTGGCCGCCCATCCGCGTCCGACGACCGCGCAGGACACGCGTGACGACAAGGACAAGGCCAGCATGGGAGCCGTGACCAGGGCCTACGAAGAGGCCTTCAACAAGCGCGATGCCGCGGCCGTCGGCAAACTCTGGACGGAAGCGGGGGTCCACGTCGACCGCGCCACGGGGGTCAAGACCCGCGGCCGTGACGCGATCGTTCGGGATCTCGAAACGGCATTCAAGGAGATTCCCGAAGCGAAGCTGTCCGTCGAGGCCGGCGAAGTTCGGATGGTGACGCCCACGGTCGCGCAGGCCGAGGGAACAGTCACAACGCTTATCCCCGGTGAGGAACCGGCCGTCATCGAATTCTCCGCGCTCCTGGTGAAACAGGGAGATGCATGGTTGCTCGATAGCGTCGAGGAGTCGCCGGTTCCCCAGCCGGAAACCGCGAACGATGCCCTTCAGCAACTCGCGTGGATGGTGGGCGACTGGGCCGACCAGACGGAAGGAATCGCGACCACCTCGTCATTCGCGTGGTCGCGCGGCGGGAATTTTCTTGTCCGCCGCTTCTCGACCCAGTTCGGGGAGGAAGAAGAGATGTCGGGAACCCAGATCATCGGCTGGGATCCGCGTTCCCACGAAATCCGGTCGTGGACGTTCAATGCCGATGGCTCGTTCGGCGAAGCCATCTGGTCGAAGAATGGCGGCGACTGGCTCGTCAAATCGACGCAGACCCTCGCGGACGCCGGCGTCGCCTCCGGAACCTATGTCATCACGCCGGTCGACGACAACTCGATGAAGATCGGACTCGTCGGCCATGAAGTCAATGGCGAGCCTGTCCCCCGCGTTGCTGCTGTCACTGTCGTTCGCACCGCAGCACCGTCCGCTGAGGCCGCGACCAGCGAGGAGGGGAAGTGATATGCAAACACATCGCGCGATGAGTGTCGTCGTCGCACTCCTGTTGGTGCCTCCAGTCGCCGCTGGTTCCGGCCTGAAAGGGGGCCGGCCTTCTGGCGGCCGAGCACGGCCCGGGGGAGGCGGAGGAAGTCATCACGCTGGCGGACACGCCGGTGCGCCCCACCTGGGTGGTGGGCGTCCCTCCGCCCGACCACAGGTCAATCGCCCATCCGGTGGCGCGCATTCCCGTCCCTCACCCATCGCTCATGGCGGAGGAGGAAAGCGTCCCAGTCACGTCGGCGGTGGACTGAAACCCAACAGCGGCGGCGGTCGACCGAATATCGGATCGCGTCCCACTTCGCGGCCCGGCGCCGGCCATCTGAGGCCCGGTGGATCCGGTGCGTCCGGTCCGAATCTTGGAATGAACCGTCCCGGCGGAATTCGGCCCCCGTCAACGAAGCTGCCGACGGGCAGGCCCGGTGGCAATCGTCCGGTCACAACATTGCCAAACAGGCCCGGAACAGGACCGGGAGCCCGGCCTGGAGCAGGAGCACGTCCCTCCCCTGGAGATTTCCTGGGACTCGACCGCCCGGCGACGCGTCCTGGCGTCCGCCCCGGAGGCGGTGACAGGCCAATTGCAGGCGGCGGAAATCGTCCGGGATTCCCCGGCGCCGACATCCGCCCCGGTCGACCCGGAAACGATCTTCGCCCCGGGCGCCCTGGCGGCGATAACCGACCTGGACTCCCAGGTGGCGATAATCGTCCCGGCAGGCCAGGCGGCGACAACCGTCCCGGACGCCCCGGAGACCTCGTCCGGCCAGGCCAGGGAGGATCGGGAGAACAGTGGCGTCCCGGTGACAACAACCGCCCCTGGCGCCCGGGTGACAACAACCGCCCCTGGCGCCCGGGCGACAGCAACCGTCCTTGGCGACCAGGCGACAACAACCGTCCGTGGCGGCCGGGTGACAACAATCGCCCCGGCTGGGCCAACCGGCCCGGTGGCCGGCCGGGATGGAGCAACAACAACATTCACAATCGCCCGTCGTGGGTGAACGTGAACAACATCAATCACACGACGATCAACAACCAGTGGAACAACGCGTTCGTCAGGCCCTCCCGCCCGAACTGGTGGAACCGTCCGGGCGGTGATCACTGGACGAGCTGGGGCAATGGTGTTCGCAACTCCTGGTACAACGGTCACTACGGTAACAACTATTTCACGAACAACTGGTGGAACAGCCACTACGACAACCTCGGCGGGTGGCACTACGGCTACCAGTTCAGCCGGTACCCGTCGTCGTACTGGTGGTCGGCGCCGCAATGGAACTCGCTGTCGACGTGGTTCACGTGGAATAACGCGCCACAGACGGTTTGGGCCCAGCCGGTCTACTACGACTACGGCCCCGGCGGGAACGTGACCTACAACAACAACACGGTTTATGTCGGCGGCCAGCCGATCGCGAGCGCGGAGTCTTACGCGATGTCCGCGGCGGAGCTGGCGACCGTCGCGGCGCCGGCCACCGAGGAGGAAGCGGCCGAAGCGGAGTGGATGCCGCTGGGAACGTTCGCCGTTTCTTCCAGCGAGCAGGATGTCGATCCGGGCCGGGTGCTGCAGCTGGCGGTTTCGAAGACCGGGATCATCTCCGGCACGCTCTATAACTCATCGACGGATGCGGCGCAGAGCGTCCTAGGGCAGGTCGACCCGCAAACGCAACGAGTCGCGTTCCGCGTCGGTGAGAATGAGAACGTCGTCGTCGAAACCGGGCTGGGAAATCTCAGCCAGAACGAGGCAGCCGCTCTCGTTCACTTCGGCGCCACCCAGCAGGAGACGTGGTTGCTGGTGCGCCTGGATGATCCCGGGGACCAAGCGAGCACTGCTTCGCCGTGACAATGAATCCGATCCCGCATCGACTGCATCGATCATTTCTTCGATGCAGTCGATGCGTTTCCCGTGTCGACCCCCGTGTCGACAAGGACTCCGAAGTGCGTGAAGCCCCGACCTCCGAGCCGGCCGGCGAGTTTTCCGACTTTGGCAGCCTCGTCAAAGTCTGACACCTCGAGGCAAATTGCGGAGTGCCCGTTCTCGAGTTCAGGCAGGGCTTTCTCGTAAAACGCCTGTTCGGCCTCTCCCCAGGAGCCCTTGAGCATCTCTTCGAGCGCCGCCACGCCGCCGGCGCCGTCGAACGTCAGCATGAGCGGGACTTCGATCCCCTGCTGTTTCATCAAAGCGACGAGAGCTTCGCAATCCGAGCGGGAATCCAGAAAGCCCATGAGATGGTTTTCCGTACGGATCGGGTCGTTATGCGCCCTGGGAGTCTGTGCAGGCATGACGTGCGCCTTGGAAAGTGGTGTTCGTTCTTTCCTCCATTCTGGCCCGGCTGTGCAGCATGAGAAGCCCCCTGGTTTTCAACGATGCCTGGCCTGGCAAAAAGAAATGCCGCACCAGGCCCAGGGGCACGGCACGGCATTCATCGGGGGATTCGCGACTCGCAAAGCGGAGCCGTTATTTTCTCTTCGCAGGAGCCGATTTCCTGGCCTCGGCCCTCTCGGCCTCCTCAACTTTCTTCTGTTCTTCTTCTGCGATCTTCAGCTCATCTGCAGTCGGGGCGCCGGCCACCACCGCTTCCGAGTTGCCGCAGCCAGCGGCTGAGAGGCTCAGCAGCCCGAGCAGGAGGGCCAGCATCACAAAACGCAACATCAAACAACTTCCTTCATCAAATGAGAGTCACGGGGGGATTGATGGCGGCGACGGGCGGATCAGAACTCGCCAACCGGCTCCGCATCGGCCCGATGGCTCAGCCGGCGGAAGACGTTGCTGTCGATGTTGTAATTGATGCCGCGGACTGATCCGTCCCCCATCGCAGAGATCACGACGCCGGAGTGCGGGCCACCGAAGTTGTTGTACCAGTCCTTCGAGGGAGCCTTGATGTCCGGGAGAGGCGGGATGCCAAAGGTCGTTCCGCTACCGTTGCGGCCGGCTCCATGACGGACCACGTCTTCGTCCCAGCCGGCGTTGTTCCAGTTCTCGTTCTCCCCGCCGTCCGAGCCCTGTCCGGTCAGGCCGATGGCCTTTTCAGCGACCATGATCGTGTTCGAGCTGCCGTCGGTAATGCGTTCGATGATGACCTTGCTGCGGTCGGTCTGAACGATCACTCCCGTTTTCTCGCCGGAGCTGGCCGGTGCACGGAGGTTGCCTTTCGGAGCGCTCGTGGCGGTGGCGTCGGTGTAGACCGCGCTGCCCGTGAACTCGCGCTCGCCGGCGTTGCCTGCATAGTCGACTTTGAAAATCTTGTTGGTGCCGTAGGCGGTGGGGGCACGACGGGTCGGGCACGTGTAAGCAGGCACCTTGGATTGGGCGACCGCCAGGTTCTGAGCACCGTATGTCGACGAAGCGCTGGTGGCGGTGGGATCGGCCAGATTGAAGATGGAAGGCTGTTCCATGTACGGCAGGAGGTGATAAGACCACGACCAGCCCGCGACCGTCAGCGAATTGCAGCACTGCGGGCTGGTGTCATTGAGGGGATCCGACGGCGCCCCGGAATTGTGGTCGCGGGCTCCCTGCGGCAGATGTCCCCTGGCATCCGCGAAGTTGTGCATCGCGAGCGCGATCTGCTTGAGGTTGTTCGTGCACTGCGTCCGCCGCGCGGCCTCGCGGGCCTGCTGCACGGCCGGCAGCAACAGTGCAATCAGGATCGCGATGATGGCGATCACCACCAGAAGCTCAATGAGGGTAAATCCCGCCCGCTGGTTGCCGTCTCCGCATTTGATCTGCCCGACGCCACACTTCCGCGACTTCATTCAACAAACTCTCCGAAACTGCGATTCACGTTTCCGGGCGACCACAGTGCCGCCGCAGGTTGCTTCAATGGATTGAGGCAGACGCTACGAATCGAGTTTGAAGAGCGGATGAAGAACCCGTGAGCTTTGAGCGACCGCGCCGCTCCGGGCGGCGCATGCCGGCGGCGTCACTTCTTGAGACACTCGGTTACGAAGTCGAACAGCGCCTTCGATGCCGCGTCGTCCGGCTGGCCGAGATGGTCGTTCAGGCGGTTGTGATTCGTCTCTTTCCCGCCGAACAGAGTGACTGGCACGCCTGCCTCCTTGAGAGCGTTCCCCATCCGCTGGGCCTGCGCGGCGTTGTCCGGATGGTCGGCCACATAGAGGATCAGGAACGGCGGGATGTTCTTCCCCCTGGCAACGTGCGTGACGGCCGAGTAGTCGCGGTGCTTCTCTGGAGTGTGTCCGAACTTTTCCCTGTGCCCGATCTTCGCCTGCGGCAGGCCGTGAACCCGCCGACGGGTTTCCGCCGTTTCGATGATTGCGGGGACGTCGTAGGTGTCGCCGTCGACCGGGACGCAGCCTTTCAGGACGGCGAAGGGGACGCCTTCCGCCTTGAGGTAGCGATTGTCGGTGCACATCAGCGCGGCGAGCTGGGCGCCGGCCGAATGTCCCATCACGAAGATCCTCCGGCAATTTCCTCCATGCTGTTGGATGTTGCCGACCGTCCACGCGATGGCTTTCGCGACGTCGTGGAAGATCGTTTCCATCTCGACGTCGGGAAGCAGCCGGTAGTTCGTCGAGACGAACACGAATCCGCGATCGACGAAAGCCTGCGGCTTCAGTTGGACGCTGGACTTGTCCCCCGCCTGCCAGCCGCCGCCATGGATCCAGAACACGACGGGCAGGTTCTTCGCATCGGCCGGCGCGTAGACGTCGAGCACGTGCCGTTCGATCTTCTCAGTCGAGTACGGAACGTCTTTCGTGACCTTCATCTCGGCGGCGTCAGCGCGGGCAACCGCCAGTAGCATGACTGCGACGACAGCGCCAGCACAGGTGATTCGAGCACGTCCCATCAGACTTCTCCCATCAGTAGTCCGGTCCGAGGCGTCTCCTACGACATCAATCCTTCCGGCACCTTGCCTGTTCCTTCGACGCCGATCAACCGCTGCTCCAGCCCCTGGAACGGATAGCTCAGCTTCAGGGGATCGAGCCCCAGTTGCCGGAGGATCAGCGCCTGCAGATCGCGAATCGTGACCGAATTTCCAACCGGGTAATAACCGAGCTCATCCGTCTCGCCGTACACCACGCCCGGCTTCATCCCGCCGCCCGCCAGCATCATCGTGAACGCATAAGGATGGTGGTCGCGCCCGAAGAAGCCCTCCTTCGGCTCCTTCTGCGCCATCGGCGTCCGGCCGAACTCTCCTCCCCACACGATCAGCGTCGAATCGAGCAGTCCCCGTTGCTTGAGATCGGTCACCAGCGCCGTCAGCGCCCGGTCGACCTGCTGCACCTTGATCGGTAGCGTCTTGTCGATGCTCTCGCCGGGGCTCGCGCCGTGGTGGTCCCATCCCCAGTCATAGATCTGGACGAATCTCACCCCGCGCTCGACCAGTCTCCGCGCCAGGAGGCAGTTGTTCGGCAGAGTCGGGTCATCCCCCTTGTACACCGTCCGCACGTCGCTCGCCTTGTCCAGCTCATCCTGTGTGTGGCCGGGCTGTGCTCCGTACATCTCCAGGATGTGCTTCGGCTCGCGCGTCAGGTCCATCGCGTCCGGCACGCTCATCTGCATCCGGTAGGCCAGCTCGTACTGCTGGATCCGCGTGAGCGTCTCGGGATCGCCGATGTCGCGAAGCTGCTGTTCGTTCAGCGTCTTCAGGGTGTCCAGCGTTTTCCGCCTCGACTCGCGCGTCATTCCCGCCGGGTTCGACAGGTACAGCACCGGGTCTCCCTGCGTCCGGCACTGCACCCCCTGGTACACGCTCGGCAGGAACCCGCTTCCCCACAGGCTCGTCCCCGCGTCCGGCGTCTTTCCGCCGCTCGTCAGAACGACAAAGCCCGGCAGGTCCTGGTTCTCCGAGCCCAGGCCATACGTCGCCCACGATCCCATGCTCGCGCCGCCGAGCAGCATCGTTCCCGTGTGCAGGAACAGCTGCGCCGGTGCATGGTTGAACTGCTCCGTCGTCATCGTCTTGATGACCGTGAACTGGTCGATCACCTTCGGAAGGTGCGTCCACAGGTCGCTCAGCCAGTTGCCGCTCTCGCCGTGCTGCTGGAATTTGAACGGCGTTCCCAGCATGTTCGGAACGCCCTTGATGAAGGCGAACCGCTTCCCTTCGTAAAACTCCTTCGGGCACGGCTGGCCGTTGTGCTTCACCAGCATCGGCTTGTAGTCGAACAGGTCCAGCTGCGAAGGCGACCCCGCCATGTGCAGGTAGATCACCGCCTTTGCCTTCGGCGCGAAGTGCGGCTGCCGGTCGGCCGGAGCCGCCCCCTGCGACTCGCGCGCCAGCAGTTCGTGCAGCGCAATCGCGCCCAGGCCCATCCCGGTCCGGCCGAAGAAATGCCGGCGGGTGATCGACTTCGCCTGCTCGTGAAGAAAGTTCATGGCTTGGTCAGGAACTCGTCCAGGTTCAGGATCACATTGGCAACCGCCGTCAGCGCCGCCAGCTTCGGCAGATCGCTTCCCTCCGGGGCCGGACCGAGCGGCTCCGTCGCCAGCGACTTCGCGGCCGCCGGATCGCGCTGCATCGTCTCCAGCTGGTCGCGGTACAGCATCGTGAGCGCCGCCAGTTCGTCACGACTCGGATCGCGCAGCAGGGCGCGTCGAAATCCGGTTCCCACCCACGCGTCAATGTCCGGTCCGCTCGCCGCCATCTGCCGGGCGAGCGCCTGCGCACATTCCACGAACACCGGGTCGTTCAGCGTCGTCAGCGCCTGCAGCGGCGTGTTCGTCCGGATCCGGCGCACGAGGCACGTCTCCCGGCTCGGCCCGTCGAACGTCAGCATCTGCGGATAAGGCGTCGTCCGCTTCATGAACGTATAGATGCCGCGCCGCCAGCGGTCCTCGCCGGGGCTCGTCACCCACTTCGTGTTGTTGTACGTGCTTTTCCACAGCCCGTCCGGCTGCCACGGCATGACGGAGGGACCGCCCACCTTCCGTCCCAGCAGTCCGCTCGTCGCCAGCGCCTGGTCGCGGATCATTTCCGCTTCCAGTCGAAACCTCGGGCCCCGCGCCAGTTTCTTGTTGTCGCGATCGACTGCGATCAGCTCCGGCGAAGCCTTTGACGACTGCCGGTACGCCGCGCTCATCACGATCGATTTCAGCAGCTTCTTGAACGACCAGCCGTTCTCCATGAACTCGACGGCCAGCAGGTCCAGCACTTCGGGATGCAGCGGCGACACGCCGCTCGCGCCGAAGTCCTCTTCCGTCTCCACGAAGCCCCGTCCGAACAGGTGCGCCCACACGCGGTTCACCGCGACACGCGCCGTCAGCGGGTTGTCCCGGCTCGTCAGCCACTCGGCCACTCCCAGACGGTTCCGCGGAGCATCCGCCGGAAACGGCAGCAGCGCGACCGGCGTGGCCGGCTGAACCTCGGTCCCCTGGTCGAGGAAGTTGCCGCGGTTGTGGATCTTCGTCACCCGCCGCTTCCCCTCCGCGAGTTCCTTCAGCACGGGAATCTCGACCGGCTTGATCGCCGCCAGCTTCTCTTTGAGTGAGGCCACCTCGTCCCGCTGCGGCTTTGTGATCGGCGAAACCGAGAGGAAGTACGCCATCAGCGCCTCGCGCTGTTTCGGCGTTCGTTCGTCGGGCGCCACCCGCAGCGTGGCCAGGATGTGATCGGGAACGATCGTCGGCAGGCTCGCCGCCGGCTGGTCGTGGATTGCCACCCGAAATCGCCCCAGCGCGAATCCGCCGCTCGGATCCGTGTAGTCATGCCGGAGCGTCAGCGTCAGCTCGGAACCGGCCGGGATCTCGACCGGCGACGCCGCGGAAAACACCGCCAGGTGCCGCTGGGTCACCTGCGGGGAAATCGCCCACCCTTTCTTCGCGTCGCTGTTCCCGATCACCGTTTCGATGCCAAAGCCCCCTTGGGAGTGGTCGGCCAGTGCGGTGGTGAACGGGATCTCGAACGTCTTCCCGTCCGGCCCCTTTGCCGTCAGTCGGATCGAAGTCAGAACGAAGTTCCCGTCGGCCGCGCGACCGGTTCCCTTCCGCGGATTCGTCGGGTCGGGAATCGTCTCCAGCCGCAGTGCTGCGATTCGCGTGCTCGGGCTCGCGAACCGCACCACGTACGTTTCCGTGAGCGGCGCCGTCCCTTTCGCCAGCAGCGAATGATCGTCCTTCGCCTCCAGCGTCGCGCCGCTCGAAGCCAGCGAGTTCGAAGGGTTGAGCACCTTCCAGTCGAGCGCGACCTTCATCTCCGCTTCCCAGCCCGGCAGCGCCCCCTCGAGTTCCGGCGTCGGCCGCTTGAGCGCCTCTTCCGCTGCGGCAATCTGTCCCTTCAGCTCGGCCGACCGCTGCTGCTCGTCCGCGGTCGGAAGCGGCAGACGGGGCGACTCGTCGAACGCATCGGCGTCTTCCGTCTGGTTGAAGAACGCATAAAAGCTGTAGTAGTCGGTGATCGAAAGCGGGTCGTATTTGTGCGAATGGCACTTCGCACACCCCATCGTCAGCCCCATCCACGCCTGCATCGTCGTGTCGACGCGATCCTTCACGGCCGCGATGCGGAACTCCTCGTTATCGGTCCCCCCTTCATCGTTCACCATCGTGTTGCGGTGAAACGCCGTCGCCACCCGCTGCTCGCGAGTCGCCTCCGGCAGCAGGTCCCCCGCGAGCTGCTCGCGCGTGAACTGGTCGTAGGGCATGTCCGAGTTGAACGCCGCGATCACCCAGTCCCGCCACGGCCACAGCTGCCTCGCCAGGTCCTTCTCGTAGCCCTTGGTGTCGGCATATCGCGCCAGGTCCAGCCAGTGGCGTGTCCAGCGCTCGCCGTAGTGGGGCGACGCGAGGAGCGCATCGACGTACGTCTCGTAGGCGGCGTCGGAGGGGTCGTCCACGAATGCGGCGACGAGTTTTTCATCGGCCGGGAGACCAATGAGGTCGAGCGCCAATCGCCGGGCCAGCGTGTGGCGGTCGGCCTCGGGAGAGAAAGTCAGCCCTTCACGCTCCAGTTCCGCGAGGAGGAACGCATCGAGTTCCGTCTTCACCAGGTCGGGCCGTTTCACCTGCGGGGCCGGGGCCCTGACCGGTTTGATGAATGACCAGTGCTCCGCGTAGACCGCTCCTTCGCTGATCCAGCGTTTCAGTGTTTCGATCTGCTCCGGCTTCAGGTGCTTTCCGGTCTCGGCTGGAGGCATGCGTTCCTCCGGGTCGGACGTCAGGAGCCGGCGGATCAGTTCGCTCGCTTCGGGCTCGCCGACTTTGAGGACGGGACCCGATTCGCCTCCTTTGGCGACTCCGGTCGCGGTATCGAGCCGGAGCCCGCCCTGGCGCGACGAGTCGTCGAAGCCATGACACTTGAGGCAATGTTCCGCCAGGATCGGGCGGACGTCGCGCCGGAAATCGACCTTCGTTTCCGATGCCGGAGCCTCACCGACGAGGATGACGTGAACCAAGAGCAGCGCACCGAAACGCATGGCCCCTCACGAGGTCAAAGCCGACAACCAGCGAACCGACGCAGTGTACCTGTCTTGCCTGCCCCTGCGACACTCGACGCCCGGCGGGGGACTGCGAGGGGGCGACCGAGGAGGGCGCTGGTGTGGGTGGTCCCGTCCTTCTCGCCCCTCCTCCCCCCTCTCCGATGGGTCAGGGCGGGTGGAACGCCCCAGGCTCGATCGTTGGCGCGCACCGGTCGACCGGAAGTGGTTGAGTGACGGGT
This sequence comes from Caulifigura coniformis, assembly GCF_007745175.1. GTDB lineage: Bacteria > Planctomycetota > Planctomycetia > Planctomycetales > Planctomycetaceae > Caulifigura > Caulifigura coniformis. The sequence continues at coordinate 6,359,696 of NZ_CP036271.1, read as the reverse complement.
CGCAAGTGTTGGCGTGCATGGCTCCTCCATCCATCCGTGAGGGGTTGCGCGAAGGGTGCGAGAGGCGGAGCTGCTTCTCTGCCGAAAGGCTGTCCCGGAGAGGGCTTCAGAAAAAAACGCAGGCGACGGAAAGAATCGTGTAAGACGATGCCTCGGCGCCCGTATTTACGGTTGGCGGCGTGCAGATTCCGCGATGCGTCTCGTGCGGTGGTCAGCCCTGCTGCCTCAATGAATTCCGGTCGCCCGGCGAAATCGGGCGTCTGAAACATTGGAACCGAACTGCCGCGTGGCGTGTCCAGGCGGTCAGGCAGAACCTGTCGAAGATGAAATCAAAACCTAAGCCCTCTGATTGCCAAGACATCGGTCGATCTGCACGAGCCTTGAGTGTGCAACCCCGTTGTCGCGGAGGGGGGCAGAGTTACGATTACTCCGTCTTTGCGGTCTGACCGAGAACAGGATGCGCTCGCTTTTTGTCAGAAAGGGGTACCCCAGGTGGCGGCCAAGGGTGGGAAGACCTTAACCACGGCGGCTTCGCGACGGCTGCGACTCCGCGCCGAACGGATTCTCGATCAGGAAATCACGTTCATCTTCAGCCGAACATTTGCCAGCCTTTCGGACGACGACGTCGAGTTGCGCCCGAGAGAGGAGATGTATCGCTACGACTCGGGAAGCCCGCTGGCGGCACAGGATGACGCCATCGGGGATCTGCTGACCGCGGTCGGCGAACAATCGCTGTTCCGGCGGATGAATTTCCTTCGCTACAAGGCGAGCCGGCTCCGGAGCCGACTGTCGCGGACGAATCCCAAGAAGAAGGCCGTCGACGAGATTGAACGGCTGCAGCAGGAAGCGGAAACGTGCCGCTCCATGATCGCGCAGGCGAACCTGCGGCTGGTCGCCAAGATTGCCCGCAAGCTCTCGCGGAACGAGGATTTCGAGGACTTTCAGAGTGAAGGCAACTTCATTCTGCTGTATTCGATCGATCGCTTTGATATCGATCGGGGGTTTCGGTTCAGCACCTATGCGACGCACGCCATTCAGCGGCATCTGTATCGCCAGATGCATCGCAAGGCCCGTCGGACATCGCGGGAATCGATCACGGCTGGCGAAATCCTGGCAGAATCGGTCGAGGCGGCTCCGGTCGCAGAGGAGCCCGATTTCGACCCGGCCCTGTCGAAGCGCGTCGTGGAACTGATGAACACGCTCGACCCGCGTGAGGCCGCGATCCTGAAGGCCCGCTTCGGATTTGGCGGGGACAAAGGGGAGCCGTTGCGGGCCGTCGCCACACGACTCGGCCTGAGCAAGGAACGGGTGAGGCAACTGCAGAAGCGAGCGATTGAACGACTGCAGGGAATGATGGAGCCGCGGATGGCCGACGAATGATTGTCGACAATGAAAAAGGCCCACGGATCAGACCCGTGGGCTTTTTTTGTTGGGAGAGCAGGAGTCGTCGGCGGCGGCGTCAGGCCGACGTCTCCGGGCCAGGCGAACGGCGATCCTCATTGCGATGATCGCTTCCAGGACAGCGACAGGCAGCGGGTTCAGGTCGCTTCATGAATGCGCCTGCGGGCCCTTGAGTTCCGTCTCCCAGCCGTCGTATTCGCCGCCTGCTTTCGTTGCGAGCCCGTTCAGCTTCATCGTGAAGGCATTCATCGATTGCCAGTCGGGCAGGCCGACGTGCTCGAGCATCGCGGCAAACTGCCCGTCATCCGTTTCGTAGGCATCGTCGTTGAGGCCGCGGAGGTGTTGGGCGACGTCGTCGAGGAACGCGCGGCGTGAGTCGGCGGTCTTGAAATAGGCCCAGTGCCGGATGGGGCGGGGCTCAGTCAGTGGATCTCCCCGCTCCATCAGCATCTCGTGCATCCGCATGTCCTTGATGACCTGCAGATCGTCGTCCGAGGGAAACAGTTCCTGCCAGTAGCCCGCGCGGGTGAGGTCGGGACAGTGCCGCAGCGTGACGGCCCGCCCTGACTGGAGTTCGATCGCCCCGGCGATCTCGTGGCACTCCGCACTCCCCAACAGCGTGTAGGAATAGAGGGTGCGGACCCCGTTGCAGGTGATCCTGCCGACGATCAGCGCCCGGTCGGGCTGAAGGAGTTCGTCGAGGAAATCCTCGAGCGCATTGAGCCGGTTGGCTTCCTCGCCGGCGGGCATGCCGCGGGAGTCGGGATCGGCGATCTCGATGCTGAAAACCGCGAGGTTTTCAAAACTCAGCGAGTCGAGTTCGGTGGAGACGCCGTGATCGTACGTGACGAAGGCCATCTGGCCGTCGATCTGGCAACCGTATGTCTGCCACTCGTCGCTCATCGCCACCCCGCGGGGGTCAATGTGGAACCTTATGCCGCGGTGGCCAGTCCGTGCGCCCCGCGCTGCATCGCCTTCTGGGAAGAGAGGGTGCCGATGACACCGGCCACGATGAAGAGCAGCACGTTGGCGATCGTCGACCACCACATGCTGAGTCCGAACTGCCTGATGCACATGATGGCGACGACGTTGCCGAGCGCCAGCGGGATGAGCACTTTCCAGGCGAGATTCATGAGCTGGTCGAAGCGGAACCGCGGGATCGTCCAGCGGATCAGCATGATGAAGAGGATCACGCAGAGCACCTTGGTGTGGAGCACACCGAGTTTCACGAGCCAGGCGCCGGTGTAGCTGCTGCCGGCTTCGGCGATCCACGGGAAGTGCCAGCCGCCGAAGAACAGGATGCTGGTGAGGAAGCTGATGGTAACGACGTGGGTGTATTCACCGAGGAAGAACAGGGCGAACTTCATCGCGCTGTATTCCGTGTGGAAGCCGCCGACGAGTTCCTGTTCGCACTCGGAGAGGTCGAACGGGAGGCGGTTGGCCTCGGCGAGCGACGCCGTGAAGAAGATGAGGGCGGCGAGGGGCTGGGTCCAGATGTTCCAGTGCAGCAGGCCGGCGGTCTGCACGTTCTGGAGGGATTCGATGTTCATGGTGCCGTTGGCGAGCGCGATGCCGAGCACCGACATGCCGAGGGGAATTTCGTAGCTGACGACCTGCGCGCTGGCGCGGAGCGAGCCGAGGGCGCTGTATTTGTTGTTCGACGCCCAGCCTCCGAGGATGACGCCGTAGACGCCGAGGCTTCCGATGGCGAACAGGAAGACGAGGCCGATATCGAGGTTCGGGGCGATGACGAACCGCAGCCAGGGCCTGAGGACCTCGGGGATGGCGTCCACGGGGCCGAAGGGGACGACGGCGAAGGCAAGCATTGCCGTGAAGACGGCCATGCAGGGGGCAAGGATGAAGAGCACCTTGTCGACATGCGACGGGATGACGTCTTCCTTGAGGATGAACTTGGCTCCGTCAGCGAGAGGCTGCAAAAGGCCCCAGGGTCCGACGCGGTTCGGTCCGACGCGGTCCTGCATGAACGCCGAGAGCTTCCGCTCGATGTAAATCAGGTACGCGTCGACGGTCAGGATGCCGCCGAGGGCGACAGCGATGGTCAGAAGCGTCGGAATCTGAGACGTCAGCAGGTCAAACACGAAACCACTCTCCGGAAAACAGGCGCGCAAAAACCGCGCCGGCGGCAGATCGCCGCGATCGTCGAAAGGGGAAATCTAGAGGAAAGGAGAGAGCGCGTCGAGAAATGGACGCGGCGGAGGCGTGAAACCTGAGACGCCGGGGAGCGTTGGTGGCTTTTCCGGCGTCTCTGACGGGGAGATCACGGGTTTGATCGCACTGGCGGAGCCAGTGCCACCTTCGACGCAGGCCACCCTCCAGCCGACCACGCTACGGTTTCTGAGAGTCAGCGGGGGATGCGTCGGCGACGACTTCGGGGACTTCGTCGGGCGGCACAAACGTGTAGGTGCCGCCGTTCTGCTTCGCGATCGTCTGCAGCAGTTTCTCGCCGCGGTCCTGCGTGAACCCGATGGTGTGGATCTTCACGCCGCGCCGGTTCGAAACGGCGACCTCCCGGACGATGGTGGGGCGGAAATCGCCGTCGGTGAGGAAATAGATCGTGTCGGGGTTGAGCTTGAGGGCCATCAGCAGGGCCATGGCCGGGTCGGTATGTCCGTCCGAGGGGACGCTGACCATCCACCGCAGGTACTGGAGCTTGGCGCCGTCGTTGGCTTCCATCATCCGGTCGGCCGGCATCGGGATGGGGCCGTCATTGAAAAAGACGATGAAGAACTTCTGCGTTGGCGCGAGGGCTCGAATTGAATTGATGAGTTCCAGCTTGACGCGTCCGAGACGCGTTTTTCCGGGTCCGGGATGGGGGCGATTCATGCTCTGGGACGAATCGACGACGTAGACGACCTTCTCGCCGGTGAATCCGCGTCCGAAGAACCCGCGACTCCCGCCGCCGTTCCCCTCCCCTTCGCCGGCGCCGGTTCCCTTGCCGTTGATTCCGCGTCCGATCGCCGCTTTCTGGTCGGAGGTCTCGCTGGAACGCCCCGGGAGGCCGAGTCCGATTCCCCCGCCGGGGCCGATGGGGGCCACGGCGGGAAGGTCGAGAAGCGGTGCCTGCGGGTCATCCAGCCCCTCGAGCGTCGTACCAGCGGCTGCCATCAGCGGCTCCGAGACGAGGCTCATCGGGGGGAGGAAATCAACTTCCTGCCAGGTCGCTTCAGGGACGTCTTCGGTGACCGGGGTCGCATCGAAGCCTCCCACGGCCGCGAAGGTTCCGAGGAGCGCGAGATGGAGCACCATCGACACGCCGATCGACGCCGCGATTCCGCTGGAGGCGGCGGGCGCATCGTGTTCGGCGGCAGGGAGTTTCGTGCGCACGTTCGGGGTTCGCGGAATCCGCAGGCGACCGGGTCTGCGAGGGAGGTCACCGGGCCGACTTCAGTGTCATCGGCGTCATCAGGTCCTTTCAATCGCAATCTTCAGAGGAAGCGGCAGATTCTGCCCCGTTTCCGGGGGTTGACGCGCGTGGCGCAGGGGGCAGGCGGGTGCGCCTGCAAAACCGATCGCGGCCGCCTGCCGCGGGGCCAATCCGGGGTGGGAAGGGTGGTCATCGCCGTAGTGACGGCGCTAAAATGCATCCATGTCGACTGATGCGAAGACCGAGATCGGCAGTTACTTCGTTTCCAACTATCCGCCGTTCTCGCAATGGCGGACGGAGTTGACGCCGGACATTTATTCCGCCCTCGACCGGGAGCCCAATCGCTCGGTTCCGCTCGGGATGTATCTGCACATTCCGTTCTGCCGGAAGCGGTGCAAGTTCTGCTACTTCCGCGTCTATACGCAGCAGAACGCCGACATGGTCAAGAACTATGTCGACGCCCTGGATCGCGAAGTCACGATCCTCAAGGACAATGCGGGAGTCGCGAGCCGCGAACTCCAGTTCGTTTACTTCGGAGGGGGAACGCCGTCTTACCTGAGCGCCCGGCAGCTCAAGACTCTGCGCGAGCGACTGAGCCACTCGGTCTCCTGGGACAATGCGAAGGAAGTGACCTTCGAATGCGAGCCGGGCACGCTGAGCCTGGAGAAGGTGCAGACCCTGAAGGAGATCGGTGTCACACGGGTCTCGCTGGGTGTTGAGAACTTCAACGACAAGATCCTCGAGGAGAACGGCCGGGCGCATCTCTCGCCCGAGATCCAGCGGGCCTACGACTGGCTGAAGCAGGTCGGCTTTCCGCAGATCAACATCGACCTCATCGCCGGGATGATCGGTGAAACAGATGAGAACTGGACGGCGTGCGTCGAGCGGGCGCTGTCGATGGAGCCGGACAACCTCACCGTGTACCAGATGGAACTGCCGTTCAACACGGTCATCTCGAAGGAGATGAAGGAGCACGGCATCGAATCGCCGGTGGCCGACTGGCCGACGAAGCGGCGGTGGGCGAGCGAAGCGATCGACCGATTCGTTTCGGCGGGGTACCACCTGTCGAGCGGGAACGAACTGGTTCGCGACCCGGTGAAGGACCGATTCGTGTACCGGGACAACCTGTTCCGCGGGAGCGACATCCTGGCGGTCGGCGTGTCATCGTTCGGACACTTCCAGGGGGTCCACTACCAGAACCTGGACCACATCGAGCAGTACATGACGGAGGTTCAGGCGGGCCGGCTGCCGATCCACCGGGCGATGTCTCCCTCGAAGCACCAGCGGCTGATCCGGGAGTGGATCCTGCAGATGAAGGAAGGGGTGGTCGATTCGGCTCCCTTCCGGAGCAAGTTCGGGATCGATCCGCTGCAGGAATTTGCCGAGCCGATCGCGAATCAGGAAAAAGCGGGTTATCTGAAGCGGTCGAACGGCCACATCGAGCTGACGCGGAAGGGATTGCTGCAAGTCGACAGTTTATTGACGGAATACTTCGAACCGGCCCACCGTTCGGTGCGGTATACGTAGTTGAAATCGGTGCCTCGCCAGCACACCATACGGCTGCTGGCGAGTGAGGGGGGCGTTGTTCCCCTGAAGCCTGCCACAATCCCTCCACCGCGTCGCTGCCTGCCTCGGCCGAAGTTCCCAACCTCCGGCCGACCATTCCTCCCGCCTCCCCCGGCACAACACACCATCACGGGCCTGGTCTCATGAACCACCGGTTTGTCGCCTCGTGTCTCGGAGCTTTTTCTCTCGCCTTCGGCTCCGCGGCCTTCGCCGATCCGCAGGCGCAGCACTGCCTGCCTCACGGGGTGCAGCGCGGCACGGAAGCCAAGTTCGTCATCAAGGGGCAGCAGCTCGATGACGCGCTGGAACTGATGCTTTACGACAAGGGGATGGAGGTCGTTTCGCTGACCGTTCCGACGGACGACAAGCGGAAAGGGAAGGAACTCGACGTCGTCGTGAAGATCGCGGCCGACTGTCCGCTTGGCTCGCAGCGGATGCGGGTTCGCACGGCGACGGGTCAAAGCGACATCGTCAACCTGTCCGTCGGCGCGCTGCCGATCGTTGAAGAGAACGAGCCGAACACCGAATTCACGAAGAGCCAGCAGATCGAGCTCGACCGCACGATTCACGGCCAGATCGCCAACGAGGATGTCGATTATTTCTCGTTCGACGCCAAGCAGGGGGACCGGGTGAACATCGAAGTGGTCGGCCTGCGGCTGGGAGTCAGCAGCAGCGGCAACTTCTTCGATCCCTACCTGGCGATCCTCGACGAGAAAAAATTCGAGATCGCCACGAGCGACGACACGCCTTTGGGGTGGAACGATCCTTCGATTTCGTTTGTCGCGCCGGCCGATGGCCGATTCACGATCGAGCTTCGCGACGTTTCCTACAACGGCGACGGGAACGCCTACTACCTGATGCATGTCGGGAAGTTCCCGCTGCCCGCGGCGATCTCTCCGCTCGGCGGGAAGCCGGGTGAAACGGTCAACGTGCAGTTCCTCGGCGATCCGCTCGGGGAGTTCACGAAGCCTTTCGTCGTTCCTCAACCGGGCGATGAAGGGCTGGTTTACGTCGAAGCGGCGGGCGACACGGGGGTGGCCCCTTCGTCGTTCCCGTTCCGCTCGAGCCCGCTCGAGAACGTCCTCGAGCAGGAACCGAACGAGACGGTGAAGGAAGCGATCGCGGCCCCCGCCCCGGGCGCGTGGAACGGCAAGCTCGACAAGCCGGGGGATATCGACTGCTACAAGTTCACGGCCAAGAAGGGGCAGGTTTTCGACATCAACGTTTACGGCCGCCGGCTGCGAACGGCGATCGACGCCGTCCTGACAATCCGCAAGGCGGACGGAGGCGGACTCGCCTCGAACGACGACAACCGGAATCCTGACAGCTATGTGCGGTTCACGGCGCCGGCGGACGGCGAATACATCGCCGAGATCCGCGACCAGCTGCGAAATGGCGGGCCTGGATACACCTACCGCATCGAAGCGACCGCGGTGACGCCGCGGGTGTCGGCGACGACCGCCGAGATCCGCCGCTACGTGCTTCCGAACTTCGCAATCCCGCAGGGGGGGGCGCATGGCTACCAGATGACGGTCGCCCGCCAGGACGTCGGCGGGGCTGTCCGGATGATCGCCGAGAATCTTCCGAAGGGGGTGACGCTGGATCATCCTGCGGAGTGGGCCAGCGACGGGACGATGCCGTTCGTGCTGCGGGCGGCGGCCGATGCGCCGCTTTCGGGCGCGTGGTCGACGTTGAATGTGGAATGCGGCGACCCGGCGAAGCCTGAAACGCTGGCGCGGGCGGCGCTGTCGCAGGAGCCGATGCTGGTACGCGGGCGGAACGCGGAACGGATGTGGACGGAGCGTCAGGAACGGATGCCGGTCGTCGTCACGAACGCCGCGCCGTTCAAGGTTCGCCTGGAGGGGCCCAAGGGGCCGATCGTCCAGGGAGGGGGCTGCTCGCTGAAGGTCGTCGTCGAACGGGCCCCGGAGTACAAGGAGGCGATCAACGTCCTCCTGCTGCAGAACCCGCCGGGATGCAGTTCGAACACGGCGGCCCAGATCCCCAAGGACCAGAACGAAACGACGATCACGCTGAACGCCGCGACGAACGCGGCGGTGCGGATGTCGCCGATCGCCGTCCGGGCATTCGCTGATATCAACGGCCGCACGATCGAAACGTGCTCGGAGTTCATTCCGCTGACCGTGGAAGCTCCGTTCATCAAATTCGAATTCGAGCAGGCGGCCGTCGTTCAGGGGAAGGAAACGCCGCTGCTGGTGAAAGTGGAGAAGCGTCGCGACTGGGATGGCGAGGCCGAGGTGAAACTCGTCGGGCTGCCGGCCAAGGCGGAGGCGGCTCCGCTGAAGCTGACGAAAGACCAGGCGGAACTGGTGTTCACCGTGAAGACGGCGGCGGACACTCCGGCCGGGACGACGAAAGGGGTTCTCTGCCAGGTGCAGGTTCCACTGAACGGCGAACAGATCGCGCATTCGCTGGGCAGCGGCCGGCTGCGGGTCGACACGCCGCCGAAAGAGGCGCCTGCTGTCGCGGCGCAGCCTGCGGCCCCGGCGGCGGCTCCTCCGAAGCCGATCTCACGGCTGGAGCAACTGCGTCTGGAACAAAAGGCGCGTGACGAGGCGGCCAAATCAGGCGGCGCGACGAAGGAATAGGTCGACGGACCGTGCCGCGGACGCGGGGAGCCGGCAGCGCCGCCGGGATTCCCGGTGGCGTGTGTGCAAGGCAGGGTTTTCGTCCCCTGCCCGGCCCACTACATTCTGCGTTCTCAACGCAGGGATACTGATCGATGCACGCGCCGAAGTGGAAGTTGTTCACCGCCCTCTGGATTGCCACCTTGGCTCTCTGGATTCTGCCCTATGCCATTGAGCGGCTGGGTAGTCTGGACGTGAAGAGCGCCTTCACGGGCTATCCTTGGAACTTCTCGCCGTTTTACGCGGTGAGCCTGTTTGGCGGGGCGTACCTCGCCAACCGCTTCACGGCCATCGTGCTGCCGGTGGCGGCCTATGCGGTGATGAACCTCGCCCTGGCGTGGATCTCCGGCAAGCCGAGCTGGGCGACTGAGCCGGAAGTGTGGTTCAACTACGCCTGCCTGGCGATGTTCCCGGTTTTCGGACTGGGCCTGCAGAAGTCGGACGCTCCGCTCGGACCGGCGCTGGGCCGTTCGTTCGCCGCCTCGATCGCGTTCTTCCTGCTGTCGAACCTCGCCGTCTACTTTGTCGCCTATCCGCGAACGCTGCTTGGCCTGGTCGATTGTTACCGCATGGCGTTGCCATTCTTCCCGGCGACGGTGGGAAGCGCGGTGTTCTTCACCGCGGTTCTGTTCAGCACGTTCGCGCCGAAGATGGCGACCCAGCCGGTGTTGAAGTAGCGGCTGCGGCTTTCGGGGCAAGCTGGCTCCGGGGTGAAGTCGACACGGGTCCGTGATTCACTGCCCGGATCGATTGACCGTCACCGTGCGGTTGCGTCACGCTGGGCCGCATGCATGGCGCCATGACGGCTCCCTGTTTTCGCCCCCCTTCCTGCGCGACCGTGGCTTCGCTCCCGCCCCAATCACTTCCGCAGTTCTCCCGCCGGCGGCGCGACGTCGCGTTCTTCGCCGTTCTGGGAACGATCGGCGGCTGTTACGTGCTGCTGATGGTGCTGCTGCTGGTCGCGAACGCGGCCTACACCGCGCCGGACCACTTCATCGAAGTCCTGAACAAGCCGGAGATCCGTTACGCGCTCAAGCTGACGCTGGTCTCCTGCACGATCGCGGCCGTCTTCTCGCTGTGGATCGGAACGGCCCTGGGTTACCTGCTGTCGCGCTTCCGGTTTCGCGGCAAGTGGATCGTGGACACGCTGGTGGACGTTCCGATCGTGCTGCCGCCGCTGGTTCTCGGGCTGAGCCTGTTGATCCTGTTCCACCTGCCGATCGGCGGGCACCGCCTGGAAGACCTGATCCAGGAGGGGGGCCGATGGGTGCAGGACCGGCTTCCCTCGTGGGCTCCCGATGCCCTGCGGACGGCCCAGATCCGGATCACATACGGCGTCCCGGCGGTCATCCTCGCGCAGTTCTCCGTCGCCTGCGCGTTTGCGATCCGCACGATGCGAGTGACGTTCGACCAGATCAATCCGCGGGCCGAGCAGGTGGCCCGGACGCTCGGCTGCTCGCGCGGGCAGGCGTTCACGCGAATCACGCTCCCGCAGGCATCGCGGGGAATGCTGTCGGCATTCACCGTCGCGTGGGCCCGTTCGCTCGGCGAGTTCGGGCCGATTCTCGTGTTCGCCGGCGCAACGCGGATGCGGACCGAAGTTCTTTCGACCACCGTCTTTCTGGAACTCAGCGTGGGAAACCTCGAGGCGTCGGTGGCGGTGTCGCTGCTCATGGTGGCGATGGCGTTTCTCGTGCTGGGAGTGCTCAGGCTCGTGGGTGGAGAGCTCGGCCGATGATCGAGCTGAAGAACGTGTCCATCGCGGCCGGGGAATTCCGGGTGAGTGATCTGTCGTTCCAGCTTCAGCGGGGCGAGCATGTCGTCCTGATGGGGCGGACCGGCCGGGGAAAGACGACGATCCTCGAAGCGATCTGCGGACTGCGCCCGGTGACATCGGGGCAGATCCTTCTTGGCAATGTCGACGTGACGAAGTGGGACCCGGCCGATCGACGCATCGGCTACGTTCCGCAGGATCTCGCACTATTCCCGACACTGCGTGTGCACGAGCACTTCGCTTTTGCGCTGACGATCCAGAAGAAGCCGCGCGAGGCGATCGAGGCCAGGGTGAACGAGATTGCCGACCTGCTCGGCGTGCGGGGACTTCTGCCACGGTTCATCCAGGGATTGAGCGGCGGCGAGTCGCAGCGGGTGGCTCTGGGGCGGGCGTTGGCAGCGGAGCCTCCGGTGCTGCTGCTGGATGAGCCGCTGAGCGCGCTGGATGACGCGACGCGTCTGGAGATCCGGGGCCTGCTGAAACAGGTGCAGCAGAAGACGGGCGTCACGATTCTGCATGTGACGCACAACCGACAGGACGCGGAGGCACTGGCGGACCGGGTGCTGGTGCTGGAGGACGGGCGGGTGAGTGAAGCGGGCAATGGGGGCTGACGGGCGTACGCCCATCTGGAGGCGTCTGAACTCGGACTCCAGGCATGATTCCGCGCGGGTCCTGGAGGGATTGCGCAGTGTCGCCCCTTGCGGGGCTTTGTCATCGCATGACCGTGTTCCACGGGCTGACGCCCGTGGCTCAGACGTGCCGCCCCTGTCGGGGCTCGGGCTGCTCATCGCTTCACCTCAATGCGACCCGACGCGTGAGCGCCTTGTCGCAAGGGCTCGCTGAGTCGCAACGCAGCCCCTGTCTTTACCCGGTTCCGAAGAACAGGTTTCCAGCCGATATGAGGCCGACGGTGATCGCGGCCAGTCCCGCGCAGTGACGGAATGGAACGGGCTGGCCGTTGTTTCCCAGGCCAAAATGCCGTCCCTGCCCATTCCACAGGATCAGGCCGCTGGCGGAACTGAGAGCACCGAACAGCCAAAGCTCCCCCATCGCGGCGCCGTTCCTGAGCAACTCGCCGCAATCGCCGACGGCGTCGAACGATCCCAGGCCGATGTAGGCGCCATTCGCGAGGCAACAGAAGCCCGCAAAGAACCTGAAGAGATAAGCCGAATCGAGAGAGAACCCTCGAGCCATCCCCCAGAGGATCAGAGGCGCGAGAACTCCGAACGCCGGGCCGGCCCAGGTCACGACGAGCGGGCGCGGATTCGTGCGCAGGTCTGTCCGAGAGATCGAAAGCGGATGGAGAACGACACGTTCGACCTCGCCTCCGGTCGCCAGGGCCCCGAGAACGTGTCCGGCTTCATGCACCCACTGCATACCCAGCCATGAGCACGCGAGGGTCAACACGATCAGGAGACTCCGCGCGCATCGACTTCTCCAGTCAGCGTTCGCCGGCATCACCGGCGTCCCGGACGGCGTCCATGAACATCTGCTCGAGCGTGTTTCGGGTCGGCGTGAGCGATCGGACTGCGGTTCCGGTCTCGCGAGCCCAGTCCCAGACGAGATGGACGTTTCCCGCATCGAGTCCATCCAGCGCGACGGTCCCGTTTTCTTCGACTTCCCAGCGCACTCCGTCCTGGCGGGCGCGGTCGAGAAATGTGGAGTGCTCACCGGTGAAGCGGACGTGATACACGGGCGCCGACGGTTTCTTGAGGACATCCAGCGACTGGACCAGCCGCACTTTTCCACTCACCAGGATGACTGCGTTGTCACAGACTTCGCGGACATCAGGCAGGATGTGCGTCGAGACGAGCACGGCCTTGCCGGCCCGCTGCGAGAGAACCTGGATGCGGCTGAGCATCTGCTCGCGCTCTTCGGGATCGAGTCCGGCCGTCGGCTCATCGAGGATCAGGAGGTCGGGATCGTGAACGATCGCCTGGGCGAACTTGAGCTTCTGGCGCATCCCGGTCGAATAGCCATCGACCTCGCGATAGCGCTCCTGCTCGGCTCCGCAGAAATCGAGGATTTCGTGCGACCGCCGGAGCGCCTCGATCTTTGGAAGTCCGGACAGCCGGGCGGCGAACTGCACCATCTCGACGCCGGTGAGGCCGGGGATGTAGCAGTCGTCTTCGGCCATGTAGCCGATGCGGGCCCGTGTGGAACGGAAATCGGAGCCGAGCGGGATTCCGAGGACTTCACCGGTTCCCGAAGTCACCCGCACAAGCCCCATCAGGACTTTGATGAGCGTCGACTTTCCGGCTCCGTTCGGGCCGAGAAGCCCCGTCACGCCCGGGCCGATGTCGCATGTGACGGAATCGAGCGCGCGGTAGCGGCCGTAATCCTTGACGATGTTCTTGAGGCGGACGACTGCGGTCATCACGAACGATTGGCAGTGAAAGACGGGCCGGGCTGCCACTGCTGACGTCAGCGACAGAGCGGGTCGAGTCTACCGCAAAATGTCGCGGAGTGTGACACGGAACTGCTTGTGTTCGCCGGCCCGGTCAACCGTGATTTCCAGGACGGTTCCCGCCGGACGGGCGAACTGCCGCAGCAGCGATTGCGGCGGCCGCCCTTCTTCTGCCTGATACTCGACCCCATCCGTCGTGATCAGCACATCGCCGGCCTGAAGGCCGGCCTCATGGGCCGGAGTGCCGGGAGCGACCTGAGCCACGAGGGTTGTCGAGTCGGCGGCGTGCGGCATGAAGAGCGCTCCGAGGCGGTTATGTGTCGGGATGGGGGAGACCGACTGGACGAGCAGTTCTTTCGAGGCCGGGCTGATGATGATCCGCATGCTGCGCAGGGCCCGCATGCCCAGCTGCGCGAGATACGGTTTGCCGGCGCCGTCGATCGCCTCGTCCTTCGCCTCGGCGACTGGTCCGAGGTCGCAGCCGTAGAACGTCATGTCGCCCAGCTGATAATTGTCGACCCACGTCATTTCGTGGGCCATCATCGATCCGAACGCGTAGCGAAACGGCTCGAGAGTCAGCGGAGCATCCGGATGCTCCTGCTTCCATTCCTTCCAAAGCCTGGGCGAGAGGCGCAGGCCGTGCGACAACCCGGTATCGATGAAGACGCGGCCGAGCGGCTTTCCGTGATCGGTGAGTTCAAAGAACAGCTGGCCGTTGTCGGTTTCGAGAGGGAATCGGAGCCAGCCCTCTGCCGGGAGGGCTTTATGCGATGAGACGCGACGTTCGACGCCATCGATCATCACCACCGGCGCGAGCAGGTTCTTCCAGCTGAGGACGCCATCGAGTTCACCGGTCTTCAGTTCGGGCAGGATGACGAGGTTGGTCCTGGTTTCGCCGCCGAAGATCCGGAACTGCAGCGGTTCCGAGCGCTCGACGGTCGTGGGAACGCCGCCGATCCTGCTCGTAGTGGTTGCGGTCGCGGTCAGGTTCAGGCGCTTCGCGGTCGCTCCGGAGAGGGCTGTGAATGGAGCCCCCGTGTCGTACACCAGTCGCACAGGCTGATCATTGATCGTCGCGTTGACGACAATGCGGTCGCCCTGAAAATAAGGGGCGTTCTCCTGGGCCGCGGCCGAGGATCCCATGAGTGCCAGTACGAACAGCCCGGCCGTGAGCGTTCGACGATCCATCGTCACGATTGGCTCCGTTCTCGATGGACGCTCGGCAACGCCTGGGAGACCTGCGGTCAGGGGGAGTGTGACTCTGACACAATGAGCATGCACAGGGGGCTGACGCCCCCCGCTCGCCGAGTGCGTTTGCAGGTCAGTTATTGGGCAGCAGCATGATTTCGACTTTGCGGAAGTCGATCGGGTGACTCTCGGACTGGAGTGAGATCGTGCCGCCTTCGATCATCAGGCCGTGCTTTTCGGCCAGTTCCTTGCCGTGCTTGTCACGTTCGTCGTACTGCGGCTGTTCGTAGGCGAGGACTTCCTGCCCGTTGACGAAGTGCTTGATCGATTTGTTTCCGAGCACTTCAAACTCGGCCGTCACCCACTGCTCGCCATGGAACGTCTCGGAGCTGGAGCTGGTGCAGTGGGGGAGGAAGAGCTTGCCGTTGAGGACAACGTTGGTTCCGGGGGTGCAGAGGTTGCAGGTGGTGCGTTTCTTCATGCCGTCGCCACCGAGGAACTGGGCCTCGATCGAGGCGGGGAAGTCCTGGTCTTTGGCCATGCCTTTGGGATCTTCACCGTGCAGCATCGCGCCGCTGTTGCGGAGGGCCCAGCCCTCGCCGCCGTTCGCCTGGCTTCCGACGAAGCGGTATTCGACTTTCAGGCGGTAGTGGGAGAACGGCTGCTTGTAGAAGAGGTGCCCGTATTTCTTCTCGAACTTGTCGTAGCCGTCGTAGCGGACCTTGATGAGTCCGTCCTCGACGCGGAAGGTGTTGGCGAAGTTGTCGCCGTAGTCGTAGCCCTTGATCTTGGGGGTCCAGCCTTCGAGGTCTTTGCCGTTGAAGAGGGAGACCCATTTTCCTTCGGCCGGTTCTTCGGCGAGGGAGATCGCCTGGAATGCGAAGAGACAACAACCAACGAGCGCGAGTCGAGCCAGCATGAGGGCGTCCTTGGAAAGGTGAGCCGTCAGAATAGCCGGCGAAGTCGCTGGAAACGATCGTCCGGAGAGGGGGGAGAAAGAGGGTTCACCACAGAGACACGGAGGATGGGAGAAGAGGGAGATCGCCGGATGCGATGTGGGAGAGCGGGTTCGAGTCGTTACTCTCTTTTTCAGAAGAGTCGGGATTCAATGCGGCGATTCGCCTGCGCTGGCCGCGGCCTCCCTCTTCTCTGCGATCTCTGTGTCTCTGTGGTGAGTTCTTCCTTCACAGCATCGGGCCGGGGAGGAAGGGGCAGAATTCGTCGTCGCCGATGCCCTGCTTCTCGCTGAGGGTTTTTTCGCCGCTGGCGACCGAGATGATCTTCTCGAAGATTTCGGTCCCGACTTCGTCGAGCGAGGCGCCTTCCAGGATGCGGCCGGCGTTGATGTCCATATCTTCAGGCATCCGCTCGTACAGTGGCGTATTCGTGGCGACCTTGATGGTGGGGACCGGCTTGCAGCCGAAGCAGCTTCCGCGACCGGTGGTGAACACGACGATGTTCGATCCGCCGGCGATCAGGCCCGTGACGGAGGCGGGATCGAATCCGGGGGTATCCATGAAGACGAAGCCCTTGTCGTTCATCGGCTCGGCGTAGTCGTAAACGGCCGACAGCGGGGCGGTTCCTCCCTTGGCGATGGCGCCGAGCGACTTTTCGAAGATCGTCGTCAGTCCGCCGCGCTTGTTTCCGACGGACGGGTTGCCGTCGATCGTCGTCCCGAACTTGCGGCAGTAGTCTTCCCACCAGCGGATCTGGCCCAACAGTTTTTCGCCGACGGCCCGGCTGACGGCCCGGCGGGTGAGGAGGTGTTCGCCGCCGTAGACTTCGGTTGTTTCCGCGAGGGCAGAGGTGCCGCCATAGGCGACGAGCCGGTCGCTGGCGACGCCGAGGGCCGGGTTGGCGGTGATGCCGCTGGCGCCGTCGCTGCCGCCGCAGTTCATGCCGAGGACCAGTTCGGCGATGGGAATGGGCTGACGCTGGACCTTGTTGACCTCGGGGAGCATTTCACGGATCGCCGCGATGCCGCGTTCGACCGTTTTTCGGACGCCGCCGACATCCTGAATGTTCATCATCAACGGGGCCTGAGCGGCGCCGTTCTCCGTGAGCATCCGGACGGCGGAACTCCCGCTCTTCGACCAGTCGGTCAGTTCGATGAGGTTCTGCGATTCCGTGAGGAAGCTGGCTTGGGCCGTTTCACAGCCGAGACCGACGATTACGTAGGCCGCGATGTTGGGGTGGCGGGCGAATCCGGCCAGCGTGCGGTTCAACATGCGATGGTTGTCGCAGTCGAACGGCATGGCGCAGCCCCCTTTGTGGGTCAGTGCGATCACGCCGTCGACATTCGGAAAGCTGGACAGCAGTTCGCGGTCGAATGCTTCGGCGATGAACCGCGAGGATGCGGCCGAGCAATTGACCGTGCTGACGATGCCGATGTAGTTGCGGGTCGCGGCACGTCCATCGGGGCGTCGGTAGCCCTGGAAGGTGCGGGGCGCGACCGGCCGATGGAGGGGCATCACCTCGGTCCCGAACTCGTACTCGAAGCGGCGATCGCCCATCGCGAGGTTGTGGACGTGGACGTGCTCTCCCGGCGCGATGTCCTCGGTGGCGAAGCCGATGAGCTGGCCGTACTTCCGGATGGCGTCGCCGCGGGACTTTGTGCGGACGGCCATCTTGTGGCCGAGGTCGATGGCCTGCCCGGCGATGACGCCGAAATCGCCTTCAAACCAGGATTCCCCCTTGGCCGCGGGTCGGCGGGCGACGACGACGTCGTCATTGGGGTGCAGACGAAGGAACGGGCCGGGGGCGGGCATGGTGCAGAGGGGGTGAGATGCGAAGCGACGGTCCCATCTTACGGGAGGAGGCGGGTTTGAGTGAACGGCGAGTCGAGGGGGCCAGTGCCGTAGCGTTTCGGCTGCAGTTGAAGTCGAATCGCCGCTACTCTCCGGGAATGACGATCCTCCTGCAGCTGTGCCTGTTGTTCGCGGCGGCCGATCCGGCGTCGTGGACCGCTGTCCGCGAGATTGACGCTCCCGAGGCCCACCAGGCGGCGGCCGCGGACGAGCGTTTTCTCTATGCGATCACGAACCGGGTCGTCGCGAAGTACGACCGGGAGACGGGGAAACGGATCGCCATCAGCACGGGGCCTGCCGAGCACCTCAACAGCGGGTTCCAGTTCGAGGGCCGGCTGTACTGCGCGCACTCCAACTTTCCGAAGACACCCGAGAAGAGCGAGATCAAGGTTCTCGACACGGCGTCGATGCAGCTCACGACGTTCCATGATTTCGGCAACTTCGGGGGGAGCCTGACGTGGTGTCTGAAGAAGGAGGGGCGCTGGTGGTGCCACTTCGCGAAGTACGGCGCCGACAACGCGGGTTCGTTCCTGGTGGAACTGGATGACGACTGGAGGGAACTGAGGAGGTTCACCTGGCCGAAGGAAGTGATCGGCCGACTCGGAAAGAACAGTCTGTCGGGGGGCGTCTGGCAGGGGGACGTTCTCGTCGTGACGGGGCATGACGATCCACTTCTCTTCCGCGTGCGGCTGCCGGAGACGGGTTCGGTGCTGCAGCTGGTCGACACCCAGACGATTCCATTCACCGGCCAGGGAATCGCCGCGGATCCTGTTGGGGGCGGGCTCGTTGGCATTCAGCGGAAAGCGAAGAAGCTGATCGTGGCGGTTCCCCCGGTGACGATGGAGGCGAAATGACCACGTCGTCCGAAGCAGCCGGAACACCTGCTGTCCGCACGGTGCTTGTCACCGGGTTCGAGCCCTTTGGCGGGGAGACGGAGAATCCGTCGCGACAGATCGCGCTGGAACTCGCGGGGAGGAGCGTGCTGGGGAGGACGATCGTGAGCGAGGTTCTACCGTGTGTGTTCGGAAAATCGACCCGGGCGCTGCGAACGGCGATCAGGAAGCATGCCCCGGAGCTGGTGATCTGTCTGGGGCAGGCGGGGGGCCGGGCCGGGCTGACGCTCGAGCGCGTGGCGATCAACCTGGATGACGCGCCGCTGCCGGATAACGCGGGGGTCCGTCCGATCGATCAGCCGATTCTCAAGTCGGGGCCGGCGGCTTACTGGTCGACGCTGCCGGTGAAAGGGATGGCCCGGGCGATGGCGATGGCGGGCATCGAGGCAAGCGTTTCGCATTCGGCCGGCACGTACGTCTGCAACCACGTGTTCTACGGGCTGATGCAGTCGCTCAAACGACGCCCTGCGACGCGGGGCGGATTCATCCACGTCCCCTTTCTTCCGGAGCAGTCGCTGCGTCAGGGCCGCAGCGCCCCGTTCATGCTGCTGCCGCAGATGGTGCGGGGCATCGAGGTGGCGATCGAAACGGCGCTGAGCCTGGCTGAGGATGCGTCGATCGCGGGGGGAGCGACGCATTGAGGGCCTCTCCAGGTGCTGATGGGGAGACCTGGCGGTCGGCCGGGGTGGCAGAGCGGTGTGTTTCGCTCGGAGACCTGACGGTCGGCTCAGGTGGCACGGTCGGGAGACCGGGCCACAACGAGAACCAATAGTTCATCCGACCGGCGGCTAGCGCCTTGCCGCTCACTTGAGGTTGCCGGATTGTGGGCGACGCTGTGTGGTCGGCCCACAATCCGGATGCGGCTCAGCGGGAGCTTCGCCCTCGCCCGGCTACCTGATCGTTTTCAGGGAGACGAAAGCGACGTGCGACGGGTTGCCCACGGGGAGGAACTGCCCCGTGAATTCCAGTCGTCCGGAGGTGCGGTCGACCTTGAAGACGGTGACGTTGTCGGCCCGCTGGTTGCAGCAGTAGAGGAACTGTCCGGTCGGGTCGAACGCGAAACTCCGTGGATAGTTTCCGCGGGTCCATTCGTCGGCGACGAAGCTGAGTTCGCCATTCGGACCGATCGCGAAGATGCCGATGCTGTCGTGCAGACGGTTGCCGGCGTAGACGAACTTTCCATCGTGCGAGACGAGGATTTCCGAGCAGAAGTTGCTGCCGGCGTATCCGGGCGGGAGCGATGAGATGGTCTGCCGGGCTGTGAGGGCGCCGGTCGCGGCGTCGTAATCGAAGAGGGCAAGCGTCGAGCCTTCCTCCTGGATCGAATAGAACCACTTGCCGTTCGGGTGGAAGTGGAAGTGGCGGGGGCCATCGCCGGGAGGAAGCGAGACGAAGGGAGTCGCGGCGGGAGCGAGCGTTCCTTTCTGCTCATCAAACTTCCAGACGTAGATGCGGTCGAGGCCGAGATCGACGTGGATCACGAACCGGCCGGCGGGATCGGGCAGGACCATGTGGGCGTGCGTGCGGTCATGCCCGCTGAATGCGAAGCTGCCGGGAGGTGCGTGCTTCGCGCGCGTGGGGCCGATCGGGCCTTCGTCGACTTTGACATCGGTCGGCTCGCCGAGGCGGCCGTCCGCCTGGACAGGGAGGACCGCGATGGAGCCGCCGAAGTAGTTGGCGACGAACAGGAATCGGCCGGAAGGATGCAGGCTGATGTAGGTGGGGCCGGCGCCTCCTGAGCGAATCGTGTTCAGGAGGGTGAGGGCTCCGGTTGCCGGATCGATGGCAAACGCACTGACGGTTCCTTCCTTCGACGGGCCGACGTGGTCGGTCTCGTTGGTCGAGAAGAGGCGGGTGTTGTCGGCGTTGACGGCGAGGCAGTTCGGGCTGCTTCCGGATTCGTAGATCCCTGCGGGTTTGAGGGCTCCGGTCGCCTGGTCGACTTCGAAGATGTGGATGCCGCGGCCGTTGCCGGGGGGAAGGTCGACCTGAGTCGGCAGGACATCCTTCAGGGGAGACGTGAAGGTGCCGACGTAGGCCAGCAGTCGGGTGGCCCCGGGCTTCTGGCCGGCGAGGGCCTGGGGGACCATCGCGGCCGCAGCGGCGAGGGCGGAAGACTGCAGAAAAGATCTACGCGTGAAGTCGCTCAAGTGAATCACCGTCGTCAGGAAATGCTGAACGATCCGCGGTCGCTGCGGATCGTTCGGGCATCGTGACGAATGACGGTGCGTCTTCGCTACTTCGCAGCGAGCTTCACGGCGATTCGGGCGACATGGACTCCCTGAGCGCGGGCGATCGCCAGTTCGTTTTCACTCGGCTGCCGCTCCCCCTTCGGGCCGGCGACGGTCGATGCCCCGTAAGGGGTGCCACCGGTCATCTCGTTCATTTCCACGAGTTCCTTCACGCTGTAGGGGACGCCGGCGATGACCATCCCCATGTGGAAGAAGAACGTGGACATCGAGAGCAGCGTGGTTTCCTGCCCGCCGTGCTGGCTGGCGGTCGATGTGAACGCGGAGCCGACTTTTCCGATGAGAGCCCCGGAAGTCCAGAGGCCGCCGGTGTTGTCGAGGAAGGCGCGCATCTGGGCGGGAGCGGCGCCGTAGCGGGTGGGGCAGCCGAGGATAATGCCGTCGGCTTCAGCCAGCTGACGGGGGTCGGCGATCGGGATGTGGGCGAAGGCTTTCTGCGCTTCGGTGGCGCCCATCTTCGCTATCACTTCATCGGGGAGGGTTTCCGCGACGCGAAGGACTCGCGATTCGACACCGGGGACGGACCTCGCGCCTTCGGCGATGGCTTCGGCCAGGCGAAACACGTGGCCGTAGGTGCTGTAGAAGATGACGTCGACTTTGGTGGGCATGAGGTGGCTCCGGGAGTTCGTGCAGAGATCGCGACTTCCTCTGAGGGTATGTCAGGCTGTCGAAGTTGCCAGTGTGGAAATTGGGGGTGACAGTTTGGACGGGGTGGTTATCAGGGGGGTCGCGCCCGCCACTCGGCTGGGTTGCCTGCATGTCCTGGCCGAAGACGTGACGAAGCATGTCACGATCTTCGACGGCGCGAGCCAGGGACGAACGATTGCGGCAAGATGGAGTACGGCGGACCCGCTCCGCCGCCGGGACGGCCGCATCGCTGCTTCTTCCGGCTGTATGCCGTCGATGAGATTCTGCCGATCAAGGCAGGAACCTCAAACAGCCAGCTGTTGGGTGCGCTGAAGAGGCACACGCTGGCGGAGACGAAGCTGATGGGGACGTACGGGCGATAGTTGGTCTTGCGGATGAGTCGCGCCGTTCGCGACATTGGCGACACAAGGGACGGCAACGGGCTGACTGGGACGGATTCAACCCTTCTTCATGCGAGGCTAAACATGCTGCGATTTCTGTCGATCGCGTCATTTGCGGGGTGTCTGTTCATCGCATCCACGGAGGCCGCGGAACCCGAAACCACCTATGCGGCGCCGACCCAGGCGTACGCCCGGATCAATGACTCTGGCGAGCTCGAGGTGATCTCTCGCCGCCCCGTGCACGTCGTTGAAGAGAAGCAGCGGATCGTGATGGTCAAGGAGACGCGGCAGGAACCAAAGAACAAGACAGTCAAGGTGACGAAAGACGGAAAGACTTCTGACGAGACGGCCGTCGTCACCGTCGATGTCGAAGTCATGGTCCCGAGGACTGAGGTGTCTCACGTCGCGACACTGAGAGATGAACAGTTCCTCGAAAGGTATTCACCCTCGACCAATGGTTTCCGTAAAAGTTACGGACCAGAACTCTCGATCTATAACCTGTCCGGCAATCCTCTTTCCGCGGTGGCCATTGAAGGCCGTCTTCACGAATGGACGCTGGTCCTCATTTCGAAGACCGGCAAGCCCCTCCACGACAGATTTGCGAGCGTGTTCAAGCCGACGACTGTCGTCATTGGAATCCCGTGTTGCGGGCCGGTACCACCCGCCACCGATCCGTCTTCCCAAACGCCAGATGCGGCATTAGCAGCGACAAAGCGGCAGGCAGGGGCTGTGTCGAAACCGGCCGCCGACCTCGCGAATGAAATCCGGCCGCAGTTGCCGAACTCGAAGCAGCCGACGTTCGCGTTCGCGAGCGTCTGGGACGAAAAGACGATCGCCCTCCGCACCGAGGATGAGAAAATTCAGCCCGAGTTCTACACGATCTCCGGGAGGGATGGAGAGCCGCAGCTGGTTCAGAGAACGATCGAGACCCGCGAGACGGTGAAGTTCCCGACGACACATGTGTCGGTTACGAAGGTCCCGAACATCGAGGTCACAACGGCGGCTGTGCCTTCGGTGTTGACGGCGGAAACGCTGGTCGTGATGTCGGCCGATGGCAAGCCGATCGATCCGACCTGGCTGCTGAACCTGCAGGAGGGGGTGCTGGTGATCGTCCCGCCCTCGACAGTTGCCCCGGGGTTTGCTGTTCCGAGTTTTGGGCCTCCACGGCTGGTCGAGACTCCTCAGTCGGCCGCGGCACAGCCCGTGCCGATCAGGCCAATGTAAATGCGTCTGTCGTTCGTTTCATTTCGCCGCTCGTGATTCACGGGCGGCGTTTTCTGTTTGTGCGGCGGGGATTCGGTTTCGTCGTCCGAAAATGCGGATATCCGTGTTGTCTGTCGCGGACTAGCATCGGTTCTGAAGGAGAGGAGTGAATCGATGTCGACGGCGACTGCAGATCGAATGAACGAAGCGACGAAGAGGGTCGATCATCCGATCCTGTTCTTCGACGGGCTGTGCGGACTGTGCAACAGCTCGGTCGATTTCGTGATGAAGCGCGACACGCGGGACGTGTTCCGCTATGCGCCTCTGCAGGGGGAGACTGCGGCGGAGCATCTTTCCGCGAAGGATCGCGAGGACCTCGACAGCGTTGTGCTGCAGACGCCGGACGGCCTGTATCGACACACGTCGGCGGTGGTCCGGATCCTGTGGAAGCTGCCGGGAGTCTGGCCGTTTCTGGGGACGCTGCTGTGGCTGATTCCGCGTCCGATCCGGAACGTGGGATACCGGCTGGTCGCAAAGAACCGGTATCGATTCTTCGGGAAGAAAGAGACGTGCCGGCTGCCGACGCCGGAAGAAATTGGCCGGCTGCTGCCGTGAAACCCGGCCCAGGGAAGCGATCCGCGAGCGGGCTGGCTAAATTGAGCGGGCCTCGACTGGATTCGCCTGCACTCCCACCGGAATCTCCGTGTTCGCCAACCTGATTGGCCGTCCCAAGGCCGAGCTCGATACTCCGTCCCTCACCGTCGACCTCGATGCATTCGAGCAGAACGTCGACAAGGCGGCCGCTTTTCTGGCGTCGAAGAACAAGCAGTGGCGGCCCCATGCCAAATGCCACAAGTCACCGGTGATTGCCCACCGGCTGCTGCGGGCGGGGGCGATCGGAGTGACCTGCGCGAAGGTGTCGGAGGCGGAGGTTTTTGCGCAGGCGGGGATTCGCGACATCCTGATCGCCAATGCGATTGTCGGTTCCCAGAAGCTGGAACGGGTGGCGTCGCTGACGCACTGGGCCGATCCGGTGATCGTTGTCGACCATTTCGTGCAGGCCGAGGCTCTGGCGGCGATGTGTCGCAAGCGGGGGACGACCTGCCGCGTGATTCTGGAAGTGAACATCGGGATGAACCGGGTCGGCATCCGGCCGGGGACCGATACCCGGGAGCTGGCCCAGGGAGTTGCGAAGCTTCCGGGAATCCGGCTGGTGGGGATCATGGGCTACGAGGGACACCTTCTCGCGCTGTCCGATCCGGAAGAGAAGGCTCACAAGATCCGGAATGCCATCGCGATCCTCGAAGAGACGCGCGACACGATGCTGCAGGACGGGATTGAATGCTCGCTGGTGAGCGCGGGGGGGACGGGGTCGATCGAGATCACGTCCGAGTGCGCGGCGCCGACGGAACTGCAGTCGGGGGCGGTGATCTTCGCCGACCCGTTCTATTCCGAGCGGTGCGGACTGGTTGGCTACACCCCTGCCCTGCGGCTGATTGCGACAGTCGTCAGCCGGGGCAAGCTGGAGCGCGGCATTCTCGATGCGGGCCGGAAGACCCTGCATCCAGACACGCACCCATCGAAACTGATCGGGACGGTCGAGGGGCGGCCGCTGAATGACGCGGTGATCGCCAGCCTGAACGCCGAGCATGGCATCCTGGAGCTGGGGCCTCAGTCGCAGGATCTGCGGATTGGCGACAAGGTGGAGATCATCCCGGGATACTGCGACTTCACGATGATCCTGCACCGGGCGCTGTTCGGGATCCGGGGGGGACTCGTGGAGACGGTGTGGCCGATCCCGGGTCGGGGATGCCTGCAGTAGGGGTTGCTGGAGGCGGGAGATTGGAATTGTGGGCACACGCGAAGCACCCCGGCTGCTTTGGAGCAGCCGGGGTGCGGGGCTTTAGTCGGCGGTGCTGCGCATCATTTTCTTGAGCCAGGGGGTCATCGCCAGGACGAGGGCGGCGGCGCCGAAGCTGGTGACCACGAAGAGGAAGAAGAAGTCGGCCCGGCCGCCGAAGCTCCAGGGGAGTTTCATCTCACCCTTCTCGACGGCTTCGACCTGTGCAGCGACCAAACCGCCGCCGAGGTTGGCGATGAAGCTGGAGACGAAATAGAGGCCCATCAAGAGCGAGACATACTGCTTCGGGGCGGCTTTCGTGACATACGACAGGCCGGTTGGCGAGACGCACAGTTCGCCGACGGTGTGCCAGAAATAGGTGGCGACGATCAGCCACATGGGGGCCTTGGCGTCGCCCAGGGCGAGGACGCCGGCCCAGACGGTGAAGAGGTATCCGAAGCCGAGCAGCGAAAGTCCCCAGAAGATCTTCATCGGCTGGGAAGGATTCATTTTCCTGCGGCCGAGCCAGACCCAGATGGCCGACATGATCGGCGCGAGCAGGATAATGAAGGCCGCGTTGACCGACTGGAACCACGTGGTGGGAACGACAAAGGGGACCTTGGGACTGGCCGGATCGCCGGGAACTGACGCGACGGGGAAGAAGGGAACCTCCCGATTCACTTCGTCGTTGGTAAAGACGTTGATGCTTGAGCCAGCCTGCTCGAAGGCCAGCCAGAACATGGCGTTGAAGAGCATGAAGATGAGGATGGTCGCGACGGGGCCGCGATCTTCCGGGGCATTCTTGCGGATGAACATCACGGCCCAGCCGACGATGGCAAGCACAGTGGCTCCCACGATCGTGTTCCACAGGGCGGGCTTCGCCTTCAGCGTGGCGATGCCTTCCTGAAGCGCGTTGAGTGCACCGGCGTGATAGATCCAGCCAAACGCGGCCGAGAGCGCGAGCGAGATGAACAGGAACATCCAGGAGAGGCGGACAGCGTCCTGCCTGGGGGCTTCGCCGATGCGTCCGAGGAAGGTCGGGCGGCCGATCATGTAGATGACCATCCCGAGGATCATGCCGACGGCCGCGGAGCCGAACCCCCAGTGCCAGCCGACTTTTTCCCCGAGCGTGCCGCAGATGAAGGCACACAGGAACGCGCCGAGGTTGATGCCCATGTAGAAGATGGTGAAGGCGCCGTCGCGGCGGGGGTCGCCCTGCCTGTAGAGCTGGCCGACCATGACGGAAACCGTGGGCTTGAAGTGGCCCGTTCCGAGAACGATGGCGGCGAGGCCTGTGATGAACAGGGACATGCCGGCGGCGCTGTGCTCGAGGTCTCCGAGCCCGGAGATGCCGAGGATGATGTGTCCGATGGAAATCAGCGTGCCGCCGACGAGCATCGAGCGGTGGGTGCCGATGAACTTGTCGGCGATCATTCCGCCGAAGATGGGGAACAGGTAGGCGAGGCCGGTGTACCAGCCGTACAGGGAGCTGGCTTCGCTTTCCGACCAGCCGCGGCCGGGATTGAAGCCGTTCTCATCGCCAGTGGTTCTGGCGATGAGATAGAGGACGAGCAGGGCCCGCATGCCGTAGTAGCTGAAGCGTTCCCACATCTCGACGAGGAAGAGCAGGAACAAGCCGACCGGATGTCCGAGCCAGGTTTTGTCCGAGGGGAGGTCAATGGTCTCAGTCGCAGGTCCGGCAGGGACAGCGGCCATTGGCAGATCGCTTTCTCAAAACGAATGGCGGGCGCGAACGTCAACGCCCACGGATTTGTCTGAAAATTCACCGTTGAGGCATCGGACTATAACGGACCTCGCGGTCAGGCCGGGAGGCTGAACCTGCAGGCATTTGGTGCGTTTTGTCGGCTGCGTGCCACGGCCATCTCGGCCGTGTGCGAATGCCAGCGTTTTCCACGGTTGCACGGCTCACAGAGCCGTGGCACGCTTCCCATCAACGGCCCGTCAGCCAGGAAAGGTCGAGTGACGTCGCCGACCGCCCCGGAGATTCCCTTGGTCTATCTCAACCGCATTTACACGAAAACAGGCGACGCCGGTGAAACGGGGCTGGGGGACGGCTCGCGCGTGTCGAAGACGCACCCGCGGGTGGTGGCCTATGGGACGGTCGATGAACTCAATTCGGTGCTCGGGCTGGCCGTCGCGAACGGGCAGTTCCCGGAGGACGTGCGCGAGCTGATCCGGTCGATCCAGAACGACCTGTTCGACGTGGGGGCGGACCTGTGCGTTCCCCCGTATGAGGGAGAGAACCCGGAGACGAGCCTGCGGGTGGTCGAATCGCAGGTGACGCGGCTGGAGCGGGCGATCGACGGCTTCAATGAGCGCCTGCAGCCGCTCAACAGTTTCATCCTGCCTGGGGGGACTCCGGCGGCCGCCTTTCTGCACCTGGCTCGGACGGTGTGCCGGCGGGCGGAAATCGAGGTGGTGAGGATTCCAAAGACAGAAGCGATCAACGAGCAGGTGGTCTGCTACCTGAACCGGCTTTCGGACCTGCTGTTCGTCGTGGGACGGATCTGCAACGACGATGGGCGGGGGGATGTGCTGTGGACACCGGGGAAGAACCGTTGAGAGGCGGGACGAGGCACCACGACAAGAACGGAACGCAGGAGCGTCTGGATTTGCGGTCTGGCCGTGACTTTTTTCGAACCACGGATGACACGGCCCCAGGAAGATGCGAGTTTGACCCGTGACCTGTTTCATTGACGCTCAATCCGACTCCCCATGCCGACCTCCGCACGCATCGCGATCTACCCTGGCAGCTTCGACCCCGTCACCCTGGGGCATGAAGACATTGTGCGGCGCGGGGCGTCGCTGTTTTCCGAGCTGACGGTTGCGATCGGCATCAATCCCGAGAAGTCGCCGCTGTTCACACATGAGGAGCGGCTGGAGGTCCTCCGGGAGGTTTTCGCCGACCTGCCGAACGTGAAGGTCGCAAGCTTCCACGGTCTGACGGTCGATTTCGCGAAGAGCATCGGAGCGACGGTGATGCTCCGCGGGCTGCGGACGGTGTCGGATATGGATGCGGAGTTCACGATGGCGCTGGCGAACCATGTGCTGGCGCCGGATATCGAAACCGTGTTCCTGATGGCGGCGGAGCGCTATTCGCACATTTCCAGCACGCTCATCCGGCAGATTGCGCGGATGGCCAAATCGGCCGGGCGGCAGCATCTGTCGCAGTTCGTTCCGGAAGCGGTGATCGACCTGCTGATTGAGAAATCGAGCGAGTAGGGCCTCAGGGGTGTTTCAGATCCGGATGTGGATGCCGCGGCGGTAGAGGAAGCGTGCCGTCGCGAGCATGAGCAGGAAAGCGACGAGCGGCGCGACCCACGTCCATGGGCTGGGACAGGTTCCGACGAGCCTCGCGGCCACGCTGCGGAACGCTCCCATGCCGCTGGCGATGTAGAGGGCGATCGGATTGGCGCCGACCCAGACAAAGGGGACGGCCCATTTGCGGAAACCGGCGACGTCGATGACGGCGTAGAACAGTCCGAGCGCGATCATGCTCAGGCCGCCCGCCGCAAGAACGAAGCTCGAGGTCCAGATCTTCTTGACGATGGGGAAGGTCGGGAACTTCTCCCAGCCGGCGGGGTTGGCATGCCAGGCATAGGCGATTCCGGCGAGCAGCGCTCCGACACCGATCAGCAGGGCGACCTTCTTGCCGGGCGTCGCGGTCCCGAAGAGCCATTTGCCGGTGAGCAATCCGAGAAGCGCCGTTCCGATGGCGGGCAGCGTGCTGAGAATGCCTTCGGGATCGAAGGTCGACTTCTCGGGGTATTTGCGGCCGGGCAGAAACAGGGTGTCGACGTAGTTGGCGAGGTTCTTGCCCGCTTCGAAGTTTCCGGGGCCGAATTCGGGGACGGGGTAGTAAGTGAGGAGCGCCCAGTAGCCGAGGAGGATCGTGACGAGCGCAGCGACGAGGCCGCGAGTTCCAAGCCAGAGGGAGAGCAGACCGGCCGCGGCGGAGGCGATGCCGATCCGCTGGAGGACTCCGAGGAATCGAATCGAGTTGATGCCGGATTCGAGGTCGGTCTTGCCCCAGGTGACTCCACGAAGGCCGCCGGAGTAGATGATTCCGATGAGGCAGATGAGGATGGCCCGCACGACCAGGTGACGCGCGGCGGACCAGGTTCCGAACTGCTTCTGCCGACGGGAGACCGAAATCGCCATCGACACGCCGGAGAGAAACAGGAACAGCGGGAAGATGACGTCGTAGAAGACGAGACCTTCCCATTCGACGTGATCGAGTTGTTCGATGACCGGTTTGAGGAGGTTTTCCTTGACCGATTCCGGGACCCAGGAGGCGGTCGCCAGATGTGCGGAACCGCGGCTGAGGATGGCGTCGAGCCCCAGGATCCAGCACATGTCGAAGCCGCGCAGGGCGTCGAGCGACATCAGCCGCGGCGTGGGAGCCGGGGCGCCGGGAAGCGGCGGGAGGGGAGGCGTCCGGGGTGCGGCCATCAGGGGAAACTCAGCGCGGCGAAAATGGATCGGGCGAGCCAGCGGCGCGGATGGTAGCACGCCGCCGGCATTTTTCGGCCCGACTCGCGTCGCCGATCAGCCGTGGAGCGGAGAGATCATCAGTTCCACGAGTTCGTCGTCGCGAATCACGGTCATCGCGAGTTCGCCGCCGGACGGTGCGAGCGACAGCAGACGATGGAGATCGTCGGTCGTTTCGACGATGCGATCGGCGAGGAGCACGATCACGTCGCCGGGATGGACACCGGCGGCCGCGGCGCTGCCGCCAGGGAGGACTTCCGTCACCTGGACACCGGTCGTCGTCAGCAGGTCGAGTTCGCTGATGAGTCGACGGGGGAGCGGGACGACGGCCGCGGAGATGCCCAGCAGGCGACGGCGAACGCGGCCATGCGCGAGGACCTCGGAGAGGACCCAACCGGCGGTCGACGCGGGCACGGCGAGGCCGAGGCCCTGAGCCATGGCGATCATCGCGGTATTGACGCCGACGACCCGGCCGCGCGAATCGACGAGGGGACCTCCGGAGTTCCCCGGGTTGATCGGAGCGGTGTGCTGGACGACTTTTTCGATCAGCCGTCCATCCTTCGCACGGAGACTGCGGCCGAGAGCGCTGACGATGCCGGCGGAGACGGTGGACTGCAGGCCAAGCGGGCTGCCAATGGCGATAACCAGCTGCCCGACGAGCAGCGTGCTGGAATCTCCGATGGGGACGACGGGGAGGTCGCGTGCCTTGAGCCTGACGACGGCGAGGTCGGTGGCGGGGTCGTCGCCGATCAGTTCCGCGGCGAGTCGATCGCCGTCGGTCGTCATGGCCTGGAGTTTCCCGCGCCCGTCGACGACATGGCTGTTCGTCAGGGCGAGACCGTCGGAAGCAACGATGAAGCCCGATCCGCCACCCCCTTCACCGTGAGGGCCGGCGAGGCTGATGACAGCGGGAGAGACTGTGGCGACGACGTTGACGACGGCCTGGGAATAGGCGTCGAGGAGATCGCCGTCGCGGACGACGGCGGGCCTGGAGGGGCCGGGGCCGGCGGGTGGGGGCGATCCTTCGCTGTGCAGTTCCCTGATGGTGAGGCTCATGGCAATTCCTTCCCGTGTGTTGTGCGGAGGAATTGTTTCGTGCAGCGGTCGGCAGGCAAGGAGGGGGCCGCTGCAGGGATGCACGAGTCGGCCTCCTTTGAGGGGCGTGGAGCGAGTCGCCCGGGAACGAAAAAAGCCCGGCTTCCCTTTCGGGAAGCCGGGCTCTGAACTCAGTCAGTCCGCAGACTGGCCTTAGCGGCAGCAGCGGCGATTGCGGCGACCGCAGTCAGCGCCGTAACCGGAGGCGTAGGCGTAGGTGTTGCCGCAGGGGACCTGGACCGTGATGGTCTTCGGAACCATGTGGCAGACCTGAACCTGGATTTCCTTCTCGACGCAGACCGGGACGCAGACCTTGTAGGTCTCCGACTTTTCTTCCGGCACGAACTTGCAGACCTTGAAGGTGCGAGTGCGGGTTTCCGGCTTACAGACGGTCACGTCGTAGGTGTATTCCTGCTGTTCCGAAACCGTTTCGCACACGGTGTAGGTGCGGGTGCGGGTTTCCGGATGGCAGGTGGTCACCTGGTACTCGTAGCTCTGCTCTTCCGGCACGCAGCGAACGACCGGCACCTGGCAGGTGCGGGTTTCGGCGCGGCAGGTCGTGACCTGGTACTCGTAGGTCTGTTCTTCCGGCACGCAGCGGACGACCGGCACCTGGCAGGTGCGGGTTTCCGGCTTGCAGACGGTGACCTGGTACTCGTAGGACTGCTCTTCCGGCACGCAGCGGACGACCGGCACCTGGCAGGTGCGGGTTTCCGGGTGACAGACGGTCACGTTGTAGGTGTATTCCTGCGGCTCGCACACCGTCTTGCAGACGTTGTACGAACGGGTGCGGGTTTCAGGACGGCAGAGCGTGACCTGGTACTCGTACTCCTGCGGCTCGCAGACCATCTTGCAGACGGTGTATTCCTGGGTCCGCTTTTCCGGATGACAGACGGTCACCTGGTACTCGTACGGAACCTGTTCACATTCGGTCTTGTAGCAGGTGTACGGGCAGTCGATCGTCACCGGCTTCGGGCACCACTGCCGACGGCAGCAGCAGGGGTTGCAGGGATCGGCGACCGTGACCCAAGAGCCCTGGTCAACAGTGACCTGGCGGCTCATCTGGACCGGGACGACCTTCGAAACCGTCCGCGTCGCGGTGCGGGTCTCGGTCGACGGAACCATCACGGTGTATTCGCGGGTCAGCGTTTCCGTGACCGGCTTGGCAACCTGGCGGGTGGCCTTGCGGGTTTCGGTGTAGGGCACCTGGACGGTGTACTGCTGCTCACGGGTTTCCGTGACCTGGCGGGGGACCATGCGGGTGGCGGTCCGCTGCTCGGTGCTGGGCACCATGACGGTGTACTGCTTCTCGACCTGCTCCGTGACGTACTTGTTCACGGTGCGGGTGGCGGAGCGGGTTTCCGTGTGCGGCACCATGACGGTGTACTGCTTCTCGACCTGCTCCGTGACGTACTTGTTCACGGTGCGGGTGGCGGAGCGGGTTTCCGTCTGCGGGACCATGACGGTGTACTGCTTTTCGACCTGTTCCGTGACGTACTTGTTCACGGTGCGGGTCGCCGTCTTGGTTTCCGTCTGGGGAACCATGACGGTGTATTCCTGGGTCATTTCCTTGGTCACGGGCTTGGCGACCGTGCGGGTGCCGGTGCGCTGCTCCGTGGTGGGAACCATGACCGTGTATTCTTCGGTCTTGTCTTCCCAGACAGGGTTGTTGACGGTCCAGGTGCGGGTCCGCTCTTCTTCCTTCATCTCGGTGACGGAGATCTTGCGGGTCTCCGTCCGCATCTCAGGGCACATGACGGTGCGTTCCTGAGTGATATACTGCGGTCCGCAGCTCACGGCGGGAGCCGGCGCGGCACAAGGCGTTCCACAGGGGGCGCAGGCGGCCTGTGTCGCACATGCGCCACACTGGCCAGCCAGTGCCTGAGCGGCCGACAGGGCGAAAGCCACAGCCGGCAACATCAGAAGTTTCTTCATTCGACGATTCCTCCACTCGATTCCGTTGCCAACACTGCGGTCACGCGCCGCAATCCCGTCGTTCCGGCCCAAGGCCCAGCGTCAAAAGAGCAAATATGCGAGCACTAAAACGACAAGTCAGTCTAGGTAATCTACACAAAGAATGCGGGGACGCAACAAGCGGTTTTGGAGATTCCAGCCCTCAACAGCATGGAAAACGTTCATTTGGCACAACCCTTTTACCCGGTGTGCTGAGACTGATTGTCCTGACCGCTGCCACTCCCCTTCTCCTCAGGGCTGACGACCAAAAAGAGGCCTACTCGCCCTCTAAAACGGTCGTCGTCATCGACAAGGCCGCGCCGATCATGGCGTCCGAGAAAACCCTGGCGTCAGTGCCTGCCGGGACCGTCCTGGTCTATACGAAGGAGGAGGGCAACTGGCTCCTCATCCCCCGATTCGGCGGCTGGCTCAAGCGGGATAATTCCCTCCCTCTTGAGCGGGGCGAAGAACACTTCACCCAGCTCATCAAGGTACAGCCTTCGTCGGCGGCTTTCCACTACCGCGGGACCGTGCGCCTGCAGGGCGGACAATTCGCGGAGGCCGCCGCGGATTTCACCGAAGCGGCCAAGCTTGACCCTAAGTCGTCTTCGCCGCTCGTCAACCGGGGAATTGCGAAAACTGGCTTGGGAGACGTCGCTGGCGCCCGTGTCGATTTCGACCGCGCGCTCGAACTTGCGCCGAAAGACCCGTTTGCGCTCGTGCACCGGGCCACGCTTTCGATCGAGGAAAACAACCTGCCGTCGGCGAAAACGGACGTGGCCCTGCTCCTGGAGGTCGCCCCTCAATCGGTGGAAGGCTTTAACTGCCGCGGACTGATCCATCTCCGCGAGAACAAACTGGACGAGGCGATTGCGGATTTCAGCAAGGCGATCGAGATCTTCCCCCAATTCTCGGGGGCGTACCTGAATCGCGGGACGGCCCGTTACGCGAAGCGGGAGTTCGAGGCGGCTCTCAAGGATTACGCCAGTGCGCAGCAGTTCGATCCCAACAACATCCGCGCCTTCAATGACGCGGCCTGGCTGCTGGCGACGTGCCCCGACGAAGGGGTTCGGAACCCGAAGCTCGCGGTCCAGCTGGCCGAGCAGACGGACGCCATGAGCGACCTGCCGGTGGGGAATTTTCTCGACACGCTGGCGGCCGCCTATGCGGCGGACGGGAGGTTCGAGGATGCGATCGAAGCGGCCGACCATGCGCTGAAGCTGATGCCGGAGGCGGACAAGCCGCCGACCGTGCTGCGTCTCGAGAAGTATCGCCAGAAGAAGGCGCACATCGAGGAGCCGTCGGTCACGGCGCCGGTGACACCGGCGCCGTGAGGCGCGGTTCACCGGTCAAGTCGGGCCGCCGCTTGTGACGGGCGGCCAGCGCCGTCGGGTGACTTTGGCAACCGCGGGGGTCAGACGAGGTCGCCGATGGCTTCGTCGATGTAGTTTTCGACGAGCTGGAAGGCTTCGGCTTCGCGGGGTCCGGCGGTCTTTCTGACCGGACTTCGAAGGCGTTCCAGTTCGGTGCGGAGTTCCGCCGGCGAGATGAGGTGAATGCGGGTCGCGAGAATCGCGGCCTCGAGCACTGCGTGCTTGGCGCGGTTGAAACCGAAGAAGTCGCGAATTCGTCCGACGTGAACGACGTTGACGAGAATCTCGGACCGTTCGTGCGACTCGTCGATCGAGTCGACTTCGAATTCGTACCAGCGGCAGGCGTCGGTCAGAACGGCGCCATCGATCTTCTCAGCCGGCCGGGTTTCCGGGATCTCCCGCAGCCGCCCGATGGCGGCCTTCGCCAGCAGCAGCACATCGTCGACGACGTGGAAGACACCGACCCGCTGCCGGCGGAGGTTGTGAAAAGTGGTGGAGCTCTGAAACGGCCTGAGCCTCAGCCAGGCGAGTGTTTCATCCACGACCGGCCCCATCGGCGCGACGTTGATCGAGCCGTCGTCGTTCCGGCTGGTGACGATGCCTTCCAGAATCATGTTCCACCTGCGGCGAATCGGACTCCGCGAGTCAGTTCGCCACTTTCGGTTTGGGAATGTGTTGCGGCAACCCGGGATTGTAGCCGGGATTCGGGGTCGGCAATTGTGCGCCGACCTCGGTTCTCCAGGCTGCGAGGCGCTCCCGCATTCGCGCCGCCAGGTCGGGGTAGGCGCCGGCGAGGTTGTGA
The DNA here is from genome assembly GCF_007745175.1 of Caulifigura coniformis. Lineage (GTDB taxonomy): Bacteria > Planctomycetota > Planctomycetia > Planctomycetales > Planctomycetaceae > Caulifigura > Caulifigura coniformis. The sequence goes on along the minus strand of NZ_CP036271.1, from coordinate 6,325,572 downwards.
CGCTCTCCGACGTCGGCGTCGAGGTCGTAGAGTTCGAACGCCCCGTCGTCGAAGAATTCAATCAGCCGCCACTTCCCTTCGCGCATCGCGCTGTAGGGCATGGCCCCTTCCTGCTGATAGTGCTGGTGATGCGGATAATGCCAGAACAGGGCATCGCGCTCGAGGTGGCCCGTCTGCTTCAGCAGCGGAACGAGGCTGACTCCATCGGGACGGGTCTTCGCATCGGGCCGCGTTGCCGTCATTTCGACGATCGTCGGAAAGAAGTCGATCGTCATGACGGGGGCATCTGAGACGCTCCCAGGTTTCGTCACGCCGGGCCAGTGAACGATAAGAGGGACGCGGACGCCTCCCTCGTAGGCGGAGCCCTTGCCGGCCCGGAGGGGAACGTTGGAGGTCGTCGGAACGCGGCCGCCGTTATCGGAGGTGACGACCAGGATGGTGCGGTCGGCGATGCCGAGGTCGGCGAGTGCCTGCCGGATGCGGCCGATCGACATGTCGACGCTTTCGACCATCGCCGCGTAGCCGGCATTCCTGTGCCGAAGCCCTGCCCGTTTGATGGCCTGGTATTTCTCGACGAGGTCGGGCCGTCCCTGGATTGGCAGGTGGACGGCGAAGTGGGGCAGGTAGAGGAAGAACGGCCTGTCCCGGGAAGCGCTGATGAACTTCACGGCCTCTTCCGCGAGCCGGTCAGTGAGGTGTTCCCCCGAGGGGCCGTCCGGAATCGTCGGAATGCCTTCGGGAACCTTCTCGCTGCGATACGGTGAGTTGAAGGAAGGAGGCTCCGGACGGTGCGTGCCGCCGATGTTGATGTCGAAGCCGTGCGTCTCGGGAAAATAGGCCTCATCCCCGAGGTGCCATTTTCCAATGCTGGCGGTCGCGTAACCGGCCTCCCTGAGACGCTCGGCGATCGTGACCTCCTCGTGCGCGAGGTGCTTCGTCCAGTCGGGCACGAGCATCTTCGGATTGGCCGGCATCTGGCCGGGGATCCAGTCGGTGACATGCAGCCGGGCGGGATACCTGCCGGTGAGAAAAGCGGCGCGTGTGGGCGAGCAGACGGTGCAGGCGGAGTAGGCGGCGGTGAACTTCATGCTGTCCGCCGCGAGGCGGTCGAGTTCGGGCGTCTGGTAGAGGTCGCTCCCGAAGCAACCGAAGTCGGTCCAGCCGAGATCGTCGATCAGCACGAAGATGACGTTGGGACGGTTGTTGGCGGCGTCGACTGACGTGCCACAGAAGACCAGCAGCAGAAAGGCCAGCAAAGACCGCATTGCTCAGACTCCGCGTGTGGACTTAGTCCGATTGGGTTTTGAACAGAAGATCGCGAAGGACGCGAAGGTTGTTAATGAGGACGCACTTTGGATTCCTTCGCGTTCTTCGCGTCCTTCTGTTCTTTTTTTGTCGCCTCAAGCCACTTCGATCACCGCCTTGATCACGCCGGTCTCCGGCCGGGTGAAGGTTTCGAACTCCTCGATCACGCGATCGAAGGTGGTGCGATGGGTGATCCAGGGCTGCGTATTGATGACGCCGCGTTCGATGAGGTCGATGATGCGCGGGAAGTCCTTCGGGAGAGCGTTGCGGCTTCCCTTGAGGTTCAGTTCCGGGCGATGAAGGACCGGGTGCGGGAAGGTCACTTCGCCGGAGGTGATGCCGACGTAGACGACCGTGCCCGTATGGGCGGCGTAGCCAAGGCTGGCGGACATCGAGCGGTTGCTGCCGGTGGCATCGATGACGACCGCGTAGCGGTCGCCGCCGGTGATCGTGTTGAGTTGTTCGAGGTCGGAAGCATCGCCTTTGGCGACGACGGTGTGTGCCACTCCGTAGACCCTGCGGCAGAACTCGAGGCGATCGGGGACCATGTCCATCACCGTGATCTCGGCGCCGGTGAGCCGGACGAACTCGAGGGTGGCGAGGCCGATGGGGCCGGCGCCGATGATGAGGACGTGATCGCCCTTCTTTGAATCTCCGCGGTCGCTGGCGTGACAACCGATGGCGAGCGTCTCGACGAGGGCGAGCTGGTCGTAGGTCAGTTTGGTTGAGGGATGAAGCTTGTCGGCGCGGACAAGAAACTGCTCCCGCAGGCCGCCGTCGATCATCACGCCGATCACTTCCAGCGTCTGGCAGCAGTTCCCCTGCCCTCTGCGGCAGGCGAAGCACTTCCCGCAGTTCATGTAGGGCTCGACGCTGCAGCGGTCGCCCGGTTTGATGTTCGCAACACCGGGGCCGACGGCCAGGACTTCGACCCCCAACTCGTGCCCGGGAATGCGGGGGTATTTGAAGAACGGCATCTTGCCGAGGTAGCCGCCGACATCGCTGCCGCAGATGCCCATGCGGTGCGTGCGAACGAGGGCCTGGCCTGGCCCGGGGGCCGCCGGCGCATCGATCTGAACCTGAACGAACTCGCGAGGCTGATTGAGACGGATCGCGCGCATTGTGGGGAGGGATCGAGTGAGCGGCCGCGGTCACTATGGGCCGATCCGTTCGAACGCGCTCCCCTGACGGGTGGCGGTTAACGGGAGAGGGAATCGCCGCAGCCAATCTGCTGCTGGGCCATCTCGCGTTTCAGCACTTCCCTGTAGTACGCCAGCCGGGTGCCGGAGTCGTCCAGGGAGCCGCCGAAGGACCGGTTCTCATCAAGATAGATGAGCGGGACCGGAAACTCGACAATGGTCATGCCGTGGGAGACGGCCTGGATCCAGAGCTGCAGCGGCATGGCGTAGCCGAGCTCGGTGATGTCGAACTTCGCGAGGGCCTCGGTGCGATAGGCCTTGAAGCCGCAGAACGTATCGGTGAGCGAGAGCCCGAAGCAGCGATTGATCTGCGCGGTGATCTCGACGTTGACCTTCCGGCGGGCCTCGGGGGGCAGGCTGTCTCCCTCGAACGATTTCAGATAGCGGCTTCCGGACACGATGTCGACGACCGAGCCATCGGCCGGCCAGAGCGCCTGCGCAATCTCGGGAATCTGTTTCGGCTGATGCTGGCCGTCGCAGTCGATGGTGACGAGGGCGTCGTAACCCTGCTCGATCGTGTACTGAAAGGCCGACCGGAGACCGGCTCCATAACCCTGATTTTTCTCGTGACGGATGACGGTGATGCCTTCCATCTCGGCGAGGAGATGGGGCGTGCGATCGCTGGAACCGTCGTCGACGACGAGCACATCCTGACTGTGCTTCTTCACGACGGGGAGGACGTCGAGGAGGTACTTCTCTTCGTTGTAGACGGGCAGAGCCGTCAGGATGCGATGCGACATCAGAAAGAACCTCCCATTCCCGGTTGAACGGGAGATTCTATGTCGTCCGTCCAAAGCGAACAGGGGACTGTGCGGCCGGAATCCTCAGGAGTTCAGGACGCCCGACACGTCGATCAAGTAGAGCTGCCGTCCATTCCCGCCGTGCGGCGAATCGATCGTGACGAGGCGTCCGTCATTGCTCGCCCGCGGATGGGTGTCGCACCGCCATTCGCCGGTGTACTGAAGCGGCGAGTGGAATGCTCCGAGTTCGACCTTCTTCCCTGTGGGGACGTGGAACAGATAGGGAACCTGATTCCGGTTCACTTTGTCGGGGTAGCTGTCGTTGAGGATCCAGTCGGGATGGCCGGGAATGTACGTGAGATGGCCATCCCGGGTCATGATCCCTTCACCGATGACGGTGGTCTCACTCGTCCTGTCCTTGACCACGTAAAAGCCATCCGGCTTGTCGAGAGGCTTCGTCCACATGGAAATGTGTTCCGGATCCTTCCAGATGAAATGCGAGATCATCGTCGAGAGTTTGAGGATCGCGAGATCGCCGCCATCGACGCTGGCCGTCAGCATGCGGGTCTGCCAGCGCGGCTGAAGCTTTCCGGTGGCCGGGTCTTCCGCCCGCCAGCGATTCAGCACCGTGAAGCGCTTTGAATCGGGGCTGATGAGCAGGTGATTGAACCAGTGCCAGTGCTGGTCGACTTTCTCGCCGCTCACGGGAACCTGCGCGATGTCGTGCAGGGAGAGGATCAGCTTGCGTTCGCCGGTCTCGAGATCGACACGGAAGATTCCGGATTCCTTCGGAGCTTTCTGATCGGCGAATTGATCGGGCAGGCCGACGTAGCCATATCCGGGACGCAGCGACTGGATGCGGGCGAAATCGGCCGTGATGGCGAAACGGCCGTCCGGGGAAATGGTGTAAATCGCGGAGGGAAGCGTCCGCGTTTCCTTCGTGCGGACGTCATGGATCCGCGAAACGAACTGGTCTCCTTCGCGATCGTTCCAGATCACCCTGGAGTCGCTTCCCGGGATCCACTGGAGCATGCAGCCCTGTTGCCAGCCCCAGGCCCGGCTTTGGCCGAGTTCGATCCAGCGGTCGCCGTCCTGGATGTCGACCATTCCGACGTTGATCACATCGGTTGGTTCCGGCGTGCGATGCTCGAAGTCGACCTCGTTGGAGAGGACGTAACGATTCGTTGGATCGAACTGCAGCTTGTCGTAGTAGGCGAACCAGTGATGCTTCGGCCCGCGGGTGATCGCCCGGACTGGAATGGAAGTCTCCGACGCTGCAAGACCTCGACGACCGATCGCCAGGCCTGCGGCTCCGGCCAGTCCTGCCTGGAGAAATCGTCGACGCGTCGTGGACATCCCGTTTCCTTTCCGTGAGGTTGTCGATTCGAAGTTGCAGGGTGATCTCACCTCGTGGATCTTACCAGTCTGTCCGCATCGAGACCGCCCTCATGGAGAGGCGGCAGCACCAGGACCGGCAGCGCGCATCGATGAATCTGGAACTTGAGCAGCACACGGCCGTGGTGACGGGGGGCGCGAGCGGGATCGGGCTGGCGACGGCGCGGGCCTTTGCCTTGGAAGGGGCCCGGGTGGCGCTGTGGGATCGCAGCGAAAGGACTTCGGAGACGGCGGGCCAACTGGCGCGTGAAACGAACGCCGAGGTGACGGGGATTCCGGTCGACATCACCGCGGAGACCTCAGTGCAGGCGGCGACAGCGGAAACCTGCCATCTGTTCGGCGGCATCGATCACGTCGTCCACGCCGCGGCCATCGGCTCGGGGCGGTTCGGGTTTCCGTTCACGAATCTGGAGCCAAAAGACTGGCGGGACGTGCTGGAAGTGAACGTCATGGGGACGACGAACCTGGCCCATGCGGTGACGCCCGCATTGATCGTGCGACGGGGGACGATGGTGATCCTCGCCTCCGTGGCCGGGCAGATCGGTTCGCAGACCGATCCGCCGTACAGCGCTGCGAAGGCGGCGAACATCAACTTCGCCCAGTGCATGGCGAAGGATCTGGCTCCGCACGGAGTGCGGGTGAATACGGTGTGCCCGGGGATGGTGCAGACTCCGCTCAACCGCGGCGTGTGGCAGGCGTGGCATGACCAGGCGCCGGAGGCTGAGCGGCTGAGTTATGAAGAATGGGCCGGGCGGAAGATCAAGTCGATCGTGCCGCTGGGGGAGTGGCAGACGCCGGAAGCGATTGCGGACATGATCGTGTTTCTGTCATCAGCTCGGGCGCGGCATGTGACGGGGCAGACGGTGAATGTGGACGGCGGGTTTGTGATGCACTGGTGAGGGGGGTGTGCAGCAGATAGGAAGTGGCGAGGAGATTCATTCTGCGATGAGAACAGCATTTCTCTTCATCCGGTTCCTCCTGATCCTCGCGTGGATCGCGTGGCTCGTCGCATTCTGGCAGGGTTGGCTCGCCGGAGGCTGGGCGATCATCGCGATCTCTGCTGTCGGAATCGCCGAAAGCGCTTACACACAAGTCTCACAGCGATCCCCGAGAGAGGTCACAGACGCCCGATCCGGGTAAGCCGCGGACATGGGGCTCACGCCCTCCGCTCGCCTGGGCGTTGGTCAGGTGGTGGCGCATCGCAGGCCACTGCTGACGCGAGATGCTCACGACGAGACAGCGAATCGCACCTGCGATTCCGTCACGACGACAAATTTGTCCTGAAGTTGGCTGGAGTAGCCGGCCAGCAATCGTTCGATGACCTGAATCTTCGAGTTCACCGTTTCATCTCGCAGCCTCAGGAAGATCACTCCTCGATGCGGCATTCTCTCGCGGTGAATGCGATCCCCGAAGTCTTTGTCGTTGGTGATCAGAATCCAGTTCTCGGAGGCAGCCTTCGCCAGCACCTCAACATCGTCAGCACCTCGCCAGCGATCATAGACCGAGAAGACGTCGTGGGCCTGCGTCTGAAGCCAGTGAGCCACGCGCGGACCAGTACATTCGTCGACGAGAAACCGCACTACGAGGCCTCGGCGACGAGCGGCATGAACTCGACATCACCAAGGGATTCGGAAGCGAACAGAAAACAGGCCTGAAGATCTTCGACCGCCAACCCGTCATATTCCAGCAGCAACTCATCGACGGAAGTGCCGTGCGCGAGGACATTCAGGACGAAGCGGACCGTCAAACGTGTCCCCTTGATCACCGGCTGACCCGCCATGACTTTCGGATCCTGAACGATGCGTTTCAGGAGGTTGTCGTCCGACATGAATGCACCTCATTGAGTCATGACATCATACGCCGGTCCGCCATGTCGAATCCACGGCGATCATTGTGATCGCGGGGCAATCAGGGGGCTGACGCCCCCCGCTCGCCAAAATCCGCTTAGACCTTATCCAGCGCCTGTTTGAGATCGCCGATGATGTCGGCGACGTCTTCAGTGCCGACGGACAGCCGGACGAAGTCGGGCGATACCCCCGTGCTCACCTGCTCCTCGGGGGTCAGCTGCTGGTGGGTCGTGCTGGACGGATGAATGATGAGCGACTTGCTGTCGCCGACGTTCGCGAGGTGCGAGAAGAGCTTCACGGCATTGATCAGCTTGATGCCGTTCTCCTGCTGCTGGGTCGGCGTCGCGCCTTTGATCCCGAATCCGAACACGGCCCCCGCTCCTTTCGGCAGGTACTTCTTCGCCAGCGCGTGGCTGGGATGTGATTCCAGCCCCGCATATTGGACGTACGAAACTTTCGGGTGAGTTTCGAGAAATTTTGCGACGGCCAGCGCATTGGAGCAGTGGCGTTCCATCCGCAGGTGCAGCGTCTCCAGCCCCTGCAGGAACAGGAAGGCGTTGAATGGGCTCATCGCGGCCCCGATGTCGCGGAGCATCTGCACGCGGGCCTTGAGGATGTAGGTCATGTTCATCCCGCTGAAGGCCTCGTACATCTTCAGGCCGTGGTAGCTCGGATCGGGCTCGGTGAACTCGGGAAAGCGGCCGTTGTTCCAGGGGAAGTCCCCCTTCTCGACGATGATTCCGCCGATGGAAGTGCCGTGCCCGCCGATGAACTTCGTGCAGGAATGGATAACGATGTCGACGCCATGCTTGAACGGCTGGCAGAGGAAGGGGCTGGCGAACGTGTTGTCGACCATCACCGGCACGCCGGCCTCGTGGGCGATCTTCGTGATCGCTTCGAAATCGGGAATGTCGCAGCGCGGATTGCCAATCGTTTCGAGGAACACGCAGCGGGTGTTCTTGTCGATCGCTTTTTTGAAGCTGGCCGGGTCTTTGCCGTCGACGAATTTGCAGTCGATGCCGAACTTGGGCAGCGTGTAGTGGAACAGGTTGTACGTCCCGCCGTAGAGGCTGGAGGACGACACGATGTTGTGGCCGGCGGAGGCGAGGTTGAGGATCGCCAGTGTTTCGGCGGCCTGGCCGCTGGAGACCGCGAGAGCCCCCGATCCGCCTTCGAGCAGGGCGATGCGTTTTTCCAGCACATCACAGGTCGGATTCATGATCCGCGAGTAGATGTTGCCAAATTCCTTGAGGCCGAAGAGGCTGGCGGCGTGATCGGTGCTGTTGAAGACGTAGGAGGTCGTCTGGTAGATCGGGACGGCGCGGGAGTTGGTAGCGGGGTCGGGAGCCTGTCCGCCGTGGAGACAGAGGGTGCCGGTACCGAGGGGCGCATCGCTCATGGGAGGGTCTCTTGGGAAAGCCGGGGAGATTGCAGCCGGACCGGCGATCCTACTTCCCGATGGCGGGTCGGGCTATTGAGGCGACTCCCCAGGCCGGAACGATGAACGGGGGGCCCAGTGAGGGATCGGGATCCGGCCGCTGCCCCGAAGAACCGTCATCATTGTCCCGCGTCCCTACAATCCTTCAGGAACCGCTGGACCCGGCGGCGGTGCTTCCTTTTCACGCCCCAAGCGGCGTGTCAGAATTGACGGAACGGCCCCGCAGGCAAAAGCTTGCGACGGGCTCGATCGAGTTCCCGGTGCAGCGGAGTGATCAACGTGATCTTCGGTTTCGGTGGCAACAAGAAGAAAACCAAGAAGGCCGCGAAGGATCGCGATGAGGACGAAGAGGAGGAACTTGTCCTCTTCCAGGGGGCGATCAATGGGGTGGATCCCAGGCTGAAAGAGAACGGCAAGCTCGTTCAGGCGGGCCTCGTGCGGGCGAAACAGCTCGTGAGCAACGCCTTCTCGCGGCGGGCGGAAATGATCCGGCTGGAGCCGAAGGCCGGGGCGACCGTCGCCACGTTTTACGTTGACGGGGTTCCATTTCCGGCCGAGAAGCTGAGCCCGCAGGCGGGGCTGGCCGTGACGCAGATGCTGAAGCTGTTGTCCGGCATGGACATCAAGGTGCGGACGAAGCCGCAGTCGGGCGGAATGAACGCACAGTTCAGCAACGTGAATTACCTGGTGCGGGCCGACTCGACTCCATTGCCGGGGGGAGCGGAACGACTGATCCTTCGGGCGCAGGACAAGTCGAAGAAGCTCTTCACGCCGGACGACCTGGGGTTCAGTGACGACCTGAGGCAGAAGATCCGCGGCTGGACGTCCCAGCGGAAGGGGCTCGTGCTGGGGGTCGGAATGCCGATGTCGGGGGTGACCACCACGACGAACGCGCTGCTGCGCGGGATCGACGGTTACCTGTACACCATCTACTCGCTGACCGACATGACGGGGCGGGAGGTGTCGCATGTGAAGCAGTTCGAGACCAATCCGGAGGACAACTTCGTCCAGACGGTGGGCCGCTGCAAACGGGCGGAAGGCGATGTGCTCTACATCGACCCGATCCGCGACGCCGAGTTTGCGAAGCTGGTTGTCGAGGAAGCGGAAGACATCACATTCCTGGCCGAGTTCACGGCGCGTGACGCGGCGGACGCGATCGCGAAGCTGGTCGAGATGGTGGGCGATCCGAAGCTGGTGTCCGAACGCCTGACGGCGGCCGTGAGCCAGAAGCTGGTTCGGACGCTGTGCCAGAAGTGTCGGCAGGCGTTTCGTCCGCATCCCAAGCTGCTGGCGAAGGTGGGCCTGCCTCCGGAAACCAAGGTGCTGTATCGTGCCTTCGAGGCGAGCGCGAGCGAGGATTCCGATGAGGAACCGGATGAGTGCGAGCAGTGCGGCGGAATGGGCTATTTCGGCCGCGTCGCGCTGATTGAAGCAATCGAGATGACAGGCGCCGTCAAGGAGACGGTGGCTGGCGGCGGGGATGCGGCGGCGATCAAGGCGGCGGCCCGCAAGGAGAAGATGCAGTCCTTCCAGTCGGACGGCCTGCGGCTGGTGGCCGAAGGCAGGACGTCGCTGGAGGAACTGCAGCGGGTGTTCAAGCCAACGAAGTAGGAGGCCCCGGCGACTCACGGGCGTCGCGCCTTTCCGGCGAGAGCCCGGCGCGGCCCCATGCCCGGCATGGTCCCAGGCTCAAACAAGGAGAGTGACATTCGATGCCCGCGTTCGGTTCGCTGATCCTTGGCCAGATGGCCGAGCCGACGGGCATTGGCTGGCTGCTGCACCAGGCGGCGCGCTGGACCTCGGGCCCGTGGGCGTTCGTCTACGTCATCGTCCTCATCTGGATGCTGGCCTACTGCGCGAAGTACGACCCGGACCGCGGGATGTGGTTGTGGATCATGCTGCTGTTTCACCCGTTCGGAACGATTGCTTACTTCTTCATTCGCTGGCTGCCGAGTTCGACGCTGCAGCCGCCGAAGTTCCTGCAACGATTCCTGGGGGGGCGCGAACTCGAGCGCAAGCGGATCGCCGCGGCCCAGATCGGAAACGCCCACCAGCACGTGGAACTGGGTGATGCGCTGCGCGAGATCGGCCGGCTGAAGGAAGCAGGCGACGCGTACGACCGGGCGCTCGAGAAGGACCCGAAGAACCTGGCCGCCCTGTGGGGGGCCGGACTCGTGGCCTACCGCCTGGAGAACTATTCGACAGCGCGGGAGAAGCTGGCGAGCGTGCTGGAGATCGATCCGTCGTACAAGTTCGGCGACGTTTCGCTGACTTACGCGAACACGCTTCTGAAGCTCAACGAGAACGAGGCCGCGCAGACCCACCTCGAACAGCACACCAAGCGCTGGCGTCATCCGGAATCGCTGTATCGCCTCGCGGAAATCCACGCCCAGAACGGGGAGCCGAAAGCGGCCCGCGAACTGCTGCAGGGGCTGATCATGGACGTCGACGCCAGCCCGAAGGCGATCTCGCGGAAGTTCTATTTCTGGAAAGGTCGGGCGAAACGGCTGATCCGGAAACTGCCCGCTGCGTGAGCCGCGCGTCCGGCAGGGTTTCCCGATATCATCGCAGCTTCACTTTTGGAGCAGGCTGCGGATTGTGAACGTCATTCTCTTCGACATCGATGGAACACTGCTTCTGACCGGCGGGGCCGGCCAGAGAGGGATGGAGCGTGCCCTGGAGAAGGTGTTCGGAATCACGCGGCCGACGGAAGACATTCCAGCGGCGGGGCGAACCGATTTCGCGATCACGCACGACCTGTTCGAGTTCCACGGGATCGACAACACGCCGGCGGCCTGGACGCAGTTTTCGTCGGAGTATTTCCGGCAGCTGCCGCTGGCCATGGCCGAACTGGATGGCTTCCTGCTCCCGGGTGTGCGTGACATTCTGGAGATTCTGCACGCGCGCGAGGACGTGCGACTGGGGCTGCTGACCGGCAACTTCGAGGAAGGGGCCTGGCTGAAGCTGAAGCACTACGGAATCGACCACTACTTCCAGTTCGGCGCTTTCGGCGACAGCCATCACTCGCGTGACGACGTCGCCAAGCTTGCATACGAAGCGACGCATCGACATTGTGGATCGCCCGTCGCGGCCGACCGCGTATGGGTAATTGGAGATACACCAGCCGACGTCGCGTGTGCCCGCGCGATCGGCGCCAACGTTGTGGCAGTCGCCACGGGGGTCTACTCGTACGACGAATTGATCCCCACATTACCGGACCTGTTACTGCATGATCTGACTGACCCAGGAACGCTGCTCTCGCGTCTCATTTGAGGTCTGAATCACGTGCCATCGCCAACTGTTGTCATCGCCGGAGCCTTGCTCCTGGCGTATCTCACCGGTTCCATCCCGTTCAGCCTCATCCTGGGGCGGCTGGTGGGTGGGATCGATCTTCGAGAGCATGGAAGCAAGAACGTCGGGGCGACCAACGTCACCCGGCTTCTGGGCTGGCGCTGGGGAGCGATCGCTCTCCTGCTTGATGCGCTCAAGGGACTCGCGCCGACGCTGCTGATTCCCAAACAGGTCGAGGGCTGGACGACTTCCAGCCACCTGGCGGTGGGGTGCGGAGTGGCAGCCATCCTCGGGCACATGTTCTCCTGCTTCCTGAAGTTCAAAGGGGGCAAAGGGGTGGCCACTTCGCTGGGCGTCGTGAGCGTGCTGGCTCCGCTGGGCGCGCTGGCGGCCCTGGGAACATTCATCGTGCTGTTCGCATGGAAGCGGATCGTCTCACTCGGCTCGATCGCCGCCGCGGCGGTGTTCGCGGCGGTGCAGATGTTCGTCCTCTCGCCGAATCCGTTCGGCGGAAGCAAGCTGAGCCTGGCGCTCTTCAGCCTGGCGGTACCGGGCCTGGTGATCTTCCGGCACCGGGCGAATATCGGCCGGCTGCTGCGGGGTGAAGAGAAGGCACTGCGTCCGGCAGGAGGAGGCCCGGGCGGCAGCCACGAGCCGACGATCCGGCCGGCGGGCGATGGCAACTCCGGGGCGGAGGCGTCGACCCACTCACGGCGGGGCGAAGCGTCGTCCCGGCCGCTCTAAACAAAAAGCCCCCCGGCTGCTTCAAAATCAGCCGGGGGGCTGCGTCTGTGACGACACCGATCACCGAGCGAGGTGCGTTCTTCACTCCGCGGGGAGCGGGAGATAGTCCCAGTCGAGGATCATCTTCTCGATCAGAGCGCTGCGCAGCTTCTTCTCCTCCGCAGCCACCTCGGGTTTGCCGGCCAGGTTGTTGAGTTCGCCCGGGTCAGCTTCGAGGTCATAGAACTCGAAAATGGGGCGGGGGCTGGTGAAGTAGGTCTTGTCGATCGCGGGCGGGAGCTGCCCGGCCTCATGGGCTGCGACCATCTGCTTCCATCCCGGGTCGCCCGCACTGTCGACCGGCGAATAGGTCATCCAGGGAGTGCAGTTGTAGATGTACTTGTACCGGCCCGACCGCGCGCACCGGGCCAGGTCGTACCCGCTCGAGCGGGTCTTCTCGGTGAAGTTGGAACTCCCATGCACTCCGCGCTCGGCGAAGATGAATTCCCGCGGAGAAGAGGCTTCCCCCTTGAGGAGCGGGAGGAGGCTCTTACCCGTCATCTTTGGATCGGGCTTCAAGCCGGCGGCCTCAAGGCAGGTCGGCGCGATGTCTTCGCCTGAGACCAGGACGTCGGACACCTGGCCCGGCTTGATCTGGCCGGCCCACCGGATCAGCAGCGGGACGTTGAGTCCGGGGTCGTAGAGCGAGCCCTTCCCGTGCGGAAAGGCGTGGCCGTTGTCGCCGGCGAAGATGATGAGCGTGTTGTCGAGGCCTGCCTTTGCCTTCACGGCGTCGAGGACGATCTGGAACTCTTCGTCGGCCCGGCCGATTTCCGCGAGATAGCGGGCGAGATCCTCCCGGACGCCCGGAAGGTCGGGAAGGTGGGGCGGGAGCTTGATCGAGGCGGGATCATAGGGCGGGTTCACCGCGTCCCTGTCCCAGGGATGATGCGGGTCGTTGAAATTGACCCACAGGAACCACGGCTTGCCGGCCGGGACCTGTCCGAGGAACTCGGTGACCTTGGACTTCGTCTGGGCGCGTGGGGAATTGCGGTCGAGGAAGTCGACTCGTTCATCGAAGGAGGCGAGGTCGTTGTCCTGATAGACCTTCCTGGTCACTGGCCCGAGGCGATTTCCGCCGGGGCCATCGAGGTGGAAACTGCGGCGGCAGACGCCCGTGTAATACCCGCCGTCCTTGCGCAGGAGTTCCGGGAGTGTGACGACGTCGCGCGGGAGCGGGGAGTTGAAGCGGGTCATGCGGACAGAGACGGCGGACCGGCCGGTCATGTATCCCGCCCGCGAGGGGACGCACTGCGGAGCGACGGTGAACATCTTCGTGAAGCGGATTCCCTCGCCGGCGAAGCGGTCGAGGTTGGGGGTCTTCACCGTCGTGTCGCCGGAGCAGCCGAGATGCGCGGCGGTGTGGTCGTCTGACAGGACGAAGAGGATGTTGGGCTTCGTGGCTTCGACGGCCTGCAGGGGATCGCCGCCGAAAGCGAACGATGCCACAACGACCAGCCAGAGAATGTTTCGCACGGAACGCTCCAGGGCGCAAGAGGAGTCGAACTCGGAGACAGTGAAGAAAAGATAGCCGCGGGCCATCGGGGAATGAACCGCGGGGAGCAGCGTCTACTGTTCGACGACGTATGCCGTCCCACGGAGTCGGCGGCCGTAGTCCGGGATGGCGTTCATCCTGGCTTCGACAGACTGATGAAGGCAGACCGGATCGTCGTAGGTCCGGCTGCGGCCGCGGTTGGGCGGAAACCACACCATTCGCTTCCGCGACCTGCACCAGGCCCTGCGAGGCAGCCATTCCAGGCCCCGCCAGAATCCCGTCAGCGACTGGTGAATCGGGCCGAGTGGATTCGGAGCGCACATGCCTTTGGCCCCTCCGAGCACATCGGAGCGCCGCTGCGGATTGACGACCGCTCCGAGGTCGGCCGCTTCGCGAAGCATCCATTCCAGAGCGCACTTCGAGAGGCCCGACTCCTTTTCGGGGTAGCCCCCTCCGATATCGGAATGGACGCCTGGAAACCAGACTTCCTTCATCGACAGGTGTTGATCGGCCTTCTTGGGCATGAAGCGGTCGATCCGGAAATTTCCGCGGCATTCATCGAGCGCCATGGCATGCCGGATGTGATCGATCGCCGGATTGTGGTCCGTGTTCAGCAGCGTGCGACTGTCCCAGATCCATCCGAGCGAACTGACCGTGTCGAAGACGCCCATGAAATGAACCCGGCTTTGAGGCTCAACGGCGAAATGCTTCTTGAAGCGGGCGGCTGCCTCGAACAGGTCTTCCCGCGAGAGGTTGTCGAGTTCGTCGCTGAAGGAGGTCCATGCGAACTCGGCCAGCCGGGACAGTTCGGGCCTCAGGATTCCGAAGCGGTAAATGGCGCCGGCGAGGGCCCGGACCGTATAGGCGCCGCGGCTGAAGCCGAACAGGAAGATCCGGTCTCCAGGCTGATAGTGCTCCGCGAGAAACCGGTAGGCGTTGCAGAAATTGCCGCGGAGCGAATGCCCGATTGCCGCATCGAGCTTTCTCCGCATCCACTTCCGGAACCGCGTCATCGACATCGGATCGATGAGCGTGCCGACGCCGCCGTCGTAATACAGAACCTGTTCCGGCGTGCGTTCGAGCGTGTGAAACAGCCTCAGGATGTTGCTCGGATTCCCCGAGATCTCGTTGCCCGTCCCGTCGCAGCAGAGAACGATGTTCTGACCCATCTACCCGCGTCCTGGTTGCGAATGCCATGGCCCATTGCAGGTCGACCCGATGCCCCCTCCCGGAGCGGACCACACCTGGCGATCGCTGATCTTGCACGAGGTATGGACGTCCCCGCAAGGAGAAGGCCGGCCAATTGACGGCCCGCATGCGCCGCCCCATCATGGCCGGACTCAAAATGCGCTTTCCAGGAGGTCATCCATGCGGTCCGCGCTCGTCCTGCTTGTCCTCTTCTCTGCCGCGTCCCTCGAGGCCGCGGAGAAGAAACTTAACGTGCTGTTCATTGCGGTGGACGATCTTCGTCCCGAGCTGGGCTGCTACGGCACTCCGATCATCAAGTCGCCCCATATCGACGCCCTCGCCGCGAAGGGAATGGTGTTCGAACGGGCTTACTGCCAGCAGGCGGTCTGCAGCCCGACGCGATCGTCACTCCTGACGGGGCGACGGCCCGACACCACGAAGGTGTACGACCTGGTGACCCACTTCCGCCGCGCCCTGCCCGATGTCGTGACGCTGCCGCAGGCGTTCAAGGACGCTGGCTGGCACACGCAGTCGTTCGGCAAGATTTACCACGGCGGATATGACGACCCCGCTTCCTGGACTGACGCCGCATGGTTTCCCGGAAAGAGCAACCGGAAGACCGCACTGCTCGATCAGGATGCCGAATTCGGCGACCTGCAATTCGTGACGGCTCTGCAGAATCAGCAGGGACAGCGCCGCCGCAATGCCCAGAATCAGCAGAACCAGGAGAAGATCGAGCGAGATCCGAAGACGGGCCTGATCCTGAAAGGAAATCGCAACAACCGCGGCCCCAAAGGGGTGGCGTTTGAGGCGAGTGAAAAGGGAGACAGCGAGCTGGCGGACGGCATGATTGCCGACGCGGCCATCGCGCGGATGCGGGAGATCAAGGATCGCCCGTTCTTCCTGGCGGTCGGCTTCATGAAGCCGCATCTGCCGTTCATTGCCCCGAAGAAGTATTTCGATCTCTACGACCCGGCCACGATCCCGATGGCGAAGTCGAAGTCGCTCCCCACAGGGGCGCCGGAATACGCAGGCAACAACAGCGGCGAACTTCGCGGCTACACGAACATTCCCGACGGCAACGAGCCGATCACCGATGAACTGTCCCGTGAGCTCAAGCATGCCTACTACGCGGCGACGAGCTACATGGACGCCCAGCTGGGGCGCGTCGTCGCGGAACTTGATGCTCTCGGATTGCGGGAGAACACGGTCATCATCCTGTGGGGCGATCACGGCTGGAAACTGGGGGACCACGGACTGTGGTGCAAGCACTGCAACTGGGAGCCCGACACCCGCTGCGCGCTCGTGATGAGCATGCCCGGCCAGACGACTGCGGGGCAGAAAACGTCGGCGCTCGTCGAGTACGTCGACGTGTTCCCGACGCTGTGCGACGTGTGCGGGATCGACCTGCCGGAAGGCCTCGAGGGAACGAGCTTCGCGCCGCTCCTCAAAGACCCGAAGCAGGCCTGGAAGTCGGCCGCCTTCAGCCAGTACCCGCGGGCGAAGAAAATGGGTTACTCGATGCGGACAGCCCGCTACCGCTACACCGAATGGCAGGAAGACGGCAATGCCGTCGGCCGTGAGCTGTACGATTACGAAGCCGATCCGAATGAGACGGCAAGCATCGCCGACCGCCCCGAGAATGCGAAGCTCGTCGAAGAGCTGAGCGCTCAACTCAAGGCCGGCTGGAAGCAGGCGAAACCCAGGTAACGCCTGCTCCGCACCCGCCCGAGCGACCATCGTTCGACCGTTGATCCGGTTCCCGTTGAGGTCCATTCATGGTTCCTCCCGGGTCAACGACGTCGTGATTCTTTCACCCTGACCAGCGGTTCTTCATGTCGGCGTCGTCTTCTTCCTCCCCTGCACCGCTCGTCATCGGGCTGGGCGAAGCTGTGTGGGACCTGTTCCCCGATTCCCGCCGTGCGGGGGGAGCGCCGGGGAACGTCGCCTACCAGGTTCAACAGCTGGGAGGTCGCGCGCTGGTGGCGACGCGGTTTGGACGCGACGAAGCGGGCCAGGCCCTTGCCGATCATCTGGCTGGCGAAGGGCTCGACCTGAGCCTCGTTCAATGGGACGAAGCGCTGCCGACCGGCGCCGTGACGGTGCATCTGGAAGATCCGGCCCATCCGCACTACACGATCCACGCGCCGGCCGCCTGGGACAACCTGGAAGCCACTCCGGCGCTGCTGGACGCGGCCCGGCGTGCAGATGCCATCTGCTTCGGCACGCTGGCTCAGCGGGATTCCCGATCACGCGAGACGATTCACCGGGTGCTGGCGGCCGCGGGGCCGCGCTGCCTGGTCGTCTATGACATCAACCTCCGGCAAACGTACTACGATCGCGAATGGATCGAATGTTCCCTGGCGGCGTCGAAGATCGCAAAGCTGAATCATGACGAAGTGGCGATCATCGCGCCGCTGCTGGGGCTGCCTGCGCGTCCGGCCGATTTCGCCCGGGCGCTGCTGGAAGGGACCGCGGTCGAGGCGGTCTGCGTGACGCGGGCCGAGGAAGGCTGCCTCGTGGTGACGCCGGGGGAGACGGTCGACATCCCGGGGGAACGGGTGGACGTGGTGGATGCGGTCGGATCGGGGGATGCCTTTTCCGCGGCGATGATCATGTCGCTGTGTCGGGGATGGAGCCTCGAAAAAGCGGTCCGTTTCGCGAACCGGGTCGGCGCGCTGATGGCGACGAAACCGGGGGCGACTCCCCGGATTGCGGCGGAATATGCCGAGTTGTGGAAGACGTTCGGACGTTCTTGACCGAACGGACGATCGCGAAAATTGACGATCAGCGGGTTCTGCCTTAGAGTGTCCCGCTCGACACCGGCCGCAGGGCTGGCGTTCAGGTCTCCGTAGCGCAACTGGATAGAGCGTCGGCTTCCGAAGCCGAAGGTTGGAGGTTCGAATCCTCCCGGGGACATTCGACAGGTCGGGCAGTGGCGCCGAAGCTGGCGCGTCACCGCCGTTCCTCAAGGCCTGTCAATTCTGGAACGGATCGGCGATCGACAATCCTCTCGCCGTCTTCCGGAACTCTCTTTCAGACGGCGACTTGAGCCGATTTCCGCCTCGAGGCGGCCCACGTTGATCGACGCCCGTTGGCCCTCGCTTCATGCCTTCGCAAGCGCGGCACCGTCTTGACAAAGTTTTGATAACTCCGGGCTGCTTCTGATCCCCTTTTTAATGCGACTTCGCATTGAATTCCCTCGATGACTTTTCATCGGAGAGGAATTCCCAATGGATCTTGCCTGGCTGCTGGCTGCGACAGCCTTCTTCGCCATCACCCTGATGCTGCTTCGGTTTGTCGACCGGCTGCGGACGGAGGACTAACCGTGGACGTCAATACCCTGATTTCACTGGTCGCGGCCGTCCTGCTGGCGGCGTACCTCACGGCGGCCCTGCTGTTGCCGGAGAACTTCTCATGACTGTTTCTTCCTTCATTCAAGCGATCCTTTTCCTCGGTGTCCTTGGCGCCTGCGTCAAACCGCTCGGGCTTTACATGGCCCGCGTGTACGCGGGCCACGGCCATGCCCTGACCCGGGCACTCGGATGGGTCGAACGTGGCGTGTATCGAATCTGTCGTATCGTCCCGCAGGTCGAAATGACGTGGCGGCAGTACGCCGGCGCGGTGATGATGCTGAGCCTCGTCAGTGTGTTTGCCGTTTACGGGCTGCAGCGGCTTCAGGCGGTTCTCCCGCTCAACCCTGAGCAGTTGGGAGCGGTGTCGCCCGACTCGTCGTTCAACACAGCCATCAGTTTCGTCACGAACACGAACTGGCAGGGCTACGGCGGCGAATCGACCATGAGCGCTCTGACGCAGATGCTCGCGCTGACGGTTCAGAACTTCGTCTCGGCCGCTGTTGGAATGGCGGTGCTCATCGCCCTGATCCGCGGCTTCACTCGCAATACCGTCGGCACGATCGGCAACTTCTGGGTCGACCTGGTCCGCGGGACTCTTTACATCCTCATGCCGCTGTCGGCCGTCCTGGCGATCGCCCTGGTCTCCCAAGGCGTTGTGCAGACCTTCAGCTCTTACCGCGATGTGACGCTTCGCGAGCCGGCCGTGGACGCATCGGGCAAGAGCATCGTGGCACAAAAGATCGCAGTCGGTCCGGCCGCGTCGCAGATCGCGATCAAGCAGCTGGGCACGAACGGCGGCGGCTTCTTCAACGTGAACTCGGCCCACCCGCTCGAGAACCCGACGCCGCTTTCGAATTTCCTGCAGATGGCGGCCATCCTGCTGATTCCCGCCGCCCTCTGTTACACGTTCGGGGAGATGGTCGCCGACCGTCGACAAGGCTGGACAGTGCTGGCGGCGATGACGGCCATTTTCATCCCGCTGCTGTTCTTCGTGATGGCAGCGGAACAACAAGGGAACCCCGCGCTGTCGCCATACGGCGTGGACCAGGTCGCCTCGGCAACACAGGCCGGCGGCAATATGGAGGGTAAAGAGACGCGGTTCGGAATCGCGAACTCCGCCCTCTGGGCCGTCACGACCACGGCCGCTTCGAACGGCTCCGTCAACGCCATGCACGATTCGTTTACCCCGCTCGGCGGGCTCGTGCCGATGTGGCTGATGCAGCTGGGAGAGGTCGTCTTCGGAGGCGTGGGGTCCGGCCTGTATGGGATGCTCGTGTTCGCGATCATTGCGGTGTTTCTCTCGGGACTGATGGTCGGGCGGACTCCGGAATACCTCGGCAAGAAGATCACGGCATTCGAAGTCAAGATGGCGGTCCTGGCCGTGCTGTTTCCCTGCACGATGGTGTTGCTGGGGACGGCGATCGGCGTCGTCTCGGCCTCGGGGCGGAGCACGATCTTCAATCCGGGCGCTCACGGATTCAGCGAGGTGCTGTACGCGTTCTCGTCCGCCGCAAACAACAACGGCAGTGCGTTCGCGGGTCTGGGGGCGAACACGCCGTTCTACAACGGACTGTTGGGGCTGGCGATGCTTGTCGGCCGGTTCTGGGTGATGGCGCCGGTCCTCGCGATCGCAGGATCGCTGGCGTCGAAGAAAGTGATCCCGGTCGGCGCGGGAACGCTGCCGACACATACACCTCTGTTTGTGGTCCTGCTGGTGTCGGTTGTCCTGATCATCGGCGCCCTCAGCTTTTTCCCGGCACTCGCCCTCGGGCCGATTGTCGAGCACCTGATGCTGCCCACCGCGGCCATGAGTCACTGAAATGACCAGAACTACCACTCGACTGTTCGACAAAGCTCTCGTTCTCGATGCGATCGTCGCTTCATTCCGCAAGCTGAATCCAAGGGTCCAGCTACGGAACCCGGTGATGTTTGCCGTGTACCTGGGAAGCATCCTGACGACGCTGTACTGGCTGCGATCGTTCACCCAGTCGTCCACGGAATCGACCGGCTTCACGCTGGCGGTTGCGATCTGGCTGTGGTTCACCGTCCTGTTCGCGAATTTCGCAGAGGCCATCGCGGAGGGCCACGGCAAGGCGCAGGCTGCTTCACTCAAGAAGAGCCGGACGTCAGTTCCGGCCCGCCGCCTGACCGATCTCAAGTCGCGAGCGGCGGTCGAAGTCGCTGCTCCGGACCTGAAGGTCGATGACCTGGTCCTCGTCGAAGCCGGTGAATCCATTCCGGCGGACGGCGAGGTGATCGAAGGTGTGGCGTCCGTCGATGAGAGTGCGATCACGGGCGAAAGCGCTCCCGTCGTGCGCGAAAGCGGCGGCGACCGCAGTTCCGTCACGGGAGGAACCCGTGTGATCTCCGACTGGCTGATCGTGCGTGTGAAAGCACTCCCCGGCCAGAGCTTTCTCGACCGCATGATCGCGATGGTCGAAGGAGCGAAACGGCAGAAGACTCCGAACGAGATTGCCCTCGCAATCCTCCTTGCGGCCCTGACGCTGATCTTCCTGCTGGTTGTTGCGACGCTGCTTCCATTTTCGATGTGCGCCGTGCAGACATCGGGACAGGGGCAGGCCATCAGTCTCACCGTGTTGATTGCGTTATTCGTCTGCCTGGCGCCGACGACGATTGGCGCCCTGCTGTCAGCGATCGGCATCGCCGGGATGAATCGGCTCAGCCAGGCCAACGTGATCGCGATGTCGGGCCGGGCGGTGGAAGCGGCCGGCGACGTCGACGTCCTGCTGCTCGACAAGACCGGGACGATCACGCTCGGAAACCGCCAGGCGACCAGGTTTGTTCCGGCTCCGGGGATCACGGACCGTGAGGTTGCCGAGGCCGCGCACCTGGCTTCGATGGCGGATGAAACGGCTGAGGGGCGCAGCATCGCCATCCTCGCGAAGAACCTGTTCGGCCTCCGGGGCCGGGACCTCGAACAGATCCAGCCGCATTTCGTTCCGTTCTCCGCCCGCACCCGAATGAGCGGCGTGTCGCTGGATGGATCGGAGATCCGAAAGGGAGCAGCGGAAGCCGTGGAATCGCACGTCAAGTCGCTCGGCGGCTTTCTCCCCGATCAATCGCGGGCGGTCGTTCAGCAGATTGCGAAGTCCGGCGGGACGCCGCTGGTGGTCAGTCGCGACGCGAAAGTCCTGGGCGTCATCGAGCTCAAGGACATTGTGAAAGGCGGCATCAAGGAGCGTTTCGCGGAACTGCGGCAGATGGGGATCAAGACAGTGATGATCACCGGGGACAACCCATTGACGGCGGCCGCGATCGCTGCCGAAGCCGGAGTCGACGACTACCTGGCGGAGGCCACGCCTGAAGCGAAGCTGGCGCTCATTCGCGATTACCAGAAAGGTGGACGGCTGGTCGCGATGACGGGTGATGGAACCAACGATGCGCCGGCCCTCGCGCAGGCGGACGTCGCCGTGGCCATGAACAGCGGCACGCAGGCGGCGAAGGAGGCCGGCAACATGGTCGATCTCGATTCCAATCCGACGAAGCTGATCGAGATCGTGAATATCGGCAAGCAGCTCCTCATGACCCGCGGTTCGCTGACGACGTTCAGCATCGCGAACGACGTCGCCAAGTATTTCGCGATCCTGCCAGCGGCGTTCGCCGCGACTTATCCCGCGCTCAAGGCGCTGGACCCGATGCGGCTGACGTCGCCTTCGAGCGCCATTCTGTCGGCCGTCATCTTCAACGCCCTGATCATCATGGCGCTCGTGCCTTTGGCGCTGAGAGGAGTGAAATATCGGCCGGTCGGCGCGGCCCAACTCCTCCGAAACAACTTTCTGATTTACGGCCTGGGTGGACTGATCGTCCCCTTTGTCGGAATCAAGCTGATTGACATGGTGCTTTATGTCTCCGGTCTCGCATGAATTCGTTTCGTCGTATCGTCTCCCGGAGTTCTCCGTGATCGATCTTCGAGGTCGCTCGCAGGCATCCCGGTTCGCCGCTCAGGACGCAAAGACGGCGACACTGAGGAGTCCTTCGCGAATCATGAGGCAACTGGTTATCGGAACTGCGTTTGCGATTCCGGGAGCAGTCGCCGGGTTGCTGGTGGGGCTGTTCCCCCATCCGGTGGTGAACGCAGCACTCGCATTGATTGGCGCCATGGCCGGAATGGCGATCGGCGCCTGGATTGAAAGAAGGTAATCATGTTTCAGCAGTTACGAACGGCGATCAGCATGCTGATCGTGATGACCGTGATGACCGGCGTCGTCTATCCCTTGTGCGTCACCGCCGTCGCGCAGGTGGCCTTCCCTCACGAGGCGAACGGCAGCCTGATTCGCGAAGGGGCCGACCTCGTCGGCTCGGAGTTGATTGGCCAGAACTTCTCGCAGCCCCGGTACTTCTGGGGCCGGCTCTCGGCGACGGCCCCCGTCCCGTACAATGCCGCGGCCTCCGGCGGGTCGAACCTGGGCCCCCTGAATCCTGCTCTGGTGGATGCCACACGCGTGCGAGTCGACGCCTTGAACGCCAGCGAACCTTCGACGCGTCTGATTCCCGTCGACCTCGCGACGGCCTCGGGGAGCGGACTCGATCCACACATCTCACCCGCTGCGGCGGAGATTCAGGTTCGGCGCGTGGCGGTCGCCCGTCGTATGGCCGAACACGACCTTCACTCGCTCGTTGTCGAGTTCACCGAAGGCCGACAGTTCGGCCTCCTCGGTGAACCTCGCGTGAATGTCCTGAAGCTCAACCTCGCGCTCGACCGGATGTCGGCGGGGAGTCGTTCCCGGTGAGCGACATCGAGCGTCCGGTCCCGGATGCATTGCTCTCGCCGGTTCATTCGGCCGCTGCCGGCCTCCGGCGCGGGTCGCTCAAGGTCTTTTTTGGGTACGCGGCAGGCATCGGCAAGACGTATTCGATGCTGGAGGCGGCGAAGAAAGAAGTCGCCGCAGGACGCGACGTCGTCATCGGCTACGTCGAGCCGCATGCCCGCCCGGACACCCAGGCGATGACAGCCGGGTTCGAATCGCTTCCGGTCAAGGAGATCGAGTACCGCGGCGTTACTCTCCGGGAGTTCGACGTCGACGCGGGGCTGGCCCGCCGACCGGACATCCTCCTTGTCGATGAACTGGCCCACACGAACGCGACGGGATCGAAATACGAAAAACGCTGGCAGGACGTCGACGAGCTTCGTAACGCGGGCATCAACGTCTGGACGACACTCAACGTTCAGCACATCGAAACCCTGAACGACGTGATCGGGCAGATCACCGGGGTGATCGTCCGCGAGACGATTCCCGACCGCGTGTTCGACTCGGCCGACGAACTCGAACTCGTCGATCTCACGCCCGAAGAACTGCTGGAGCGACTTCGGGACGGCAAGGTTTATCTCCCCCAGCAGGCTCAACACGCTCTCCAGAAGTTCTTCCAGAAAGGGAACCTGACCGCCCTGCGTGAACTCTCGTTCCGGCAGGCGGCGCGGCGCGTGCATACCGATGTCGAGACGGCCCGCCGTGAACGCTCGGCCCGGCAGCCGTGGGCGACGGCCGACAGACTCCTGGTGTGCGTCGGCCCCAGTCCGACAACTGCGCGCGTGATCCGCACGGCCAGGAGAATGGCGACAGCACTGGATGCCCCCTGGGTGGCGGCGTCCGTCGACCTCGACGGCCAGCCGCCGAGCAGTCCGGTCCAGCAGCAGGTGGCAGAACATTTTCGACTGGCCGAACGTCTGGGCGCCGAGACGGTCACACTGGCCGGAACGTCGATGGCCGCAACACTGCTGGATTATGCCCGCACACGGAACGTCACGAAGATCCTGATCGGCAAGACGCATCAGCCGCGCTGGCGGCGATTCCTCTTCGGATCGCTCGTCGACGAAGTGCTCGAGCAGAGCGGCTCGATTGACGTCTATGTGATCCACGGCGAGCAGGAAGAAAAGGCGTCACCGCCGGCGTTCGTTCCCGGCCGGACGATCCGGTCGATGGGATACCTGTGGTCGACGATCGCCGTTCTCGCGGCGACTCTGATCGCATTCGGGCTGCGAAGCTTTCAATTCGCAGAGTCCGAGGCCAACACGGTGATGGTGTTTCTTGCGGGCGTCGCCTGGGCCGCGTTTCGGCATGGACGGGGGCCGGCGATTCTCGCCAGCCTCCTGGCCGTGCTGATCTTCGATGTCTGCTTCGTTCCGCCGTATTACACCATCGCGGTCTCCGATTCGGAGTACGTCATCACCTTCGCCGTCATGCTGGTGATCGGCGTCCTGGTCGCGACGCTGGCAGCGAGACTCCGATCGCAGATTGAAAGCTCGAGACTCCGTGAGCAGCGGACATCAGCCCTGTATGAACTGGGCAGGCGACTGAGCTCCGTCTCCGGGAACGCCTTTCTCGTTGCGACGGCCGGCACAAGGCTGACGGAGCTGGTCGGCGGCGAAGTCGCCATTTATCTGCAGGCCGGCGATCGCGGCCCCGAGCTCGAATTCGGAGCGAACTCGACGATCGCCCGGCATCCGGTCAGCCTGCCGGCCGCCAGATGGGTCATCGATCACGATCAGGTCGCCGGCGCGACGACCAACACGCTCCCGAATGCGGTCGCGCTGTTCATGCCGGTCGTCGGCTCGCAGAAAACACTCGGAGCCCTGGCATTTCGCGTCCCGGAGATCGGCCGTCTGCTCGCCCCCGATCAGCGGCAGATGCTCGAGGCCTGTGCGAGTCAGCTCGCCCTGGCGCTCGAGCGGGACCAGCTCGCCGTCGAGGCCGCGGAGGCCCGCATCGAGGCCGAGAAGGAAAGCGTGAGGAGCAGTCTGCTGAGCAGCGTTTCGCATGACCTGAAAACGCCGCTGGCGGCGATCGCAGGAGCGAGCGGGAGTCTTCTCGAGTCGGAAGGCCTCGACGAACCAACGCGGCGGGAGCTGGCGGAGACGGTGGCTGAAGAGGCGTCGCGTCTGAACCGTCTGCTCGAAAACCTGCTGCAGATGTCGAAATTGGAAGCCGGCGCCGCCGCTCCGAATCGGCAATGGCATGTGCTTGAGGAAATTGTCGGATCCGCCCTGCACCGCATACGGCGCGAGCTGGCGGACCACGAAATCCGTGTCGACCTTCCGGGAAACCTGCCGCTGGTTTTCGTGGATGGACTGCTGCTGGAGCAGGTGTTCGTCAACCTGCTCGAGAATGCCGTTCGATACACACCCGGGCAAACACTGATCACCATCGTCGCCGCCGTCGATGAGAACTTGCTCCGTATCGTTGTCGCGGATACGGGCCCGGGAATTCCGGCAGGGGCCGAGGAACGAATCTTTGACAAGTTCTATCGAGCGGCAGGCCGTGCGGACGGCGGCCGGGGCAGCGGGTTGGGCCTGGCAATCTGCCGGGCGATCATCCAGGCGCACGGCGGACGGATCAGGGCCGCCAACCGTGCCACCGGCGGCGCGGAGTTCACGATTCAGCTTCCGTTGCCCGAGGACAGGCCGCAGGTGAATATCACGGGATGAGCATGTCGGACGGCGATCACCACATTCTGGTCATCGAGGATGAGCAGCCGATCCGTCGGCTCCTCAAGGCCTCGCTCGGCGCGGAGGGATATCGAGTCAGCGAAGCGTCGACGGCTCAAGACGGCCTCCGAACAGCGACCAGTCTGCCGCCCGATCTGATCATTCTCGACCTCGGACTACCGGATCTCGACGGCCAGGAAGTCCTTCAGCAACTCCGCGACTGGTACACCTCGCCAATCATCATTCTCTCGGCCCGCGATCAGGAGCCTCAGAAGATCAAGGCTCTCGACAACGGCGCCGACGACTACGTCACGAAGCCATTCGGCACGGGCGAACTCCTCGCCCGCATCCGCACGGCCCTGCGACACTCCTTTCGTGTCGAGAATGAAGCGACAAAAGTGCGGATTGGAGACATCGACGTCGATCTCGCAGCCCGGATGGTCACGAAGAAAGGAAAGCCCATCCATTTGACGCCACTTGAGTACAAGCTCCTCGTGACGATGCTCAAGCACGCCGGCAAAGTGCTCACACACCGCTTCCTGCTGCGGGAAGTGTGGGGGCCTCTCGATTCCCACGAGAATCACTACCTGAGAGTGTTCGTCGCGGGCCTGCGCCGAAAGCTGGAGGACGATTCCGCCCGCCCGCGACTCATCCTGACCGAGCAGGGCGTCGGCTATCGATTGTCCGCCGATTTGAGCTGACGCGCATGGGCACAGATTTCCCTCCGCGATGAATCTCCCGCAGTTTTCTGTAAGTTCCGGCCTGCTGGCGTGACCAATTCTGCGGAAGCAGGTCTCGCATTGTCTGATCACGAACAAAAAGCATTGTTCACGGAATGGCTGAACGAGCATCGCTCGGCGGTCATGAAGGTGGCGCGCGCGTACACGCTCTCCACAGAGGACTGCCAGGACCTCGCCCAGGAGATCCTGCTCCATGCGTGGCGGTCGCTGCCGACCTTCGAAGGCAAGTCGCAGGCGGCGACGTGGTTCTACCGGGTGGCTCTGCACACCGCGATGAACTGGCGCCGCAAGGACCAGCCGCGACGGATCAGACAGCAACCGTTTGTCGAAGTGCATGCCGTCACCGTCGGCCAGTTCGAAAGCAGCGAACAGGCCGAGCAGCGGGAGACGGTCGAGCAGCTCTACCACGCGATTCAGCAGCTTCCAAAGGCCGATGCCGCCCTGGTGCTGCTGTACCTCGACGACTTGAGCTACCGGGAAATGGCGGATGTGCTCGGAATCTCGGAGACCAACGTGGGGGTGAAGCTGAACCGGGCCAGAAAAGCGCTGAGCGCCCTGATGAAGGAGAAATCGTATGGCTCCTGATCCGCTCCAGCAGGCCTGGCAGGCCGAGTCGTCCCAGCCGCAGATGACCGTCGATACGGACCGCCTGTTGAAATCGGTCCACGATTCCCAGGCCCGGCTTCGCGCGACGATCCTCGGCCGCGACATCCGCGAAGTCGGAACGGCGCTCGTGATGGTCCCCCTGTGGATCATCATGGGCTACTTGCTGTCTTTGCCCTGGACGTGGTACCTCGGAGTGCCGGCCTCTCTGTGGGTGGCCGGATTCATTCTCATTGATCGAAAGCGTCATCCGCAGAGAGCGGTGACGGCGGATGAGCCGCTGGTCGAGAGTGCCCAGGAATCGCTGCGGCAGGTCGAGCACCAGATCTGGCTGCTCAGGAACGTCTTCTGGTGGTATCTGCTGCCGTCGGCCGTCTCGATTTCGGCCTTCTTCGCCCAGGTGTTCTGGTCGACGTGGAGGGCATCGCCTCCGACGGAGGGACTTGAGACGGTGATTGCCGTCGGCTGCTTCATTTTCATTTTCGCCGTTCTCTTCGGCGTCTATGGCTTCATTTATTTCATCAATCAACAGGCCGTCCGGTTGCAGCTGGAGCCGCACCGCCAGGAGCTGCTCAGGCTGCTGGCGAGCCTGAATGAGGAATCGGCTGACTGCGTGGAAGGCGAATACCCGTTTCTTACGGGTCCTGATCTCTGCGTGGCCTCGCCCCGGCGAATGGTCGTGGCCGGCCTCGTTGCCGTCGCCGTCGTGCTGGCGACCGTCTCCGGGATTCTGTACCTGGGGCACAGGGTCGACGAGCATTTCAATCCGAAGAAGTCGCCCTTCGCTGCGGTGCGCTGGCAGCAGTCGCAGCCTGAGGTGAAGGTCGGGGAGGAGTGGTTCACGCTCGTCTCACTCGACGGCCTGTCGGCCTCGGACATCGTGGAGTTCAGCCGGCGGACCTACCGCGACCTGTGGCAGAAGCGGTTTGAAGAAGACCTTGTCGACGTGCTGACGGGAATGGGCCATCGACCAGGCAACACCGTTCGACTCGTCGTAACACCGATCGGATCGCAGGAGACGCGGACGCTTGAGGGCGTTCGCATGACGCGGGCAAATCGTGACGCAATCTGGAACGCCGGTCGGGGCCGTGTCCGGCAGGCCCCGGTGCCGTCGGCGACGCACAGTTCCGTCCACACCGGCGATGCTGACGAGCCGTTGACGAAGCTGGTCGTCCGCTTGCGAAGCGAGAAGAAACTCGTGGGGCTGGCAGCGATGGTGATGGTCGACGGTCGGATCGTCGCCGCTGCAGCTGACGGGGAACGGAAGATCGGAAGCGGCGTGTGGGTCGAAGCGGGAGATCGCTGGCACCTTGGGGGGCTCACCAAGCCGATCACGGCAACCATGATCGCGAGGCTGATCGAATCGGGCCGGATGAAATGGTCGGAGACAGTCGGCGAGCGTTTTCCGGGTGCGACCATCCACGACGACTGGATGCCGGTCACGGTCCATCAACTGCTGACAGACAGCGCCGGGGCGCCGGCAAGCTTCTCTCGCGAAATCATGCTGAAGAAGCCCGCTCTCGGTCCCGAATCAACGGCGGCCCGCCGGGAGGCCGTGCTGCAGGTGATCGCCGAGAAACCGGTTTTCCCGCCCGGCCAGCGGTCAGCGTATTCCAACGTCGGGTACACAATCGCGGGGGCAATGGCCGAAGCGGCGACCGGAGAGCGCTGGGAAGACCTCGTCCGACACGAAGTGTACGAGCCCCTGAAACTCGCCGATGCTGGCTTCGGTCCCCCGAGAAGCGACGACGCGCTCCTCGAGAATCCGCAGGGACACCTCGCCCGTTCGGGCGTGAAGGTCGCGTTCGGAGACATGACCGACAACACGTTCATCATGGGGCCCGCCGGCATTGCCCATATGTCGCTGCGCGACCTGTGCACGTTCACAACCGAGCACCTCCGAGGTGAGTCCGGAATGGGACAGTTGCTCCCGGCCGACGTTTACAAGCGACTGCACACCATCGAACTCAACCGTTACGCCTGCGGATGGCTGAAGAAGGAGCCCAGCGCCGAGATCCCTCACGCGCTGTACTGGCACAACGGGTCCAACACGATGTGGTACGCGCTCGCCGTGTTCATTCCCGAAAAGAACATGGTGGTCGCCGTCACGTCGAACGACGGAGATACAGAGAATGCCGAAGCCGCCGCGTGGGGGATCGTGAAGGCGAGCATTGGCCTGTTCGGCGCGGGAGTTTCATCGACTCGCGATCGCATTGAGGCCCTGGTGGATGATGCGATTTCCGGACGATGACCTCGGGGGATCACGGCCGGCGTGTGTCGTGACGACTCACATCGAGTGCAGGGTCGGGGCTCAGTCCGTCAAGCTTCCCATCACGACCTGAAGGCGGTCGAAATTCGATCACGATCCTGCGCTCAGGTTCCAGTTCGTGAAACAGACTTTCGTAGTCATCGCTGGCGCCGTGCGGGCCATGCATCGTGAAGACCCACTTCCCGCCGGGACGGGATTCGAACTGCTCGAACGTGCTTGTGACCCCCACCACGTCGCGAGGTGTTCAGGATTCTTGACCGCCGCGAGGATCCGCTGCGGGGTGGCGGAAAGCGCCTGCATAAAAGGGCTTCGCCCAGTGGAAGGCCCGGCGTTTTTGCGGGGCGGCCTGGGCTCAGCGACCTGAAGGTCGGTGAAACGATTCGAGTCTGATTCGGATTACTTCTTTCGGATCTCGATGTGGGAGGCCAGTGGCGTCCCCACCTGTGAAACGCATTCGTACCCCAGGGCCTTGAGATCGACCCCTTCGAATAATCGCTCACCGGAGCCGAGCAGGATCGGGGAGACTGCGATATGCAGGGAGTCGATCAGCCTTTCGCGAAGGTATTGCTGAATCGTCGATGCGCCGCCGCCAATCCGGATGTCCTTCCCGTCGGCCGCGTCCCGCGCTCGCTCCAGCGCCTCGTGAATCCCGCCGGTGACGAAATGGAACACGGTCCCTCCCTCCATTTCGAGAGGCGCCCGTGCATGGTGCGTGAGTACGAACACCGGGCAATGATAGGGCGGATTCTTTCCCCACCATCCCTTCCACGACTCATCAGGCCAGGGGCCGCGAACTGGGCCGAACATGTTGCGGCCGAGAATCCACGCGCCGAGGTTCTCAAACCCGCGGACGGCGTAGTCGTCATCCACGCCGGTCGATCCCCCCTCCTTCCTGCTCATCTCGTGAAACATCCGCGTTTCGACGAGCCAGGCGTGGAGCGCTTCCCCACCGATGCCCAACGGGGTTTCGAGGGTCTGATTCGGGCCTGCACCGAATCCGTCCACGGAAACGGTAAAACTCTGAACACGCACTCGAGACATCGTCGGCGTCCTTCGAAGGTTCGTTCCGTGCAGGTTCCGCATCCCGGCAAAACCGGAGCGGGGTCGACCAGTTCAGGCGTTCTTCGCAACCCTGGCATTTCTCTCGGCGATCAGCTGATTGACCGTTTCATCGGCCGGGCGGATCTCGAACGGGCCCATCTTCACGCCCGGGTGCTTCGACATCAGCGAGATCGCGTGATTGAGGTCTCGGGCCTCGAGCAGCAGGATGCCGCCGAGCGTCTCCTTGGTTTCCGCGAACGGGCCGTCAGTCACTTCAACCTGGCCATTCTTCGTTCGAAGGGTGACGGCGTTGCGGGCACTGTCGAGCGCTTCGCCTCCGATGAAATGACCGCCCCGCCGCAGTTCGTCGTCGTAAGCGAAGCACTCCTCCATCATCCGCTGCGCCTCGGCCTGCGGGAGCGTGGCCCATTTCGACTCATCAATGAATCCCAGGCAGACGTATTTCATTCGATTTCCTCTTCCAGAACGGATTTGCGGACAGTGCTGACCGGACTGACTGCCGGCCATTTTCAACCACTTGTCGAACCGGGAATGCCCGAATCGACAGCACCGCCGAACTTTTTCAGGAATCGGTCAGATCCCTGATCCGGCCTGCCAGAAACCGCTTCTCCGGTTCGAGCCGGGCCAGTTCGAGAGCGACGCGAAACGCGGCCAACGCCTCGATAGGCCGCCCCGCCCGACGGAGAAGTTCGCCCCGGGCCGAGTGAGCGAATTGATACCCGGCCAGGTCGCCCCGCCCGAGGATGACATCGATGATCGAGACCCCGGCATCGGGGCCATCCCTCATGGCGATGGCGACCGCACGATTCAGTTCCACGACCGGCGAAGGATCGATCCGCTGCAGGACCGAGTACAGCATGACGATCTGGTTCCAGTCTGTCTGTTCGGCCGTCGGCGACTCGGAATGAATGGCCGAGATGGCCGCCTGCAGCGTATAGGCGCCGAATCGACGCGAACGCAGTGCCTGTTCCACGAGGGCCGTCCCCTCCGCAATCAGCGCGCGGTCCCAGAGCGATCGGTCCTGGTCTTCCATCAGGATGATTTGTCCATCGGTCGAAACGCGGGCCATCCGTCGCGATTCGTGAAGCAGCATCAGCGCCAGCAAACCTTTGACCTCAGGATCCGGAAGCAACTCCAGCAGCAGGCGCGCCAGGCGGATCGCCTCGGCCGTCAGGTCGACGCGGATGAGCGAGTCTCCCTGCGAGGCGGCGTAGCCTTCGTTGAACACGAGGTACACGGTGGCCAGCACGGCGTCGAGCCGTTCGGGCAGCTCATTGAGGGACGGAACCGCGAACGGGATGCCGGCCTCACGGATCTTCGCCTTTCCGCGGACAACGCGCTGCGCCATCGTGGCCTTGGAGATCAGGAAGGCGCTGGCAATTTCTTCCGTCGTCAGGCCGCACACCTCACGGAGAGTCAGCGGCACCTGGACGTTCGACTCGATCGCGGGATGGCAGCAGGTGAAGATCAGTCGTAATCGGTCATCTTCAATCTCCGCCCCGGCACGGGCGGCATTTGAATCGGCCACGTCGTCGAGGCGGGCTGCGATCTCGGGCTGGAGGTCCCTGAGACGCCCCTGGCGGCGCAGTGCGTCAACGACCTTGAAGCGGCCGGTCGAAATCAGCCACGCGCGCGGATTCGCCGGCACGCCATCCTTCGGCCACGTTTCCACGGCGGCTGCGAACGCCTCACGCATGGCATCGTCCGCCAGCTCGAAATCGTGCAGCAGCCGAACGAGAGTCGCGAACACGCGCCGCGACTCGGTGCGGTAGAGTGTGTCGATCAGATTGGTGACGTCGGAGGTCGCGTCGCTTGAGAAGTTGCTGGGATTCACTGGCAGGATGGAGCCATTCCGTTCGAGTTGGGTTCGGCGAGCCACAGTTTCGCAGGTTCGCCGCGCCAAGGCTCGACACAACCCGGGGACTCTTCTAGTGTCGGCCTTCCCCGCTGGTCAGGAAATTCCAGGCCGACTTCCCCGCCCCGGCCGACACGCATGTCGCAAGATCCATTTCTGCAACTCGGTTCGGTCGGACGCTGTCAGATCGTCTCCCGCCTCGGCGAAGGGGGAATGGGAGTCGTCTATCGCGGGCATCACAACGACCTCGATCTCGACGTCGCCATCAAGTTCCTGCATCCGCACCTTGTCCAGCGCGGTGATTCGGCCGATCGTTTTCTGCGCGAAGCACGCCTCGCCGCGAGGCTCGCGAGCCCGGGTGTC
The DNA here is from genome assembly GCF_007745175.1 of Caulifigura coniformis. GTDB lineage: Bacteria > Planctomycetota > Planctomycetia > Planctomycetales > Planctomycetaceae > Caulifigura > Caulifigura coniformis. Next base: position 6,293,199 of record NZ_CP036271.1, on the reverse strand, counting down.
GTGCGGGTCTTCGACTGTGGTGAAACGGCCGGCCATTACTACATGGTGATGGAACTGGTCGAAGGACGCAGCCTGCTGGACGTCATCAAGGAAGAGGGTCCTTTTCCGGTCGACCGGGCCCTCGGCATCGTGGAATCGGTCGCCGGAGCCCTGCGCGATGCACTCGACCAGGCCGGCCTGATTCATCGCGACATCAAGCCGGCCAACATCCTGATCACCAACACGGGCCACACCAAACTCGTCGACCTGGGCTTGGCGAAGATCGTTGCGGCCCGCGAGATGCTCACCGCCCACACCGCGGCAGGAACGGCGCTCGGCACGCCCAACTACATGCCGCCCGAGCAATTCCTCGACGCCAGCAGCGTCGACCACCGGGCCGACATCTTTTCGCTCGGCGCGACGCTCTACCACATGCTGTCCGGCAAGCCGCCGTTCGATGGCGATTCGTTCTTCGCGATTCTCAAGCGTGTCGAAGAGTTCGAGGCCGATCCCCTTCCGTCGCATGTTCCGCTGGCGGTCGAAGAACTCGTGGCCCGCATGCTGGCCAAACGCCCGGAGCAGCGGGTTCAGACTTATGCGGAGCTGGTCGAGGCGATCCACGGGATCAACCGTCCGCCTTCGTCGGTTCAGTCCGAGCCCTCGGCGGTGCATTCGATCACGCACACGTCATCGATCATTCCGGCCGTCAAGATCGCGGGCCGGGCCCTGCGTCCCGCGACTCCCGCGGAGAACCGCGTGCTGCTGATCGTCGACATCCAGAACGACTTCTGCCCGGGGGGCGCGCTGGCCGTTCCCAACGGCGACCGGGTCGTTCCACGCATCAACAAACTCGCGCGCAAGTTCGCGCATGTGATCCTGACCCAGGACTGGCACAACGAAGATCACCTGTCGTTCGCCTCATCGCATCCGGGCAAGAAGGAAATGGATCGGATCGAGCTTCCGTACGGCTCACAGATCCTCTGGCCCGACCACTGCGTCCAGGGGACCGAGGGGGCCGAGTTCCACCCCGACCTCAAGATTCCGCACTGCGAGCTTGTGATCCGCAAAGGCTACCACCACGAGATCGACAGCTATTCCGCCTTCTTCGAGAACGACCGGCAAACTCCCACCGGCCTCGCCGGCTACCTTCGCGAACGGGGGCTGACCCAGCTGTTCGTCGTCGGTCTCGCAACCGACTTCTGCGTGGCCTACACCGCTATCGACGGACGCCGTCTCGGCTTCGACGTCACGGTGATTGAGGACAGCTGCAGCGGCATCGATATTGATGGATCGCTCGAAGCGGCCTGGCAACAGATGCTGGAAGCCGGCGTCGTCAGGGCGTAACGCCGTCCTGCCCGCCGCTGCTGGCGGAAGGATCCGCGCTGGCTGACGCCAGGCCGCGACCACGAACGTGATCACTGGGCAGATCCCGCACGGCGCCGCGCGCCCATCGACAACTGCGCATCATCGACTCCGCCGCGCACTTCGGTGAGAATGACGTCGAAGTCCTGTCGGCCCCATTGGCCACAACCGTTGATGTCGACGTCTTCCCCATCCGTGTCCACCTCCCGGCGTCTTTTCCCGACGCCCTTCCCCCGTTGCAGGAGTCGATCATGACCTCGTTGCGGCGATTACTGCTGTTCACGATCCCGCTCCTGCTCTTCGCCGTCAGTCCCGCGGCCGACGACAAGCCCACTGCGGATGAGCAGGCGATTCAGGACGCGGCGGTCAAATTCGTCGATGCGTACAACTCGCACGACTTCGCGGCGATCGCGACGTTGTTCGATCCGAACGCCCGGCTGGAAGAGGCCGATGGAACGGTCATTGCCGGAGCGGAGGCGATACAGAAGGGGTTCCAGGCGACGTTTGAGGCAGACCCCGACGCCAGGATCGGCCTCGACATGGCATCGCTGACGATGCTCACCCCCGACATTGCTGTGGAACAAGGGGCGACCGAGTTCTATCCCGATGGGGAAACTCTGACATCGCGCGGACGGTATCAGGTCGTCCATCAGAAGAAAGATGGCAAGTGGCGGATGATTTCGGTGCGTTCCCTCGAGAAAGAGGTCCTCAGCAACTACGAGTACCTCTGCCAGCTGGAATGGCTCGTCGGTGACTGGGTCGATGAAGGCGCGAACGAAACGGTCGAAACAACGTTCCGCTGGGATGACGACCGGAACTTCCTGCTCTCTGACTTCCAGGTGAAGCGGGGCCGCGAAGTGCTCGCAAAAGGAACGCAGCGCCTCGGCTGGGATCCCCAGAAGAAGCAGATCCGAGGCTGGGTCTTCGACTCGCAGGGAGGCTTCGCGAATTCGAGATGGCTGGAGACTGATGGCTCTTGGAGCATCACCACGACGGGAGTTTCTTCTGACGGTGCGAACACCTCGGAGACCCGCACACTGGTCCCGGGCCAGGACCGCGTCGGAGTGCGGATCTCCAACCGGGTGATTGACGGCGAACAGCAGGCCGACATCGAGTTCATGATGGTCCGCCGCCCTCCGGCGCCTGCCTCAAAAGCGCTCGCCCCCTCCACAGTCGCGAAGTAGTCGCGGCTCGCATTCGCACATCGCTCAAACAGGAATTCTTCCATGTCGACTCGTGCAAAACGATTGTTGATCGCGATTCCCCTGTGCTGTCTGGTGGTCGGAACGGCCGAGGCGTGGGCCCGAGGCGGATTCGGAGGTGGACGTGGCGGTGGAGGTGGAGGTGGCGGCTTCCGAGGAGGCGGTGGAGGCGGCGGCGGGATGCGAGGGGGTGGCGGCGTCAGCCGGGCTCCTTCCGTAAGTCGGCCCAGTGGAGGCGCACGGCCGAGCGGAGGAGCACGCCCCAGCGGAAGCGGTGCGAGCCGACCGAGCGGCGGCGCATCGCGTCCCACTTCTCCTTCGCGACCGAGTGGAGGCGCGGGAGCGGGAAATGTGCGATTGCCGAACGGATCGACGCGGCCTGGCAGTTCGGCCCGGCCGCCCGCAAATATCGCAGGTGGCGGACGGCCTGGTGGGGCCGGAGGCACGGGTCCCGGCGCGGGACGCCCTCCGATTAACACCGCCCCGGGTGGCGGCCGACCCGGAACCGGTGCTCCCGGAGCCACACGACCTGGCGCGGGACGTCCGGGCATCGGCAGTCCCGGTGGAGCGGGCATTGGCGGGAGCGGACGTCCTGGAGGTGCAGGAGGTGTTGCGGGTGCTGGAGGCCCTGGTGGTGTGGGACGCCCCGGCAGCGGCGGCGGTCGCCCGGGAGGTCCGGCCTCCGGATTGAGACCCACGACCTTGCCCGGACTGGGCGTCGGCGTGGGGGCCGGACTGGCCGGTGCGAGTCAACTCCCCGGAAACCGTCCCAACTGGAACAACGGCCCCGGTTCGCGCCAGAACTACATGAATGATCGCATCGCCAACCGGCAGGATCGGGCCGCAGGCCTCGAGGACCGGATGCAGGGCCGGCAGGACAATCGCCAGGCCAACCGGGAAACGCGGCAGGGTGACCGTCAGAACAATCGCCAGGAACGACAGGACAACCGGGAGGATTGGTCAGAAAACTTCTGGGACAATGTGGATGACGCCTATCATGACCACTGGCATGGCGACTACGGCGACTACTGGGACCACATGTGGGAATACCACCCGGTCGCGTCCGCATTCGCTGTCACCGGCTGGGGCATCAACCGGATGAGCTACTGGTTTGGCTATGGCGGCGGTTATGCCAACCCGTACTACGGCGACAGCGGCAGCTACGGCGGAGGGGGCTCCTACGACTACTCGCAGCCCCTGCCGACGTATGAACAGGTCACCATGCCGGCGGAAGCCGCCGCGCCGGCCGAAGCGGTCGCCGCGGAACCAACAGCCGGCGAAGTCACCCCAGTGGAGAAGGCCTACGATGAAGCGAAGCAGGCTTTCTACGAAGGGGACTACGTCCGGGCACTCGAACGGACGAATGCCGCACTGGTGATCGCCCCCTACGATGCCGCGCTGCACGAATTCAAAGCCCTCACGCTGTTCGCATCCGGAAAGTACCACGACGCGGCCGCCACGATTCACACGGTCCTGGCGGTCGGCCCAGGCTGGGATTGGACGACCTTCATCAGCCTGTATCCGAACGTCGACACCTACACGGCGCAGCTCAGGGCGCTGGAGTCGGCCGTCACCGCCAATCCCAAGGCGGCAGACCTGCACTTCCTGCTGGCGTACCACTACATCACCTGCAGCTCAACGAACGATGCCGTGGCGCAGCTTCAGGAAGTGGCGGAACTGGAGCCAAAGGACACGGTCGCCCTGCAGCTTCTGCAGATGATCGGCGGACCGGCCTCACTGCCGAAGTCCTCCTCAGGCCAGGCTCCGCCGAAAGCAGCGCTTCCGGCCGACGCCACGGCGATTGCGAAGAACGACCTCGTCGGGAACTGGAAAGCCAAAGGTGGCGGTGATGCGACCTTCGGCCTGAAGCTCGCTGACGACAACACGTTCGCCTGGACATACACCGACAAAGGAAAGTCGGAAACGATCGAAGGCGTTTACGGTGTCGAACAGAACTCGCTCGCACTGCAGCCCGACGCGGGGGGCGTGATGGTGGCCGAGCTTTCGCCGCCAAAGAACGGGAAGTTCCACTTCCTTGTCGCCGGCGGACCGCCGGGAGACAAGGGTTTGGAGTTCTCAAAATAGGCCGAGGAGAACCCAGCTCCCGCCGGCGCTTCGCCGGCGGGAGCTTTTTTTTGTGATCCGGCGCGACGACGGACAACCCGGACAGAGGGGGTCACGCCAGGAAAGACGCCGCCGGTGGATTCACCAGAACATGCCCAGCCGCATGCCGAACACGCTTGCCCGGCTCGATCCGGTGGCATCGAGATCAGGGAATGCGAGCGTGTAGTCGAGCATCAGTCTCATCCGGTCCGCCAGATACCAGTTCACGCCCATGGTGTACTGATGGAGTTTGACGCCCGTCGCGGCCGCCGGGAGGTTCGAACTGTCAAAGTCGAGCGTCGCGACCCGGAATGTTGCTTCCCACGCGCCGATTCCGCGGTCGCGTTTCTCTTCCGACGAGGAAAAGTCGGCGATGACTGGATGCAGCACGGTCACCGCACCGAAGACGCCCGTGTCGCGGTGGTATCCGCGATGCTCGCCCGTCAGAAAGTACCCCACGTCGAAGTGGGAGCCGTGCAGGAAGACGTCGTCGCCCACGTCCTGATTGATCAACGCCCCGTACCACTCGGCCTGGCTCCACAGCGATCCATAGACGCCTGCCCATTGGAGGTTCAGCACCTCGGATGATGCGGCTGCGAAGCTCAGCGTCGGAACGAAGGGAGAGTCGGTCGAATCGCCGAATGACAGCAGCGGAGACCGCGGCCGCTGGTTGATGACGATCAGGGAGTCATTCGCAATTCGGACGGTCGCGGCAACCCCGAGATGCAGCAGGCGAGTGTCGTCTTCGTCAGCGATCGGAAGGGCCGTTGCGCGAACGGTCATGTCTGTCGTGCTTCCCGGGCCGAACTCCACATCGGAACTATCCGTGCCGGACTGAAAGGCGCCGCCGGCGATCGTCCACCGCTGCTCGGCGCCATTGATGCGGTACACGGCTCCCCAGTTCCTCGCAGGATCCAGGACGTTCGCTGGAGACCTTTCCAGAAACGCAAACGAGTTGGCGCTGGTGCCACCCTCAAGACTGAACGGCTCGCGAAAATGACCGGCCTGAAACTCACCCGCATTTTTCACATCGCCGAGTGCGATGTAGCCGTCACGCAGCACGACGTCGCCGCTGGCCAGGTCGATCTCGATGAGATAGCGACCATTCTCGGACAGATCTCCATAGGCTCCGACTCGGGCCCGACGCAAGCCGACCGTATCAGCAAAGTGACCGAAGTCGGTCCCGTTGTCCGCATCCTGGTCGGCCCACAGGAAGTCCGCGTCAATCCGTCCGCGAAGATGGATCGTTGGACCGCTCGCGGCCGTGGTGTCCTGCTGCGCGTCGGCGCGCACCGTCGCAATCAGCAGAACCATGCAGACGACGGTTCGGCGCAGGGAGTGAGGATGTGCGGAGATCACTCTCACCGGCTCGGGAACCCCTGGGGCGCAGTCGCAGCCGAACAATCATCGCCGTAGTCTGCTGCCCATGTTTTCTGCCGTCGATTGCAGGTGGAATACGACGGCGGGTTCCGGCAGTCTCTGCCGCTCGACGCCCGACGGCCCGATGAAATCGCGATATCGAGGGCTCACTCGCCCAGGGTTCCATTCTGTCACTTCGAAACGGTCTGCGGCCTCGTAAACCCCCGCCCCTCACAGTTCCCCCCCGCCCAGGACGGCTGCCCGATACGGCAGAATCAGCCAGTGCACTGCCTCGCTCGCCGAATCAAAGTGGGATCGCTATATCGTTGAGATGTTTGAGGATCTTTGAACGCATGGACTTGAGACCGAGGGCGTCCATGCCGTTTCCCAGTGGGCTGCCTCGCAGGAGCAGATCGAATGGCCTGGCTTCGCCTCAGCATCAACTCGCTTCTCCTGGTGGCGCTCGCCGGCCTGTGCGGGCCGCTACGTGACAGCGCCGTCATGGCACAAGACCGCGCGGTTGACCCGCTGCCGTCATGGAATGAAGGAAAGTCCAAAGCGGCCATCCTGGAGTTCGTCCGCAGAACGACCAAAGAAGGCGAGGCGGATTTCGTGCCCCTCAAGGAACGCATTGCCGTCTTCGACAACGACGGAACGCTGTGGCCCGAAAACCCGATCCCGTTTGAAGTCGCCTATTCGCTTGATACCGCGCGGGCGATGATGACGGCGAAGCCGGAACTCAAGGAGCGTCCCGCATACAAGGCGCTCGCGGAAGGCGATCTCGCGGCGCTCGGCGACAATCACCTCAAGCTGCTGATGGAACTGATCGTGGCGACCCATGCCGATCAGACGACCGCCGAGTTCGACAAGTCCGTCGCCCAATGGATCGCCACGGCCAGGCATCCCCGTTATCAGCGGCTGTATTCCGACTGCACCTATGAACCGATGCAGGAAGTCCTGAGGCACCTGAGAGCGAACGGATACCGGACGTTCATCGTGTCCGGCGGGGGACAGGATTTCATGCGGGTCTGGGCCGACAAGGTCTACGGCATTCCTCCGGAGCAGGTCATCGGCTCGGCCTTCAAGCTCAAGTATGACCTGGTCGACGACCGGCCGACCCTGCGCATCCTCCCGGAGATCGCGTTGATCGATGACAAGGCGGGAAAACCGGTTGGCATCCGCCACTTCATTGGCCGGACTCCCGTCATGTGTTTTGGCAATTCCGATGGCGACCAGCAGATGCTGGAGCTGACGACAATCGGGCGCACGCCGAGCTTCGGTCTGATCGTGCATCACACCGACGCTGAGCGGGAGTACGCGTATGACGCACACCCCAAAAGCAGCGGGAAGCTCGTAACGGCGCTGCAGGCCGCCCCTCGGCGGGGCTGGGTCGTGGTCGATATGAAGGCCGACTGGAAGCGGGTCTTCGCTGACCCGAAGTGATCCCGACGAGGGAGTTCGAATCGGCGCTGCCGGTGTGGGTGACCAGTGACAGGACTTTACGAGATCGCGGGAATGGCCCTGGAGCGAGTCTACGACCTGTCGCCGTCGATCTTGGCGATCGTCGTCCTGGCGATGCTGGCCTTCACGAACGAAATCGGCTTCCGCATCGGCCGGCTGCGGAGCGCCCGCGAGAGTGAGCCAGCGCGCGCCGTCAGCGGCGCGATGAAGGCGACCATCCTCGGGTTGGTGGCCCTGCTGCTGGGCTTTTCCTACTCGATCACCAGTTCGAAGTTCAGCCAGCGACAGCGGCTGGTTCTCGACGAGGCCAACGCGATCGGAACCTGTGACCTGCGCGCCCAACTCCTGCCGCCTCCGGCACGAGAGAGAATCCGTGTTGCGCTGCGCGGCTATACCGACGCCCGGATCGCATACTTTGAACAGGCGCTGGAACCCGATGCCGCTTCAAAGGCCTCCTCAAGCATGAATGCCGCCCTGGAAGATCTCTGGGCCGGAGTCGGCGAAGCGTTCCAGGCGAATTCCGATCTCACGAAGTCGTCGGAGATCATCCCCGCGGCCAACGAAGTCATCGATCTCTCGTCGACTCGCTCCTGGGCGAGTCGCAACCACATGCCCCCCTCGATGGTGGTGCTTCTGATCGTCTGTCTGGCGATTTCGGGAAGTCTGACCGGGCATTCTTCCGGACAGTCCGGATCGCGGCATACGGCCTTGTGGACGACGCTGAACGTGCTGGTGGCCCTGATTCTGTTTGTTGTCCTGGATTTTGATCGCCCTCGACGAGGGTTGATCCAGGTCGATCACCGGCCGCTGCTGGAACTGCAAAGCAGTCTTGTTCCAGCAGATCCGCAAAGGTGAACGCAAGGGCGGAGGCTGGGGCACGGTGAAGTGGCTGGCAACACCAGTCCCGCCGTGTCCGCGACTGGCCCGAAAGCGCGGTCCGCGGTCCGGTCTGAAAACGAAGCCCCCCGTTGGTGACGGGGGTTCTCTCGAGGCCCCGCCGGTCTTGTCAGGTCCTGTCAAGCCGGCCGAAAACTGGAGGCAGCAGGACGCCAATAGAACTGTTTCTGGCAGGACTCACGGATTGGGACTTACAGGCAAGGCGGCTTATGCTCCCACGGTGCGAAGCCTCTTCATCTTTCGCAAGCATCGCAGGATGCGAAGGGTTCGAGCAGAATAAGCCGCCAAGTGCCGTTTGACGGGGCTGACCGGACAGCTATTGGACTTATTTGCTGCGCCGGTCACGGACTTGAGACGACAATCTTTGCCAGGCCGTGACAAATGGCGCCACGCCTGGTCTCGTCGCGGCCGCCGCGCGAACTGCGAGCATCGTCTACGGCAGCCTTCACAATTCGATCTCGTCTCCTGCGTCGACCGCCACGCGTCACCACGGCATGCCCTCGCAATCCGACCAACGTTTGTGAGGCATAGCTTAAACCAGGCGCCCCGGCCAGTACCTCAGAATTCGCCGATTGGATTGCCGTCGGCGATGCGTCCCAGATTTCGGTACGTCGTCTTGTCGACGCTGTTGCTAAGAAACCGGACGGCGCCGTCCACTAGAAGAAAATGGGCACCCGCCGAATGCATACTCCCAAATCCCGACGTCTGGCCCCGACGGACGACTCCGGAGTTGTTGCCATTCACTCCGAAGTACCATCGTTCGTAGATCATAGGATCATTGCTGACCGTCGCACTCGTTGGGACGTCCGATGCTGCCGCGGTGTCGCCCAGGACCGTTGGCACATCGTATTGGGAATTCGGCCCTTGGGAACCGATCCAAGCGCCATGCCCAACGGGAATCCAGCCAAAGTCAGGACCGTCCGCCGCTGGAGTATATCGCTCTCCAATCATAAAGACGTTACTGGTTCCATCAGTCACATCTCGCAAGCGGGTGTTGGAATTCTCCCGAAATGCTCCGCCAAGCAGGTGCAGCATGTATTTGTCCCGAATGCCAAACCATCCTGATGTGGCATTCCACCCTGCTCCAGCGACCGCATTATAATTCGACCTGGCCAATAAGTTCTCTCTCAGAACGGCCGGTAATCCTGAGCCACGTGAGATTCGCGTCCATCGGAGAAGCGGAGAGCCGGAATCCGTGGGACAGCGAGCGGTCGGCAGTCCAGTAATTGCGAGATTGGGCGTCGCCGAAACGACATCCGACAACGTGCGAGTCGTGTCGATCGCGTTATAGAGAGCCGCATGATCCAGTTGTGGCAGAATCATTGTGTTCCACCCCCACAGCGGCGTTAAGACAGAATTCGTTTCTATATGGATGTATCCGGGTGGAAGCGACAGCACAGTGTCATGATAATTGTGCATCGCCAACCCCATCTGCTTCAGGTTGTTCTTGCACTGTGTCCGCCTCGCGGCCTCGCGGGCCTGTTGGACGGCGGGCAACAGGAGAGCAATCAGAATCGCGATGATGGCGATGACGACGAGCAATTCAATCAGCGTGAAGCCGATACGGTGCAACTTTGCCATCGAAGTGGTCGAGCGACTGGCCATCTTGTCTTTTCGCATCTTGATGATTCTGCAATGAGGCAACACCCGGAAATGATCGTGCCCGCCTGGTGTGAGGACAAGCAAGATGTTCCGCACAACGCTGAGAATGTGCCGATGCGATCGTGAGGGTGAGCGTGTCGAAGGCCTGGGCAATGCACGCTGCTGGCTTCACCCCCAAGCCGCGAGCCTCAATGACGGCAGACGCGCATTGATGAATGCAGGTGGCCGAACGTTCCGAGGCCTGCCCTCATGAAGAACCGTATTTCCCCACCAGTTCGATGCATCCGGCCCCCCTCCACCGTCGACCGATCAAACCCCTCCTGGATTGAGCGGATCGTTGGTCTGGAACAGGTAGTCGTTGGACTCGGAGGAGTGTCCGCACTCCGGGCGTGGTAAACCGCGCCTGATCGGGACGGTAGTCCCGTGAACCTGCTTCGTAGGCGAGCGTGATCCCCCCGGATTCCCGCATCCGCTGCCAGATAAGGTCGGCTTCCGTGAGCACGGCGGCCGACGAGCCATAGGCGTCGAACCGCTGGTGGAAGAGGTTGAACGCGCCGAATGCATCGATTGTCGCCGTGGACGTGACCGAGCCGTCCAGATCAGCATAGGCCCAGACGGCCGCGGTGGACGAACCAGGAATGCCGGAATTCGTACGTTCCGTCGTCAGCAGTTCCCCGTTGGGAGCATGCAGGTGAATGGACGAAATCTTCGGCGAGGCGCACGGCAGGTCGAACTTGAAGAGGCGGGATGAACCGTCGGAATAATTTCAGTCGTTCAGACTGTCAAGGAACAGAAGGTGCATCTGGGCGCACCCTGCATCGCTCAATCGGCCGGTGGAACCGGCCCTACCTCGCTCAGATACTTTCGTCCATGGCCTCCCGTTGGCCCGGTGAGGGGCCCCTGCCGGAGAGCGACATTTTGTGATAACGCTTCCCAAGATGATTCAATTGATACTTCCATCTTTGTTGATTTCAACTTTGGGGGTGAAGCCAAAACTCGAAATCAAGCGGCTAACTAAACCATAACGCTCTGATTTTTCAACAGATCCCAAGAAGAGGTCTCGTTGCTGCTCAATTGACCAATTTTGCATCACTCCGGCCAACGCCCTTTCAACTTCTCCCTGACCTGCATCCAGCAATGCGGCTGCGGCTGGCTGACCAAGCGGTGGCCCCTGTCGTGTGGCGACCACAATTTCGTTGCCAATGCAGTTCCAAGCTACGCCTAACAAGGAATGGTCTTTCAAGGCCCTCAATGCAAGTTCATACATCGCATGAGCTTTGTCAAGATGCCAACCTGAGTGCAAGGCACACTCAATGACTTTCTGTGTGTCAGTCTCTGAGTACATTCGTTCTTCGAGTCGCATGGCACTACTTCCTCAAGTGCGGCATGAAAATATTCCGCCACTCTTTGGTTCTGAGCTTGATTAGTTCGTCAACCACATCTTGCCTTCCCAACCGACGCATCAAAGAGATTTCTTCCGCATAAGCAGCTAATTCCCAACTCCATCGAGAGTTCGCGTCCATTAGGTTCGACATTCCATCCCAAGCACTCGCTCGGTCATCTCGAAAATGACGGAACTCGTGCATCCACGCCGAGTATGAAGCGTCAGGGTCAATAATGAACTGTCCCGGTCGGCCTGCCCGACTGCTAGGACCGTAAGCCATTGTTCCGCTTCGTTCAATAACTTCTACACCTTCTGCTTCCATGAGTCGCCGCATCTCAGCAATTTCATCAGAATGACTGATGCGAGCAGGCCCCATGACTTTCCGGGCAGGGTCAGCATCAGTGAAGAAGGCATTAGTTCTCGTTGGGGCAGCGATTCCCACGACGCGCCTGAAAATTGCGGCGGACCAGCCGATCGTCGGCGCGAAGCCGAGCAGGTCCATCCGGGTGAAGGTGCCCTGAGCGAGGCCCAGGCCGCTCTGGGCCACTCCGACGACATCACCGGTCACGGCCCAGCCGGTCGCTCCTTTTACCAGCCAATTCGCTCTTTGGTACGCCTGCAAACTCGTGGCCGCGTATGTCCCCGTCGCGATGCTCGCACCAATCCCTACCCACAGCCCCTGGGTGTGAAAACGGTTGTATTGATAGGAGTCAGCGAGGGTGTCGCCGTAAATCCACCGTTGCAATCTCCCCACGCCCCCGGCCGTGTAAGCATTCGAGTAGCCCGTCGCGCGGGAGGTGAGCCGCCCCAAGAAGCCCAGTCCTTCCGGATCGTCTCCCTCTAGTTTGGCCCAATCGATTCCCGGCTTCTTGTTCAGCGGGTCGTTGGCCTGGAACAGGTAAGCGTTCGGCTGGCTGAGCGACCGGATTCCCGGCGTGGTAAACCGAGCCAGGTCGGGACGGTAGTCCCGTGAACCTGCTTCGTAGGCGAGCGTGCTTCCCCCGGATTCCCGCATCCCCTGCCAGATGCGATCGGCCTCCGTGAGAACAGCTGCCGACGAGCCGTAGGTGGGTGTGAGTGGGTTGCCGTAGGCGTCGAATCGCTGGTGGAACAGGTCGAACGCGCCGAAGGAATCGATCGTCGCCGTCGACGTGACCGAGCCGTCCAGATCAGCATAGGCCCAGACGGCCGCCGTGGACGAGCCGGGGATTCCAGAATTCGTACGGTCGGTGGCCAGCAGTTCCCCGTTGGGGGCGTACAGGTGCATTGCCGAGATTTTGGCCGTGGGGCCCGACAGGTCAAACTCCACCAGTCGCGAGGGGCCGTCGCCGACGAACTGCTCCCAGGTGACCGGCCCGCTGCCGCCGAACTGCGTTCCCCGAGCCGCTTCACGGCCGAGAGCGTCGTAGACATGCCAGGTCGTTGCGTTCACCGCGCCGTCGCTGAGGTCGTCGGTCCGAATGAGACGGCCGGCCTGATCGTAGGCTGACAGGATCGAACGCTGGACGAAGCCGCCTCCCGGGATGCCAACCGTCCAGTCCTCGACCGTCAGCCTGCCTTCGCGATTGTACGCGAACTGGTGATCGGCCTGACTGAGGAGGCGGTTGTCGTATCCGAAGATGACTCCTGAAGGATCGATCCGATTCTGGGATGCGTCGTAGTTGGGATCAGAGATCGTCGTCCATGTGCCAGGAGAGGTTTGGCGCTCGACTTTTTCAAGTCGACCGAAGGCTCCGTAAATGTAGCGCAACGTTTCGTCGAGAAGACTTCCCCCGCTGGCATCGAAGAACTTCGTGGTTCGCTGCGAAATCCGTCCCGATGCGTCAAAGAAGCGGTCGTGCTGGGCGACGTTGCCAGCATTGATGGGGGCAGAATTGCCGTTGAAGACGGCATCGGATTCACTCTTGAAATGAGCGATCCGCTTCAATCGCCCCGTCGCCTCATCATAGACGCGGAATGAATAACCCGCAGCGGCGCCAGTGGCATCCGGGCCTTTGTGCCGCTCAATCGAGCGCAACTGGCCATCGCCGTAGTAGGTGAACTCCGCAAACTTATCGATGCCGGGGGCGGAGCCGATCCACATTTGCGTTGTGGGAGCAATTTCCTGGTGCAGTTCCTGGGAAAGGCTGGTCACGCGCCCAAGATGGTCAGGCGTTTGCGTGTAGGTGGCGATGGGGCTGAACGACGTGTTGCCGGCGGGATCGGCCGAAACCGCGAGTTTCGTGCGAACGCCGATCGCGGACCAATCGGAGTTTTTCACCACTCGAGCCAGAGCCTTCCCATCGACCGTGCCGGAGACGGTCTCGGTCTCCACCCGACCGAACTCGTCGTAGGTGAAGGCGGTCGTAATGGAGGATGCGACGGAGTTCGCAGACGCGAGGGTGGTGGACGTCGCGGTCTGCAGCGTGCCGTCAGGATTCAGTTTCTTGACGACATATGTTTGCGCTGGAATGGGTTGTGTTGGATTGGCAAGCGTGGCCTGCACTTCGGCGAGCGTCGTGTCGTTCTCAAAAGCCGACGGCAGAGCAGCCTGCCGAATCCAGAATTCATGAACTTCATTGGCGACAGGATCGACCGCCGAGACCATGACGTCGCCGTTGCGGTCCCAGAAGATCGTGACCAATCCCTGATGGAACCACTTACGGTCACTGAGGGCTTGCCCCGCGACCGTGGTGCTGGATGACGAGGTGAAGTAATCGACCTTGGTCCGTTCGAGCGTCAGACGGCCGAGACCGTCGTATTCCATCGTGGTGATGTTGTGTTCGGAGTTGCCCGTCGCTGAACTTGGGGTATCAACGCGGACCACGTTTCCGGCCGAGTCGGTGAACTGCAGCGCGGTGAAGGTCGGACCGTTGAGGGTATCGCGCTTCAGCACGCTGGAGACTTCACCGGAATGCAGGGCGTACTGGTAGACGATGTCGTCGCGAGTCGAGCCTTCGCGAAGAGTGCTTTCTTCGATGGGACGGAAGGCTTCGTCGTATTTGAATGTCACCAGTTCGGTCAGTTGTGGGGAACTGCCCACGACCCGCTCGAATTTGGTCAAAGTCAAACCAAAGGCATTCTGGATTTCTTTAGAACGGCGAAGAGTGGGATCGGTGGTCGACACAGTGACCGTGTGAGCGGCGGACGAATATTCATAGGTGGTGCTCGTCACCAGCCCCCCGGCCGCTCCGGTCGCCGGATCGGGCTGTTCGATGCGGGTCACGTTTCCAAGCGAATCGAAGTAATTTTTCGTGACCGGCGCGGCGCCGTCGGCACGGAAGTAGGGGTTGGTGACGGAGACGGCGGTGGCAGCGCCCTGGCCGGGGCTGGAGTCGATATAGGACGTGTCGACGATGAGGTCGTCGTCGTGCGTCGGTTGATCGAACGTGGCGGCCTGGATGACTGCGGTCTGGCGACCGAGGGCATCGTACTCGTAAAGGGTGCGGCGGAACCGGGTGTTGCCAATTCCAATGCCATCGAAATCGAGCAGATCTTCCGTCAGTTCGCCGCGGTTATTGTAGTTGAGCGTGCGTATGCTGCTGTCGGAGTTGGTGATTTTCCGGACCTGGCCAGCAGCGTCGCGATCGGAAGTCGTCGCGACGCTGTTGCGATCAGTCACTTCTACGGTCAGACCAAGACGCAAATATTCGTACAGGGTGACACGGTTCTCGGTGGCCGGGCCGGCGTCGGTCGTGTTGAGGACGCGACCGAAGTCGTCGTAGGTGTTGGTCGTCGTGAAGGACTGATGCGAATACTCGTCTGGCCCACCAGTGACCGTCGGCGTGAAGCGATGCTCGACGATGGTCGCGATGTCGCTCGACGCATCGCTAAAGGCGTAGTCGATTGCGCCGCCGCCTTTGGCAATCACTGCGGACCGGATGACGCGGTTGAGGGCATCGTATTCCGTCGAGGTGGCGGCGAGCCCGTCTCGATGGACCTGCCGGACGTTGCCGACGGCGTCGTAGACGTACTGCGTGGTGACATTCGAGCCGCCAGGCGCGTCGGAGAGGTCGAGGACGACTGATTCCAGCGTCTCGCTGGTGAGGCGATCCTGGCGGTCGTAGTCCCGGGTGGTGACGGCGCCTGTGAGAAGGTTCTCTTCCCTGACCACGCGTCCAAACTCATCGAGGATGGTTTCGACGACCTGGTTCGTCGTGACGCCGCTCGTAGTGGCGACCCCTGAGGCTCTTTCCCAGGCCGTTCGCAGCAGCGGATCATAGAAATAGGCGATCTGGCTGGCGCCGGGGCGGGTGATCGACTTCACCGCACCGTTGTCGAAATAGATCGATTCCGTCGTCTGCGAGACGGCGGTTCCGGTGACAGTCATGGCGGTCTGCCAGCCACGGGAGTCGTAGGCGTACGTCGTCGTGGTGACCGAGGAGGCGCCAAGTCCAGCGCCGCCGCCGATGGTCGACTCGATCAAGCGTCCCGCTGCGTCGTACGTCCATGAGCTTCGGGACAATTCACCGAACTGCGAGTCGGTCACGGTCCGCGAGATCGGGCGACTGAGCGAATCGTAGGCAGCGGCGGTTGTCGAGATGTCGGTGCCATCGCCATCTTCCACCAGGATCTCATCGACATTGCCAGCGGCGTCATAAGAGAACGTCGTGACTTCTGTCAGGTCATCCGAGGCGCCCTGGCGTGTCGTCTTGTCGATGCGACGATTGGCGCCGTATTCATAGGTGGTGACGAGACCTCTTGCGTCTGTATGAGACTTGAGAACATCCGGCACGGAATTGACCGTGTCGTAAACCCAAGTCTCTTCATAACCGAGCGGGCCATTCAGCTGATCGACGCGGCGCTTCGCGTCGCGGTGGTAGGTCCAGGTGCGGCCGAGGACATCGGTTTCGGTCAGCAAGTCGCCGTTGGCATCGTAAGTTCGGGTCGTCTGTGCGGCATCGAAATAGAGTTCAGTCAGGTTGCCGACCAACTGGCGGCGGGGCTCCGCACTCAGGACCAGCTGTTTGAACCGGGCGTCGGTGTCGTTATCGCTGTTGATGTATCGCAGATCCGTCTTGTCGATAACGACCGAGGTGTCTTCGTAGTCGTAGCGGTAGGTCGTGTCGCGACCTGGCGTGAGCGACTCGCGAACACCGTTCAGGTAGAACTCTTCCTCGCCCTGTGTCCCGCGGACGATCTGGCCGTAGCCGTCGCGGATCCAGCGGTCGGTGGTGACCACGCCTGCGATTGCCGTTTCGACGGTCCGTGATCGCTCGATCAAACGCCCTTTGCGATCGAAGGAATACAGAGTCGCCACTTCGCCGATGAAGTCTTCCCCAAGTGGATCGGACTCGGAGAATGATTTGAGGTCGGCCGTGGGCTCGACAACGATGGCGGTTGCCTGGCCCGCGAACAGGCTCGTATCGGTTCGGCCGTTGGCGAAGATGGCATCGGGCTGATCGAGGAGGCGGGCCATCTGGAGTTGATAGGTGGACGTTGTCGCGCCGCTGCCGATGGTGATCGACTCAGGCCAGCGAACCTTGTCGACGCCGTTCCCTGCGTACTCACGATAAGCAATCGTGGTCTGAACCGCCGTCGGGCCCGTTCCGAGTTTGTCGAGAGACAGCAGGTTGGTTCCGGAGAGGTAGTCAAAGGTCCTGAAAACGCCGACGTTGAGCCCATCGGTGATCATCAGCGACGTCAACTGGGCATTGCCGTTGTGGTCGAGGAGGACCGAGCTTCCGCCGGGCAGAAGAATTTCTCCCTGCGCGAAGTTGAAGGTCGTCACCGCTCCATCGGGAGCGGTCATCGAGGTCAAACCGCGACTGCCGCGGACCTCTGACGAAAACCCGAAGACGGTCTCCGGCGCGGCGAGCGTGCGAATCTTTTCCAGCAATCCATCGGAGCCAAAGATGTAAGTCGTTCCGGAGGGCAGGCTGTAGAACCAGCGGCCGTGATTGTCGTTGTTGTTACCCGGATCATTCTCGGGATCGACAGAGGACTCATAGAACGTCAACGTGCCGAATTCTTCGCGATCTACAATCCGCGTGGCCGGGTTGACGGCGGCGAAGCGGTGAACCCCGTTATTGTTGCCCGTCGCCTGGAACAGCCGCGCGCCCTGACCGGGGATCTGCATGATCACCGTGTCAGGGGCATTCGCCGCGATCGATCGATCGACGAGATACGGAATTCCGTCAATCTCCCAACCTTTGCCGAGGGTCGCGAACGGCCCATCGGTAGGCGAGTTCTGGCGCGTGACAACGGCGTCACCGGCCAAGGCCACGGCCTCGGAAGGGTTGCCTCCGGCACGGGTGATCGTCGCCTTGATTTCCCAGCGGTAAACGCCCGTGCGCTCCTGCCATTCGGGGAACGCCACTTCGAGATCAAAGCGATCATCAATGTCCGCGAGACCAGAGTCGGTTAGAGAGAACGTTTTGGCATAGCTGTCCGTGCCGTTCCGCTTGAGTTCTTCGAAATCGCCATTCGCGGGATTGAACCAATACCAGGTGATTGTTCCGGCGATCTCCGTGATGTCGACGTCGGAAGGCTTCCGGACAAGGCTGGCGCGAACGACCGGCACGGGTTGAGCGAGAGAGGAATCGTAAACGAGCGCGTAGTTGCCGGCGCCCCCCGCCTGCAGGTCGACATCGAGCGATTGGCTGACCGAGACGTTTCCGCGAGACAAGTCGACGCCGACGGTCCCGAGATTGACGGTTTCATCGACGCCTGGACGGGCTGAGACGACTTCGGCGGCGATCGTCCAGTTCTCAGAGGAGAGCGGAAGTCCGTTGGCGCCCACCTGCAAGAGAATGGGTTCGTTGTGAGCGCTATTGGCGTCGAGGACATTGTTGCCCGGGCGCAGATGATAGGTCGTCAGGACAACTCGGCTGGACGCGAATCCATCACTGACAAAGTAGGAAATGGGCTTGGTGCCGATCCCCGTGACGTTGCCCGGAGGATTGACATACAGTGTCACACTATCGTTCGTGACAAGTTTCTCTCCGAACGCGATCGCCCCTTGCGGGCTGTTCAGCGGATCGTCGAAGTTTTCGAAGATCCGAAGTTCGTCCTTGTCCCCATCGGCGGCGTCGATGGGAAGCGCGACACTGAACCTCGGGGAGTCTTCCACATAGCCGATTGTGACGTCGCTAATGCCATTGAGGACCGGCGCAGAGTTTCGGAACCGCAGGGTCGTCGTGGCGGGCTCGAGGCCTCGCTTGCCGTTGCTGTCGATGCCAACGTAGGTCAGCTTCTCAGTAAAGTCGCCGCAGAGCTGGTAGTAGTCGGAGTTGGGCGAGTAGGTCCAGGTCCCGTCCGAGTTCGGCTGGAGCGAACCGCGAGTGTCGATGGTGTCGCCCTCTAGAGCTTTGGCGCCGGCCTGGGTGACTGTCGCTTCGATGGTCGTGCCGGCAGCAAGCCCGCTGAACCAGACTCTGTGAGCGGCAACACCGAAGTTGAGAATGTCATTTCTCGGAACCGATGACTTCACATCAACGCTGGAAAACTGGCCCAGCAGTTCAAGAGTTTCTGCGAGAGTGTCGCCCGTATTCACGTGACGACCGGAATCCGCCCAGAACGGCCCAACGGTCATCGGGTTGGCGCCGTTGATGCTCAGGTGAAGTTCCCACTGACTGTCCGTGTCATTCGTCTTTAACAAGACATAGAACTCGTTATCACGAAGCTGGATCTGAAATCCATCGCCCTCCGGCTTCAGGATCCCGTCTTCTACGCCGGTCCACTTGACCGAGATTGAATCGCCTTCAGGGTCGACATCATTGGTCCGTGGATCGAACGTCAGTGGGCCGGAATGCGGCCCGGTGAAGCGATCGTCCGAGACAATCGGGGAATTCGGCCTCAACCGGATCGTCGCCCGGGCGGTCACGGTTTCGACAGTCGACCCGTTCTCGATCCTCTGCAGCTGGTAGCTGAACGTCCTGAGCAGCGCCTGATTGAAGAGAGCCGGATCGGGCGTGAAGATGATTTGCCGGGTCGTCGAATCGAAGCTCAGCTCGTACTCGTTGGCGACGTCTGTCAATGAAGTGGGATCGACGGTCCAGTCGCTTGACCCATCGGACAGAACATCCAGCGCATAGGTCTGACGGCCTGTGCCGAAGCGGAAGAGGTCGTCGTCGGGGACATCAAGTCGTTCGATCCGGATCGAATCGGCGACGACGACTGACTTACCTCCGTCATTGGGGGGGAAGAGGGCGACGGTCAAATCGCTGCCTGAGACGGTGATATCGCCCAACGAGGCCCAGCCGACTCCGTTGATCTCGACGTCCTGGGGACGAATCCGCTGGTTGACCATCCTCGTTGCGATGGCGTTCGGCGCGGTCCCGAGAACGATGTCCGAGACCGTCTGCTCTCCATTGAAGAACGAATAGGGCGCGTCATGGAGCTGCCCATCGGTTCGATCGGGCGTCGTCCATGTGGCATATACGCGGTAGCGACCGTTGGGGACGAGGTCGCTGACGTTCCACAGGATCGGGTCTGTCGAAGTCGACGTTCCACTCGCCACAACGTTTTTCACGTTGCCATCCTCATCGAGGTAATGCGAGTTTCCCGTATTCCAGCCGCTTCCGATCGGAGGCGACGCTGGTCCCAATTCAATCCTCTGATCGGAGGAAGGCTCGATCTCAGCCATCAGATCGATCGTAAACACACCCTCGTCGACGTCATCGGTGGTGACGGTAATAGTCGCTGACCGGCTGATTGGCGTTGTGACCTCGGCGCTTGTTCCCGTCGAGACGGTGTAGGAAATCGACTCGCCCGGCGCGAGAACGACATCGCCGGATTGCAGCTGCGTGAAAAGGTCGCCGCCCAGGACGAAATCGCTGCTATTCACCGACAGATCCGAGATTGTCAGGTTCCTGGTCGCCGTGCCGAGGTTGGAAACGTAGAGCGTCCGAGTGACTGTGGTTTCTGACTGCAGCGAACCGAACGAGACGAAGCCGCCGATGCCGTATTCGTCTGCATCCGCGTTTCCGCCGATGGCGACTTCGGGCTCATCCGCAAATCCGGATCCGACAAGATTGATGACAAAGGGACCGCCGACGGCATTGTGGCCAATCGACAGGGTCGCCCCAGGAGCAACGGAGCCGACGACACTGGGATCGAATCGGACGGTGTAAGACGCCTCTCCGCCTTGAGCGAGAGTCTGGCCCACCGCCGACCCGACAAAACTGAAGGCGCTGTCATTGAGGAGCGGGGCATCGAGCGTCAGCGGATCGTTGCCGACGTTCCTGACCAGGAAGGTCCGATCGACAAATTGATTGTCGACATGAACAGCGCCGAAGTTGATTGCGGGGCCGTTTGAGGCGAGCGGCGCACCGTTCTGAGTCACTCGGATCAACGCCGGCTCGGTAGCGTCGTCCGTCACGACAATCGTGAACGGGGCGGTTACAGATTTGAGGCCGCTCGTCGCCTTGACCATGATGGTGTGCTCATCGAACAGCTCATGATCGAGGAGCGTGCTGTTGGCGACGGTGACGACGCCGGTTGAGGCATCGATCGCAAATCGTCCACCGGAGTTGTCGGTCAGCGAATACACGATCGAGCTGGAGACATCGGCATCGGTCGAGAGGGCCGTGATCCCGACGACGGTTCCATTGTTTGCATGTTCGACAACAGACCCTCCGGAGCCGCCGACGGTTGACCTGCCCCCACGGACGCTACCAACCTCTAACTTAAAGACCCGCTTGTCAAAGGATCCGCTGCAGAGGCCTGCTGGAGCGCAGCGGAAGCAGGCCTCTGCAGCGGGCGCACCTCCGGGGCCGGGGGACGATACCCCAGTGAGCTATGCGGCCTGATGGTGTTGTATTCCACACGCCACCGCTCGATCAGCACCTTCGCCTCCAGCAGGGTCTCGAACACTTCCCGATCGAGCAGCTCGTCACGCAGCTTCCCGTTGAACGACTCCACATAGCCGTTCTCCCACGGACTGCCGGGCTCGATGAACAACGTCTTCACGCGAACCCTCCTCAGCCAGTCCTGAACGGCAGTGGCTGTGAACTCAGGACCGTTGTCGGAACGAATGTGCTGCGGAACGCCTCGGCAGACGAACAGGCCGCTGAGTCGCTCCAGGACGTCTTCGCTGGTCAGCTTTCTGGCCACGTCGATCGCCAGGCACTCCCTCGTGAACTCGTCGATGACGGTCAGCATCCGGACCGGCCGACCATCGTGCGTCCGGGTCTGCACGAAGTCATAGCTCCAGACGTGATCCCGGTGCGCTGGCCGCAGCCGGACGCAGGATCCGTCGTTGAAGCACAGCCGCTTCCGTTTCGGCTGACGTTTGGGAACCTTCAGGCCTTCCTGTCGCCACAGGCGTTCCACCCGCTTGTGATTGACCTTCCAGCCATCCCGCCGCAGCAGGGCCGTGACCCGGCGATAGCCGTACCGGCCGTACTGCGTCGCCAGAGCGACCATGTCCCGGATCAGGCGAGGTTCCTCATTCGGAACGTGGGCCTGGCGGCGTTGGGTGGATCTCATCTGCCCCAGCACACGACAGGCTCGACGCTCTGAGACGTGTTCGATGCCCAGCGAATTGCGGACGTACGCCACGGCCTGGCGCCGCTTCGCCGGGCTCAGAAGTTTCCCGAGGCGGCCTCCCGCAGGATGGCCTTGTCGAGCTCCGCATCGGCCAGGAGCCGCTTGAGCCGGGCGTTTTCCTTCTCGAGCTCCTTGAGCCGCTTGGCCTGATCCATCTTCAGTCCACCGTACTCCTTCTTCCAGCGGTAGTACGTCTGCTCGGTGACGCCAATCTTCTTGGCGGCGACGGCGACCGTCGCTCCCTGAGCGATCTCGACCTCGGCTTCTCGAAGCTTGGGGATGATCTGCTCAGCGCCAAATCGTTTCCTCGCCATGACCTTGCCTCCTCCCGGTGAAGGTCCACGTTCGAGGCAGAATCTACCCGAACTGTGGACTCGTTGAAGGGGGGCAGGTCACAACGGGCCTCTGCCTTCCGAATTGCATGTTTCAGACTCCGCGGTGTCTGAAACATGTCGAGTAGCGCGTCCATCAAGTCCCGAGTGTCTTCGGGAGGCAGTAGGCCGGGCGGCAACGGCTCGTCAGAAGAACAGAGCAGGCTTTCGGGCAAAGGAAGAGGATCAATAACACGGAACTTTTCACGCATCTCCTCCCGGCAGGCCCGTAACATCTGAGCGGCCGTCGTCCGATCAATCGACGGCATGGGCTCCGTGTGATCGCACAACTTCGTGAACGGCAGTGACCCTGCCGGATCATCGTCCCGCCTACCGCCCGTGAGTATGAAACACAACATCGGAATCTTTCCGATGCTGTCGAGCATTGCCAAAATGTCCTCGCGATCGAAGCTCTTGCTGTCGTTGCGGTCTAAATCGTCGATGACGATCACCAGTCTTGCGTTGCATGCAATGAGCAGTGGTGTCAGCCGTGCGAGTCGTTGCTGAGGGCCCGCGTGACGATCGAACAGCGCAAGCAGGTGTTGGGCAATGCCAGACGACAGCGATGCAGCGCCGATGTAGGCAGCGGGGAGCGTCCGGAGTCCAACAGTGTCGACCCGCTTGCCCACCTCACGGATTGCATCGTCAAGAATCTCATGGATCGCGGTCTTGGAATCCGAGAAGCCCCAGCAACTTGTTCGCGAGAACCATAAGTTGGGCTCTGCCTTCTCCGGATGCTTGATGGCCCATGTTTCCGCCAGATGCGTGACGCTGGTCTTTCCGGAGCCGTACTGACCGATTAGCCCGATGCTAACCCCATCCGATCGTCGCAGTTGACGGGCAATCCTGCTGTAGAGCGCCGACCATCCAAATTCATCAGCTTCCGGTCGCTTCGCCGGCCCCTCCCGGTTGCGGTCGGCTAACGGCGGATTCGCCGTTAGCAATTGGAACAACCAAATAGCGAATTGGATGGAGATCACCAAAATACAGAGCCAGCCAATTGCCCAGCCTGCTCCCTCGGTCGAGACCACGGCTTTTGAATCAGACAGAGAGTTTCCGATCAGTTCGATTCCCTTGGGAGCCAAGATTGCTGCAAACAGTGACGCCAGCCAGATTGACGGGTAGTCCAGCCTCGCGCAATGCGTGAGCGAGAGCGGCGCAAGCTGCAAGACGAGAATCAGAATTCCGCCCGCAACGAGCGAGGTTACAGCGATGTGATGCCAGCATGCGAAGGACGATTGGCTTGAAAGTGCTTTCGTCCAAGGCGAGCCGAAATTCAGGAACGTGGATGAGATTGCCCCCAGCATCGCTGCGATCAGGGCGTAAATCAAAAGTGTCGCCCAGCGAACAAGGACGAAACGCAGACGGATGTTCAACGTGGTGCTCCGAATCCAGACGCACCAGCTTAACGGATGCGCAGCGTTTGCTGGCGCTGGTTCACGAGCATTGGGGCGTGCAGGAGAATGGTCTGGACTGGGTGCGGGACGAAATCCCTGGGAAAACACTGCTGCATGATTTTCCGGGGCAATGCACCGCAGAACTGGGTGGCGCTGTGGAACGCAGCTCTGAATTGGCTGCTGCAGCGTACGGTTTCTATTTGGGACACGGCCTGATCCCGGTAGGCGTCAGGTGACACCAAATCGTGAATCGTTGTGGACAAGTTCCAGTCAGGTCTTGCGCGGTCTGATGCGACGGCATATGGTCAATCGTAACACCGTGCCTCAGTCGGCACAGAAATACGACGCTGATGATCTACGCTTTTCTGAACCAGAAGGGCGGCGTGGGCAAGACGACTCTCTCCGTCCACACCGCCGCCGAATTGACCCGCCTGGGACGGCGGGTGCTGCTGATTGACGCTGATCCGCAAGGGAGCGCCCTCGCCTGGGCCAACTGCCGCGAGAACCCCGCCTTCACCGTGGTCGGGATGCCCAAGGCCACGATCCACAAGCAGATTCCCCTCCTGGCCGGAGATTACGACGACATCGTGATCGACGGGCCGCCGCGGATTGCCGAACTGGCCCGCTCGATCCTGCTGGCATCCGACCTCGTGGTCGTCCCGCTTCAGCCGAGTCCGCTCGACATCTGGGCGGCGGCCGAGACGGTCGACCTGGTCCGCGAGGCGCAGGTCTATGAGCCAGACCTCAAATGCTGTCTGGCGATCAATCGCCGGATCGTGAAGACGGCGATCGGCCGGGATGTCCGAGACGCCTTAAAGGAACTGGACGTCCTCGTGCTGGAGCACGACATCAGCCAGCGGGTGGCCTTCGCCGAGACGCTGGCGAACGGGTCCACCGTGGGTCGCGATGACGACCGCAAGGGGGCGAAAGAGATCGAACGCTTCGTCGAGGAATTGAGGAGGATGACATGAACAAGCGAATTCAAATGACGGCGAGGCCGCTGAAGGCCAACACAGCCGATCAGTGGGTCGAGACGTCCCTGTCTACACCCGTCCAGCCAGCCGTCAAATTCAAGCGGCTGACGGTCGACGTCGATCCGGAGTTGCATACGCGCCTCAGGCTCCGCTGCGTTCGTCGCGATGAACACATCTCGGATTGGCTGCGAGCCCTCATGGTGTCGACACTCGACGCCGAGGATGCTGGTTCCTCGTCGACCTGATCCTTCCACTCCGTCGATGCTTCTATCTCATCGTCTCGGCTGCCGATCGTTCTGTCCCAAATTTGGGACGGAGTTTTCAAGCGGTCGTTGGTATCGATCGACGCCCCAAAGATCGTCTCATCGCAGCGGTTCGCTTTCCTGTGGATGGATCAACGAACGGGTCCCATCCGCATTGCCGCACTCCGATTCCTGCGGCACGTTGAACCGGCCTAAGCACTGCTTAGGAGACAAGCCTATCGTTCTGTTTTCTTTTTTTCCGGCCTGCCATTGACCCTCCGCAGGCCGCGCTTAGGGTTCCACATGCTCATCGCTACGCAGGGCAAAAACGTCGCGTCGACGCGGCAATATTTCGAGAGCGTGCTGACGCAGGGCGATTACTACCTGGGTCAGGAAGTCGCCGGGCAGTGGCATGGACGCGGTGCTGACGTCCTGAGTCTCGGCATCGGATCAAACGTCACAAGGTACCAGTTCGCCGCCCTCCTCGCCGGTCAGCATCCCGAAACCGGTAAGGCCCTCACCCAACGTGTCCGCAAGGATCGCCGTCCCGGCGTCGATCTGACGTTCTCCGTTCCGAAGAGTGTGTCGCTGGCCTGGGCGATCAACGGCGACGAACGGATCGTCGAGGCCCTGCGGACAGCGGTCCATGAGACGATGACGAAGGACGTCGAGCCGTTGATGATGCGGCGGGTCCGAGACGGCAGCCGGGCGACTACGAAAGACCGGACACCGACGGGCAAACTCGTTTACGCCGACTTCCTGCACAAGACGTCCCGCCCGGTCGAGGGGAAGCCCGATCCGCACCTGCATATCCACGCCTTTGTCATCAACTGGACCGAACAGAACGGCAAGCACTACGCCGGGGAGTTCGAGGAGATCATGCGGCAGCGGCCGAGCCTGCAGGCGAAGTTCGAGGCCCGGCTCGCCCGGACGCTGCTTCAGCAACTCGGCTACCAGGTCGAGAAGGTCCAGTACCGCCAGAGCGGCCGAATGAAGACGGGCTGGGAGATCACGGGGATCGACCGAACCACGATTGAAAAGTTCAGCCGCCGAACCGAACAGGTCGAGGCCTTCGCCCGTGAGAATGGGATCACCGACGCCGCCGAGAAAGGCTCCCTCGGCAAGAAAACGCGTGAGAAGAAGGATCAGGGAACATCCATTGAGCAATTGCAACGCGAATGGCGATCCCGCCTGACGGCCTCGGAGCGCGAGACATTCGGCGGACTCCTGGGTGGTCCTGCCGCACAGCAGCACTCCAACGAATACGACCTGGCCGAGAAGTCGTTGCGGTTCGCCCTTGATCATCACCTCTACCGCCAATCAACCGTCGAGCGGCATCAGGTGATCGGAACGGCCCTCGAACACGCCGTCACGCTGTCGCCGGAACAGGTCGAACGTACTCTCGACGGGATGAACGTCATCCAGCGGAGCCGTGAGACGGAGGGAGCGAAGCGTCATCTGGTCACAACCCGCGAAGTCCTCGCCGCCGAGAAGGAACTGATCGCGTTCGCCCGCGACGGCCGGGGAACCCGAAAAGCCATCGGTACACAGAAACATGACTTCCGGCGGGAGTGGCTGAACGACCAGCAGAAGGCGGCCGTCCTCCACGTCCTGACGTCCCGCGACACAGTGACGGCGATCACGGGCGGGGCCGGAACCGGCAAGTCGTCGCTGATGGCCGAGGCGGCCGAAGCGATCCGGGGCCATGGGAAAGAAGTAATTCCGCTCGCTCCCGCGACTGGTGCCCGCGAAGTTCTCCATGACAAAGGTTTTCATCAGGCCCAGACGGTCGAGCACCTGCTGCGGAACACGCAGTTGCAGTCGCAGATCAAGGATCAGGTGCTGTGGGTGGACGAAGCGGGACTTCTCGATGTCCGATCGATGAACGCCCTCTTCCAGGTGGCTAACCAGCAAAACGCCCGGATCATCCTCTCCGGCGACACGCGGCAGCATGCCTCGCCGCGGCGGGGCGAAGCCCTGCGGCTGCTGGAAAGGGAGGCCGGACTGAGCATCGCCCGCGTGGAGACGATCCAGCGCCAGAAGGGGCAGTATCAACAGGCGGTCGCCCTCATCAGCCGCGGGCATGAAGTCATTGACGCCCGCAATGGCACGACCGGCCTCGTCGCCGGGTTCGACCTGCTGGACCGGCTCGGGAAGATCCAGGAAATCCGCACCGAGGATCGTCACGCCCTCCTCGCGGATCAGTACCTGAAGGCGAATGCTCAAGGCCGTTCGACGCTCGTTGTCGCTCCGACGCATCATGAGGCGGATTCCGTCACATCGGAAATCCGGTCTGGCCTGCGTCGTCGCGGGTTGCTGACGGATCAGGAGCACAGCGTTCCCCAGTTGCGGTCCCTAAACCTCTCGGATGCGGAGAAAGGCGAAGCGACGACCTACGCCGGACAGTCGGACTGGATCGTCCAGTTCCATCAGAATGCCAAGGGCGGCTTCCAGCGGGGCGAACGCTATCGCGTCAGCGGTGTCCGTAATGGCCAAGTGGAACTTGCGGCAACCAACGGCCAGACACGGGTTCTGCCGCGAAACCCACCGGAGCGATTTGAGGTCTATCGAGAGTCCACGCTGGCTCTGGCCATCGGCGACAAGGTCCGGTTCAGCCTGGGCGGCACGGCGAAGGACGGCCAGCGGCGGATCAGCAATGGTCGTCTCGATGAAGTCCAGGCGATCGATCCCAAAGGCCACCTCATCCTCAAGAGCGGAATGACGGTTGATCGGGACTATGGCCACCTTGATCTGGGCTACGTCATCACCAGCCACGCCAGCCAGGGGAAGGACCGGCAGGTGGCCATCGCCGCGATGGGGTCGGAGTCCCTGCCCGCGATCAACGCCAAGCAGTTCTACGTCACGGTGTCACGGGGCAGCGACGACGTGATGATCTTCGTGGACGACAAGGCGAAGGTTCGCCAGGCAATTGCCCGGTCTGGTGAGCAGTTGTCGGCCACGGAAATGGTGAAGCCAGAGCAGACGGAACTATCCGCCGTCCCTGCCCGGTCGTTGGAGCGGCATGTCGGGCGGCGGGTGTTGCAGTCAGCCCGTGATCGGGTCGCCGCCTGGTGGCGGGACCGCAGCACCGGGGAAGTCGCCCGAACGGAAACCGGACGGTTGCGGGATTACGGCAGCGGGCCGTTCACCGGGTTCGGTCCGATGCCGGGCTTAAGTGGAGGGTATTGACGATGTCTTCGATGATGGCCAGAGCATTCGACGATCAACGCCGGGAGCAACTGTTCCGTCCCCGGCCGCAACCGGCGAACCAGTCCTCGGCGACTGGCACGTCCTGGCAGAGCGTTCGGAATGGCGAAATGCCGCCGCTGATGTTCCAGTTGCGGTTCCGCGACGGCCGGATCACCAGCTTCGCCTATAGCGACCTCCGGGAAATCCGCTTCCGGGATGCGGGC
The DNA here is from genome assembly GCF_007745175.1 of Caulifigura coniformis. Lineage (GTDB taxonomy): Bacteria > Planctomycetota > Planctomycetia > Planctomycetales > Planctomycetaceae > Caulifigura > Caulifigura coniformis. Next base: position 6,264,983 of record NZ_CP036271.1, on the reverse strand, counting down.
TTCATCCAACTCGGTCTGTGCGGGATGTCGCAACGGATCATCACGATCGAGGGGCGGCATCTGCGGGAACTGGTGGAGCTTCTGGGCAACGGCCTCGTCTACTGGCTGCAGGAAGCGGACGAGCGGGATGTTGAGACACCGGAGACCAGTCCCTGCATCACGGCGTTGATCATCGAAGATGCGGCCTGATCTGACGGCGCTCTGTCCCAAATTTGGGACAGAGCAATCAGTGGGCGGGGCAATGGGAAAAGAGGCTCAGGGAGGACACTCTTCCTAGTTCGGCGGAATCCATTCGGAGAATTGCTTCTCACCGATGGGCGGCACCGATTGTCTCGAGTCCCGAAGTACGTCCGGCCATCGCATCAGCTATTCACCGTCTTTATAAACAGTTCGTTCATTATCCTGTCAGCCCCCCAGCTCTGTGCGGCCGTGAACGCGACGTAGCGTAGTTCTTCGGCAGTCAACGAACGGTCCGGCTTATACGCGAGATCGTGATTGGATTCTGCCCATGCATGCTGAAAGAGCGTCTTCACCTGAAGCTCGAAGAACTCGGGTGCGTCGTCTTTTGGTAGCTGTTGATCGAACAGCTCACTCGGGAAGAACAAGATGAAGTGCCGACCCACATAGCCGAACTTGGAGTCTTCATCCGGAACAATTTCCTTCTCTTCGATGCTGGTGAAGTATTGATTGACGAGGGTCACCATCTTCTCCACGTCGTTCAGGTAAAACAGGATGATGCGGGCACCGATCTGATCCTGAATCTGGCTCAAAGGATCGGAATACTTGCGTGCCCCGTTGTCAGTCAGCTTCTCGGCCTTTGCGACGAACCGGTCAACCGATTTGGCGCGGGCCGCAATCCGATCGATCCTGGGAACGTCTTTGACGAATTCCTGAATGTGATCTCGTAAACGAGTTGCGAGCGGTACGAGGATGCGGTCATGCCGTTGCTGATACTCAGCGCGAATATCGCTCATTGTCGGCCGTCCTTTCTCAGACGGTCATCGACTACAACTCCTTGTGTTGTGAACTGCACCTTACCCGCTTTCCCGTCAACCTGATCCTGTCGGAACACACGGTTGAAGTCGTCGGCGGGGGCCGTCAATGAGCCACCGTTGTCGAGCTGGACAGTCCTGATCGAGAGCTGTTTTCCAAACTCCTCGACATTAAACCGAAACTGTTCGCGTTTCACGTCGTCATTCGGGCAGCGATTGAGGAGTGCTTGCGTTGCTTCCTTCGAGAGTTTGAGCTGCTTGCAGAAGGACTCGGGTGTGAGGGCTTGGCCGTCGAAGCCTTTCGCCAGCTGAGCAGCAGCAATGAGCGACTCCTTGATGGCGATGTCCTCTTCTGCCTTGATGGCCTCACGCAAATAGGTCGCTAGACGGCGCGTGCCGTGGGCCGGTGTGATGCGAAAGCCGGAATTCAAGAATTCCTCGATCCAGTACGTCGAGATGGTCAGGTCACCATTCACCTGTTTGTCGACCGCCCTCCCCTGCCAAAAGCCACTCGACAGCGACTTCGCGCGGTAGACCGCCGCTTTGTACGACGTCGCGCTTTTCATGAAGACCTTCTCAAGGAATTGAACAGTTAATCCACCCCCAGAGTCATCGGCAAGAATTGCGCTGTCGGCCGGAAATCGCGAGACGACAAGTCGTTCCTCGGTGGCGTTTGAACCCGTGAGAAGGAACAGCAGTCCCATTCCAGAACGTTCGGTCGTTACTGACTGCAATCGCTTGGCCAACGGCATGCCAGTGCGCTGGGAGGGGGCACTGAGGTAGTCAATCATCAAGTCGCGGACTTCGTTCTGCTGTTTCCCGTCCTGTGATTTGCTGAAGGCGATATCGTGCCGACACTCAGCATCTGAATTTTGAAAGATGCGATTGAGCATGTCGAAAAGCGTGCCTTTCAGCGGAACAGCGGTGCCAGTCACCGCCTTCTTGCTCTTGTTCGTGTCGACGAGAAAACTGTCAATCTGAGTGAGCGTGAATGACATGGCCGGCCCGCTGTCTATGCGATGAGAACTCGCCATTCTGGCGATAACAACGATCTTGCCCGCGGTTCCTCCGAACCGCAACTCACGACGACCATCGGAGTTACAGGAGGGAAAAACAACCAGCATGGCCGCGTGCGGGGGGTGATGGGAAAAGATGTGGTGATCGCTTGTGAAAGATGGGCGTGCCGAGTGGTCGCGACACGCCCGATTTACTTATTCTTCGGAGTCGCCGATCGACTCAGACGGTTCGGCCTGCAGCTGCTCGCAGATCCAGCTGTGAGCCTGATCGCAGAGCTTCGCGTGAGCCAAGAGATCGTCTTTGCCGAAGCTGCGGGTGTTCTTCCAGCCGTCGTCGGTGCGGTATCCGCGGGTGAACTGGACGTTGTAGAACGTCTTCCCCTCCTCCGTGCGGTTCTCGAAAATTGCGGCTCCAATGTTGCCGATGCGAAGTCTGCGGATGGGTTGGTTCTGTTGTGTCATGGTCATTTCTCCTTTTGGGTTGTGAGTTGTGGCTCGCTTTCGCCAGCCTTGAGCGACCAGGGCCACGCTGAGGGACCGGCGTCATGGCCTACACGGCTTTTCGGTGCGGGCCGGCCATTGACGCAGTCGAGGTCCCGGGCGTGGGACAAGCGGAACAGGCTGGCGGAATTGCGAGGGCCAGAACGTTTCAGCAACCACTCAGGAGAAGCGTGACACCGGCAAATCGTAACTCCGTACCGTCGGATCGTCGTGGAGACGGATCGTCGGAGCTCCGGTGAGGCGGTTCGTTCAGAACAAGTCCCGCTGGAGCGGACCACTCAACGGTGATGCGTGATCCGCAGTCGCCGGTTCTGCGATGGCATCCGCGGCCTCGCCTGCGGCCGGCTCTGGTTCCTGCGACTGCTGAGCCAGAATCCAGTCGGCCGAGCGTTGAGCCGCCCCGGCGGCCGTCACGACAAGACGCTTGTCCCCCTTGAGCACGCGACGCCAGTTGTCGAGATAGGCGGCAGACTGCTCGATCGTCGGTGGACTGATGCCGCAGGAGGCGGCCAGAAACGCCGCCGACATTTCGGCGACCAGTTCCTCTTTGCCGTAGTCCGGCGAACCGAAGGGGGCGAGCACGGTGTCGAGCCCGCGGTTCAGCCGCTTGCTGTGTCCCGTGGAATGGGAGAGCTCATGAAACAGGGTGGCGTAGTAACTCTCGCGGGTTTCGAAGTGCTCCGGTTCCGGAATTTCGACACGATCGGCAACGGGAAGATAGACTGCCCGGCTCCCGCGGTGTTCAATCACCGGCGCATCGCGATACCCGGCCACAATCTGGTCCGCTTCCCGCAGTGGCTCAAAGGGAACTGACGGACCATCGCCGCGGGCCGCGTCGGGAGGCGAGATCCCGTCACACTGCTCAACGTTGAACACGTTGTAATGCCGAAGCACAGGGATCGTGATGTCTTCGCCGGAGGACACGTCTTCCTTCTGGACCTGCTTCCAGAACACGACCAGCGATGATCGCTCCCCCTTGCGGACCTGACCGCCCTGCTCTTGAGCCTGGCGGAACGTCAGCCAGAAGTCGGAACCGAATCCTTTCTCCCAACTCCGCATCGCCAGCAGGAAGACATTGACGCCGCGATACGGTTTTCCGGAAGCGAGGTTCCTGGGCCAGCTATCGCCGCCTGCCCGCCGGATCGGATTTCGCCAGGGGACCACGCCCTGATCCAGCATTTCGAGGATGCGGTCGGTCACCTCCTGATAAATGTCACGTCGTTCACTGGTTGCCATCTCTCCTCATTCTCTGGGCGATTTCTTTTGCCATCGCCCCCGGTGTGTTGCCAACGTTCGACAGTCATCGCATGGTCGCGGCCCGTTTGTCAAAGCGGTCGTTGATCACAGGACGAAGAACATGACCACGTCCATCGGTTTGAACCGGACGCCTAGTATTCACTCGGAAGCATCAGCGTGTAGCCCTCGCCGTTGCCTTGCGCCCAGACGTCCACCTCGCTCAGCGGAAAGTCGGTAAACATCACCAGCTGGTCGATGAACGGCGGTTCGCCGCTGTCGGGCACGGCCGTCAACCGGGCCGACTGATCGGGGTTCACGGCCAGCTTCCAGAAATGCATCAGGGCAATTCGGTCGTCCTTGGCCGCCGCCTCGTTGAAGACCCGGCTCCCGATATGCGTGGCGATGGCGTCGATCAGCCAGAACGCCCCTCCTCGCGCGGCCAGGAACCGGACGCCCTCCGTATAGATCACCGCCCGGTTGAACGAGTGCCGAAACCATTCCGTCGAGCCGGTGAACTGGGCCAGTTCACTCGGGCTGAGGGGCGTCATCGAACTCATGCTGGGACGCGGCGCGATCGCCCGCCTTCAGCTCCTGCAGTTGGGCATACGCCTGTTGCGCCAGGAACGCGACCTTGAGCAGGTCGTCGGCCGGAACCTTGTTGGTTTCGTGGAAGCCGCTTTCGTCCTTGAACGTGCGGACTAGGTCGGCGACGTACCACGGCCCCTTCGCGCTTTCATTGCGCCACAGGACGCATTTGAGGTTGCTGACACGGATCGTGGCGGCGGGCTTGTGAGCGGTTTCCCGCTCCGGGGCGGGGGTATGAGCTTTCTTAATGGTCGAACTCCTTTTCGTTGAGGGTTCGACCATGCCACGGCCCGGCCGGTGGAGTCAACGGGCTTCGAAGAGGCATCATTACTTGAGTGACATCCGTTCGCTGGCGCATCCAGTCCAGGAACTCGTCAGCTTCGCGAAGCTCTTCGTTCAGGAACGATTCCGGATCGGTGTCTTCGAGCAGGTTGCCGTACGCTCGCAGCTTCGCCTCCCACCAGTTGAGATTGTCGTAGTCTTCGAAGCTCAGCGACTCGGTTTGATCATTGGCGAAGTCTTCCACTTCCCCCGGTCAGAGAGAACAACTTCTCACTCATCGGCGAAAGTCTGCTCGGTTATCGAGGTGGAGTGTGTTTGATCTCGATCGTCATGGCGTTGAGTCCTTTCGTTGTTGGTCGGCTTGGAAAACGAGGCAAGTGTCATGCAGCCCCGGGATGAAAGAACTCTGATACGTCCGCCTTGATGACGTGTTGCCGTGCTGGAACCGGATGATCTCCGTGCACGCCGGCCACAGCCCTTCCCGGATGGCTCGCTCGACCAGCAATTGCGGGAGCGGCTGGTAACGGCCTTGGTCGCTGTAGCCGCCGATCAGAATAGCGATCTTGCCGCGTGTCGAGAGGACACCCTTCGACAGCCGGAGGACCGTCTGCATTCGGTCGAGAAAGGCCTCCAATGTCGGAGCACTCGACAGACAGCGGTCGTCTGAGTTGTATCGAATCATTCTCCAATAAGGTGGATGGGCCCAAACGAAATCGAACCGGCCCAGATCGGCATAGCTGCTTGCACAGGCGGCGTCCTGGCCCCGCTTGATGTCCATCGATCGGCAGGGAATTCGCAGCTCCCGGCAGACGTCACGGCAGGTGCCGCTGCCGCTCATCAAGTCGAGGACGTTCTTCGGCTGGAAGTAACTGATGAGGTCTCGAATGAGGTATCCGCCGCAGTTGCCTCGGTAGTGCGACGAGCCGTACGGCCCTCGTCCTCGTTGGGAATGAATGCTGGTCAGGTGAGGAACCTGGCTGGCGTTGACCGGCGCGGCGGGTAGTTCAACAAAGCGTGTCATATCTGTTCTCCATCAAGTTGGGTTGCGTTCCCCTCCTCTCCGGCCGGGGCCGAATTCGACAACTCAAGAGGTCTGGGTGCGGGCGGCCGCGCAGCGGCAACACGGCCTCTTGAATTGGCGAAGGACACGGCCAACCTGAGGGAACGCTGCAACCCACCTGAGGGAGCAGACGGAGATACGACGATGCGGAATCACGCATCGCCGGAGTTACGGCGCGTCGTATTCGCGGATCAGTGGAGAAACGACGGCACGATGGGCCGGTCCAGCGCAACGGCGTGGGAATGGCAGTCAAGAGTGACCAAGAGCAGGGAGGTCAGTGAGGCTGAACGTCCCAAGGATTGATGAGAGCGAGGCCCGCTTCGTCGAAGTCGGTGGTGTTCCGAGTTGCGAATGTGGCGCCACTGGTGGCGACAATGCCCGCAATCAGCAGGTCCCGGATTTCCGAGGAGAGCCCGGCCTGCTTGCGACGCCGGGCGATCTTGGCCGCTTCGGCCGCGGCCGCGAAGTCGAAGGGAAGAATGCGGCTCTTGAAGACGTCCTTCAGCGCCAACTCGAAGACGTTCCGCAGAGCCTGCTGCCGTTTACCATCGGGATGCAATTCAATCCCGTGGTAGATCTCGAAGACCGAGACGGTCGTGGTCCAGATCGCTTCAGGGGGCTGACGATTGATCCAGCCGGTCACGACGTCAGTGGGCCGTTGCCGCATCAGTTCCGAGATGACGTTCGTGTCCAGAACGATCATCAATCGAACTCCGGCGAACGCACCGCCTGGCCCTTCAGTTCGGGGATCGATTCCTCATCGGTCAGGCCGATCTTCGAGAACAGCTTCGCCATCTGGTCGCCGAACGGAGCTTCGGCCGTCAGGCCCGCTGTGCTGGCCCGGCTTTGGGATCGCAGCCATTCCTCCACGCTCTGGCCGTGGGCGGCCGCCTGTTTGCTGAGGGCCGCGTAGGTTTCATTATCAATCGTCAGTGTCACCATCGCCGTCCTCCTTTCCGTGCCGCGCCAACCTTCGCCCGAGCCTCTGGCGTCCTTGGAAGAGGGGCCGGCAGCGTCATCATCGGTTCCATGATGAGTCATCCTACCACGGAAGTTTGATGGGGGTCAAAAACTGATTGCATTCGGCCAACAGGCATCGCCTTCAGGAGACTGCGTCCCGGCGAAGCGTGTCGCCTGATCGCCGGAAGTCCGCTGCCACGACGATCCGGCGTTCCGGAAGCTGTGAGTGACGGTGCGGCGAATTGGCCAGAATTGGCTAATCGCTTCCAGTTCAACGCGAAATTTCGTGTCTTGCCTGAATGGTCGAAGTAGGCCGACATCCGATCCCTCGACAAACCGTCGTTACGACAACACGACGCTACGGCGATGCGGAGATCCGGCTCATCGTTTCCCCGTGGTTCTGGAGAACATCATTCCAGTCGGCGCCCGGTTGCTGCGGGAAGTCTTCGGTGATCGCACACCCGGTCGGCCCCAACGCGTCCCGGACCTGCACCGCTAATGTCCTTCCGCCATCGTCATGATCGAAGGCCAGGATGACCGTCGAGCCCGGAGGCATGTTCCGGAACGCTGATCGAAGACACTCGGCCTGCATCGGGCTGATCTGACCGGCCGTGCTAAAGAACCGGCGGCCGGGAATACCCTTGAGAGCCGCATAGCTCAGCATGTCGATCGCCGTTTCGCAGACGACCATTTCGCGATCGTCGGGACGGGGGCGCGAGCAGGCGAGGCCTTTGATGCCTCCCGGTGAAAAGCCGGTCCAACTGCGGTTCTTGATCTCGAACCCGCACAGGCCCGCCTGGTTGAAATGGGAGAAGAGGGCGTTGTGCCGATCATCCCGGCGAATGCGATCCCGGAAGATCGGATCATGCAGCACCTCGACAGGGATGCGTCGCTCGACTTCAAGGTAGGAGTGCGTTGGCCCGATCGGTCTGGCCTTCATCCAGTCGGCCAGCACCTGGGCGGTGTTGTGTTCCGAGGGCTGGAGGTCGATGGGCAGCGTCGGCAGGTCGCGTAGCGGGGCGGGGTCGCGGCCGAGCCAGGGACGGAGGAGCTTGCGGACTTCGCCGAGCGAAACGCGGTCGCGAGACTGGATCAGGTCGATGATCGTACCGTTGTCGTCGCCGACGGCGTTGAAGTAGACGTACTGGCCCTGAGAGTTCTTGGCGACGATGAGTTTGTCGCCGTTGGGATGCCGCATGACGGCCGACGACCGGCTGCTGTGCCTGCGGTCGAAGACGAACCCGCGCGAGGCGGCGTACTGACGCAGGTCAATCCGTTTCATGTCCTCCAGTTCATCGGCCCGTGATCGCATGGATCGACCGTAGCGCGACAGTCCCCGATCCGTCCATCGGAACCGGGACGATGGGAAAAAGAGCTGTGGATGACGGAGAGGGGAAGGCGGTCGGCTTCTTTTCCCATTGCCGGATTCTTCAGCGAACGGCGTGATGCCGACCTGCCGCCAGCGGGTGGTGTTAAATCAGTGTTAGAATCTGTGTTACGGCCTCGGGCGCGGTCGGCAACGCCCGGATTCCATTGGGCTTTCCGGAATGCCCGGTGTGCAAACCGTCGAACTCGGGTGTGTGAACCATCGAAGATCGGTGTGTAAACCATCGAATCTCGATCCCCGGTGTGTGATCCATCGAAACGCCCGGTTCCGGTGGGTGAACCATCGAAGACGTCCTCCGTGGTGTGTGATCTATCGAAACTGGTTGACGGACCGTCCGAACCATGGAAGTCTGGACCGGTCATGTCGAATCACGTCCCGTCCCCGTCCTCACGATCTCCCTTATTGCCCGAACGCCATCCAACGCTCGATTTCTTCGTGGTGGACGTGTTCGACGCGGCTCCGAAGGGGGACATGGCGTCGATGGAGCATCCGATCTTCTCGCTCTCAACGAAACCCGATCGCCGGGTGCGGCACTACGAACACAACGGCAAGTTCATCGAGGTCAAACCGGCCGTCGAAGGTCTGGCGACCGTTCACGATCGTGATGTGCTGATTTACTGCATCTCCCACCTCATGGCGGCGATCAATGACGGCAAGGCGGTCTCGCCGGTCATCCGCTTCAAAGCCCATGATCTGCTCAAGGCGACGAACCGGATGACGAACGGCCAGGCCTACCAGGCCTTGAAGGCCGCCTTTGAACGTCTGTCCGGAACGCGGATCAGCACCAACATCGTCACGGGAGGCCTGGAAGAGTTCGAGACGTTCGGGATCATCGAACGCGCCCGGATCGTCCGCGAGACCCGCGACGGCCGGATGCAGGAAGTCGAAGTCAAACTCTCAGACTGGGTATTCAACGCCATCCAGTCCCACGAAGTCCTGACGCTGCACCGTGATTATTTCCGGCTTCGACGTCCCATCGAACGCCGCCTGTACGAGATTGCGAGGAAGCACTGCGGCCGCAAATCCGAGTGGCGGATCTCACTCGACCTGCTTCGCAAGAAATGCGGTTCCGGTTCCACGTTGAAGGAATTCAAGCGCCTCGTGAGCAAGGTCGTCGAGGACGACGCGAGGAACAGCCACATGCCGGACTACCGCGTCCGGCTGGAGGAGGGGGCTGACGGGGAACTCGTGCTCTTCGAGAACCGCGGCAGTATGCCGTCACTCGCTCCCGCGTCTGACGTCAGGGTCCCGCTGCTTGATCCGGACACCTATCACGATGCTCGTCTCGAAGCGCCCGGCTGGGACGTGTACGAGCTCGAACGGGAATGGCGGTCGTGGCTGGCCATGTCGGGGGCCGAGCCCCCACGAAACGCTGATGCCGCGTTTATAGGATTCTGTCGGAAGCGATGTGCGTAGCGCCCGAGCCTAAGACCACCCCGAACAGTGAATTTGCGCGAGTCGCCGTTTTCAGATAGAATGGTTAGGTGACGGATGTTGAGATGCGGAATAGCGAGGTCAAAAGTCTTTGCCTGAAAGCAGAGGCAAACGTTGCCGGCCTCTACAACCTTTGGCATCAGTGGTTATTCGACGGCGTCTCTGATTCAACCACGCTGAGGAAGGCCGCGTCAGTTGAGGTTCGAGTTCCTGAACAACTCTGGGAGCTTGATGAGCGGCTAGCGGTGGAATGGACAGAACGAGCGACGGCGATGCTGCCGATGGTTCACGCGACAGTCGCAGCAATTCGTGAACTCAGGACAAGCGAGCTGGACGGAAGCAACAAGTTCGTGCGGCTACGTGCCTTTCACGGCCACCTTCCCCGAAGCTGCCTGAATTCCGATGGGGTATTGGCTGAATTAGCGCCACCAAATCCGCCAAGAATCGAACCGTCATTCCCGAGGGGACCGGCTCCATGACCACGGCATTCACTTAGGTCTTCGATCCACGCTTTCTTTCCGATGAAATGGGTGATCTCGCGGTGGCCAATATGTTCGCGAATCGTCATAGAGCTGGAACAACTGTCCAAGACCGATGTAGATCAGACCAGCGGCGAGCATCAGCGTGGCCATGACTGCGACGCTCAGCTCTTGCCACACGTCTCTGCGTTGCTCGGGATCATCGACGATGTCCACCTGGAGCCCCAACCATATAAAGACGACGAACGTGAGAATTGCGGTGGATACGACTCTCAGTGTGCCTCGAGATCGTTGAAACCACTGCAGATGGTAGAACTTCGCCCGCCGCCGGGCCGCCTTCGCCGCGTACTTTCTTAGTGAAGTGTCATGTCGCGCGCTGAGTTCCGTGAGCTGTTGCTCAACGGTCGATTCCAGTTCGGAAATCCATTGATCGAGCGTGACTTTGAAATCCATCCGGCTGCAGATCTCGGGATGCTCGATCATCTGCTTAATCTCTGACGGGACGGAGCTGTCGGCAATCCCCAGGATCACAAAACTTTGCTCTTCCATCTGGTCCCGGGCCGCAAACGTACAGTCGATCGGTGCGCGTAGCACAACGGCGCCCATTTCGAGTGCGATCAGTGGCGTGCCTTGCTTCAGTGCTTTGGTCACATGGGAAACGCGCCGAAGTGGCCGCCGTTCCTCGTCGATAGGACGGTAGATCTGGTTCCAATCCTCCGTCGCGATCGACAAGGTGAACCGGAACGTCTGCAGCTGAAGGCGTCGAAACCGTGTCTCGGCCGCTCCTGAGGCGGGGGCGTCAACACGCGATACGGTCGCGGGCAGTGTCGGCCCGGCCGGACCACGGGGCTGCGGACACTCCCGCTCGCGGAGACTGTGCAGTTCGCCAAGCACTTCGCTGAGTGTCGCGGGCCTGCCAGCTGGATCTTTCGCCAAAAGGCGAAGTGTCAGGTCCGCCAGTCCTGGGAGTCGCTTCCGTGCCAAGTCAACGACGTCGGAGTGCAGGCCCCCCTCAATTGCGCGACGACGGGCATTCTCATCGCGATCACCGGGCAAGCGGTGACCAGCAAATGGAGCTTCTTGGGTCAGAAGCCACAACATGATGCCGCCGATGCCGAAGAGGTCAGCGGACTTGAGGTCGATTGCCTCACGTCGCGCGGCCTTCTCCGGTGGCATGTATTCGAAGGTTCCTGAGTAGTCACAGCGCTTGCTCGTGCCCGACAGCAGGCCTTGCAGAACGTGCGACAGCCCAAAGTCGATGAGTTTGAAATGGCCTTCCCGGCTGGCGAGAATGTTGTCGGGTTTCAGGTCAGCATGAAACACGCCGCGTTCGTGACAGTGCTGCACGGCCAAGCACGTTTGTTCGCTGATGCGATAAATGTCGGCGGCAGATGGAGTTGATTCTGAATAGGTCTGCGACAGTCTCGGATACTCACAGTATTCAAGCGCCAAGTAGTGATAGCCGAGAGACTCCCCGAACTCGATGTGCCGGACAATCAGATCGTGGCTGAGCACGGACAGTGCTTCCGCCTCAACGGCAATCGACGTCACCGGTACTGAGTCATGGTAGATTTTCAGTGCCACAGGACGACCAAAGGGAAGCGGGAACGCCTTCGCGACCCAGCCTTGAGCACCCCGCGACACGGTCTTTTCGACCTGGTAGCGACCGAGCATTAACGGCGCGTCTTCGGCATCGTCGCGGATCGCCTGGTAGACCGACGAAGTGATTTCGTCAGCCATACCGCGATGCAGCTGAATGACGTCGTGCCGCGTGGGAAACGCCCCTTCCGCCATCAACGTGAGATGCGACATCTCCGCCGTCAGCAGCGCCCTTACGTAGGCATCGCGGTGCTTTCTACAATACGACGGCAGTTCATCGACAAACTCTTCCAGAACTGGCTGTTCGCCCAGACGGAGGAGTTGGTTGAACCGTTTCACTTGTCTTTCGACTTCGGCCCCGCAGTCAGGCATGTGCGGGCAGTCTAGGCGGCGGAGTCGTCGGACAGTTCGATGGTAATCCGAGCCAGGATCGCATTGACGTCGCCTAGCGAGAGACCAAGCTTGGTCGCGATCTCTCGCGAGTTATGGCCATCCAAACAAAGTCGGACCACCGCTTGATGCTGTTCGGGCAGGCGGGCGACCTGCTGCAGAGCCTCCTTCAAGAAGATCTCCATCTCCGCGGCGGAGAAGTCAGCGCCGGGAACTGAGTCTTCGAGCTGACCGGTGGGATCGAGGTCATCGAACTTCTTGGGCTTGTTCGTTACGTAAGTCCGCCGACGCCGGTGTTCTCGGACCTTGCACCACACTCGGTAGAGGAGGACGAGGCGAACTGCTTCGGGAGTATTTGCGCTGGCATCCCGTTTCTCGCCAATTCGGCGACGCCTTAAGAAGGTGGCAATCGCGCTTTGCACTGTGTCGTTGGGTGATGCCGGGACATTTGCGATGAAATGTCCTGGAGCCGCAATCCGCAACATGTCGCGTTGAAATCGCTCCCAATCGTCGTCCGAAACGAAGTCAAGGTCGCCTGGCATGCCCATCCTCATTAGCGGATTGAAAGAAGAGCCGCGAGAAGGAATGAGTTTATGGCCGACGTGATGGGTGGTCAAAGATCCGACCCACCGGTCAGGCGGCGTCTCGGCCGAACCTCACGCCCAAGCGGGCCAGGGAGTGCTTTCTCTGGATTTTGAAAGATTCTCGGGGCCGACGACTTCTGACACGCCTTACATGAGTGCCCCCTCCGACGCATGCCTCCGACGGTCGAAGGCAGAGGTTGGGCCACTTTCGAAAGGGACGATGTCATGGACCCGTGCACAATGTTGGCGCAGGCCGACGCAGCTGCTGCCGACGGTGGAGGAGCACTACTTGGCTTCCTCATTATCGTGGGCTTTTTGTGGGCGATCTGCGCCGCGTGCAATCGCAAGAAGTCGTACCGGATCTCCGGCCGGATCGATGAGGTCTGACCGATTCCCATGGACTCTGGCCGGGCTGGCCGTCGTCGATGGCGGCGGCCAGCCAGCCATCTGCTTCTGACGGAGCGTCCCTCTTCAACACGGTGGCCGCCGGTGCGGCCACCGCTTTCTTCCTCCAGTCTGGAGCCCCCCCGTGCTGCGCATGTTTCCCGATCACCCGCCGCTGCTGCGGTTTGTCCGCGTCAGCCTGGCCTACTGGGTTCTACTGCTGATCGTCCTGTCGGCCGTCTGCATCCAGTGGCCGCTGCTGGTGGTCTGCGTGATTGCCTTCCGCCTGTTCGAGTTGTGGTTCACGTACCGCGTGGTCAACCGCTTCACCGCGGTGACCGCCTGACCGTTTCTCTCTCACGCCTGCGGACCGAACCGCAGGCCCCATCTTCTTCGATGGAGACCCTCACCATGAACGATCCGATCGACCTGATCCTGTCGGGAAAAGGCCTGTACGACGTCCTCAGCGCCCATCTGGCTCTCTCCGACGAGGAGCGGCGAAACATTCCGGCCAAAGTTGACGAGGAACAATTCCCGGCCGTCGCGACCTACATCAAGGAGACCTGCGGCGCGGTCCAGGTCCAGGAGGTACTGATCCAGGGCGGCAAGCTCGACCTGTTCCTGCTGGTCACGGACAAGGAAGGTCGCCGTGCGTTCTTCGACGACATGCTGGAAGACCTCGACCTCTCCCGGACGCAGGGTTACCGCTGCATCGGAGCCTACCGCCGCTTCGGCGGCGAACTGCTGAATGCCGGCAAGCTTCAGAAGCGGTTTTGCGGTGAGAGCCTGAAAATCCTCGCCGAGGAACGGACGCCGCCGGCGGCCCGTGAGGAAGCCCTGGCTCTCGCTCGCTCCGGTGAGCGGATCACGATTAAGCGGGCCGAGGAACTGCGGCAGAAGCATGGAATGGTTCCCGTGGTCCCCGCCGCTCCGCCAATGGCGGCAGTGGAAGCGGACCGCCCGAAACGCAAGGCCGCTCGTGCGGCGGCCGCCAAGTGGACGTTCAAAGGCTCGGTCGTGCGGATTCAAGTGATCCCGACCACAGGGTCCGAGACGCCCGACGTTCCGGACGTGATCTGTGACCTGCAGTCGGCGATCGACCAGCTTCGCAACGGCTCGACTCAGCTCGTCGCCTGATCTCCTTCCGAAAGGATGCCACACCGATGTTCCGAGCCTTCGACCAGTTCGAGGAAGCCTTCTCGCACGCGGGAACGGATCCGACCGTCCCGCGTCCGATCCGGCGACGCAAGACGCTGAAACAGCGGTTCGTGTTCGTCGTCGCCAACCTGCTCATCCTGCCCGTCATCGGCCTGGTCTACGCCGCGGTGAGCGCCGACGGCATTCGCCAGCTGATGCCGATCTTCCAGCGGCGGCTATATCAGTTGCCGGTTCCGGGAGCGGGGCTGCTGCAACGCTTCGACGGCTGGAACCGCGCCGATCTGGCGATCGTCGTGGCGCTTCTGCTGTTCGCCGTGCTGACCTGGCTCTGGACCCGCGTGTTCCTGGAGCTGCAGGGTTACGGCCCGATCGCGATGCAGCGCCTGCGAATGCCGATCGTGTTCTACCTGCTCACGTTCCTGGCGGCCGTGATCATCCTGTTCGACGCGGGCCTGTTTTACTTCGGCCTGGCCAGCCAGACCTCCAGCGGCTGGTCCGACGTGCCGGGCTTCGTCGTCCCGGCCGCCACGCTGCTCTACGCCTGCGGCCTCGCCGTCCTCGGCTGGTGGCACTCGGACTATTCGACCTCCTCTTACGCCTAAGGAGTTCTCCCCCATGAAACCGTCTCTTCTTTTTCCCATTGCCCTGATGGTCCTGCTGCTGGCCAGCGGCTGTATCGAAAGCCCGTCCGTCAGCGAGTCCCCGCCGTTCGACGAACAGCCGTTGAGCGCCGTGCTGGCGATCCAGATCGACCTGAGCGGCTCGTTCAGTGGTTACTGGGACGACAAGGCCTACAGGCTGTTCCTCGACATCTCCGACCGGTTCTTCCAGGAGGCGATGGGAAAAGAAACCAAACTCGTCATCAGCCAGTTGAGCGGCAACGACAAGGTGCTGTTGTTTGAAGGCCGACCGTCCGACCTGCGGAAGCGGTTCAAGACGCCGCAGGAACTGAATGCCTTCCTGAAACGGCATTCCGACGCGTCGGGTTCCCGTGTCTACGACGCCACGACGCGGACCCTCGACTACGTCGGCACGATCTCCGGCGTGTCGCCTGAGACGAAGCTGCTGACCGTCATCCTGAGCGACATGCAGGATTCCGACTCGAAGGCCGATGCCGAGAACCGGCTGCGGGAATCGCTCCGCAAGTACCAGGAGCGGGGCGGGGCGCTGGCCCTGTACTTCGTCGCCGAGAGCGAGCGGGAACGCTGGAACGGTCTGCTGAACGACGCCGGGTTCCGGCCGGGCTATTTCGTGATCGAGAGCGAGCTGACCTCGAGTCCCCGGCTGCCGCGATTTGAGTGACCGGACAGAGGTCAGACGCCAGACGCCAGGCATCGGAAGCTCTTCCCTGAATCCTCGTTCCCTCCCCCGAAACGGACCATGTCTCCGCAGTACGTCCCTCCCGACTTGCTCGACGATCTGCCCCGCGGCCGGAGCGCCGAGCATGTCGGGACGCCTCCGCACTCGTACTTCGAGTCGCCCAAGAACCTGGCGGCCACCGAGTCCCTGCGGTTCGATCCCACCAATCCTCACTCAAAACTGTTCCTGGGCGTCGTCGACGGACAGGTGCAGGAGGGGGAGCGGCTGCCGGATGGCCGTCCGACCCGGTATGTGACCGGAGGCATTCCGATCGGAATCGGGGACGACCGGCACCACGTGCTGGCTGGGGGCTCGCGTGGAAATAAAGGTCGAGCCTCGATCATTCCCATTTTGTTGACCCTCCCGGCGTCCACCTCGGCCTTCATTCTCGATCCGAAAGGAGAACTCGCCAGATTCACGGCCCAGTATCGGGCGGACGTTCTGGGCCAGGAGGTGGTGGTCCTCGACCCGTTCGACGTCTCCGGACCGGGCACCCGGCGGTTCCGGGGCGCGTTGAACGTCATCCGCCAGTTGCAGCGTTCGGATCGACGGACGTTTGTTCCGAACGCCCGGTTGATTGCCGACTCGTTGATCGTCTCGGGGGACTTCAAGGACCGGCACTGGGACGAGTGCGGGAAACAGATCCTGGCAGGCCTGTGCGGACACGTGGCCACGTTCGACCGATACGAAGGTGTCCGCGATCTCGTCACGGTCTGGCATCTGGCCGCCGAACTGGCGACCCGCGATCCCGACGATCCGCAGCGGTACTGGCTGGAAAAGGAACTCCTGGCCAATGACGCCGCGGGCGGCATGATCCGCAACGCGGCGAAGGCCTTCTATGACCGAACGGGTGGAGAGTTTTCAAGCGTCCTTTCGAACCTCCGAAAACATCTCGACTTCCTGGGGATCGAATGCATGCGGGACTGCCTGACCGGGGACGGCATCGACCCGCGGAACGTGAAACGAAAGTCCGTGGCGCTCTACAGCGCCATTCCGGCGATGCGCCAGCACGACCTGAGCGGCTGGCAACGGCTGATCTTCCAACAGATTGCCGCGGCTCATGAAGAAGAGACTCAGCAATACGGCGCGGCGACGGTCGCGATTCTGGAGGAAATGCACACCCTCGGACATCTTTCCATTTTGGAGTCGGCGGCCGCACAGTTCGCGGGCTTTGGCCTGAAGCTGTTCTGCGTTCTGCAGGATCTGGGCCAGTTGCAGAGCCGGTACCCCAAGTCGTGGGAAACCTTCATCGGCAACGCGGGCTGCCTGCAGGTGTTCAGCCTCAACGATCAAACCACGCAGGAGTATGTCTCCAAACGGCTGGGCGAGACACCCACGATCACCCGCTCGACCAACACACCCGGTTTCGATCAGGCGACCCAGCAGGCCGCAACGGGCGAGTCGTGGTCCCTCGGAGTTCATCGGCTCCTCAACGCGGAAGAGGTGGGCCGGTTCTTCGCGCGGGAGGACAAGAAGCTGCGGCAGTTGATTCTCAGGCCCGGCTATCGGCCCGCCATCCTGCAGCGGGCGTTCTACGACCAGCACGAACTCTTTCGGGGGCGCGTTCATGAGTAGTTCCTTCACCACCGTAACCGCTCCCGGGCTACCGACCTGGCCGCGACTGCTGTTCGACGCCGAGAAGAAGAGAGCGATCGTCGCGGTGCGACTGGCGACGTGGCGAAGCTGGGCGTATGCCCGCATGGTCAGCACGCTGCTGGCGTGGTCAACCAACCTGCTCGTCGGATGGTGGCTGTGGCACCGGCTCGGCTGGATCAGCGATCCAATCGGCCGGGGCAGCCTCACGTTCTTCGGGTTCTCGCTGGCAATGACGATCACGAAGCCGCTGTTCCCGGCAGCGTTCGACGGTTTCCTGGCCCGGCAGGTGTTCCCCTCGCGGAGCACCGTCTGGTTCACGCCCGAACGCATCGCGTTTCGCAGCCGGTTGTATGACCGCGGGATTGTCCTCTGGCGGCAGTGGAACGGCCGACCTGTGCAGACGCGGTTCGACGTGACGCCCGATCCTGAAGCGGCGATCGAACGCTCCGTTGCAACCGACAGACAACGGATGGCAAATCGCCATGTGCAAACGGCTTCGCTCTTGAGGGTGATCGTCAGGGCCTTCGATCCGCATCGAACCGTTTCGCAGACACAGGCCGTCAATCTGGCTCGGGCCGTGCCAATGCTGGCGGTCGATCTCAGCGACGCCGCGCGGGTGACGGTGGTCCTCTCGGCCGCCGCCGCGATGACAGCACGATCAACAGCCAGCCACCAACCGTCTGTTGCCGACGGCCAAGACATCGATTCCCCCACCGCTGACACTGTCCCTTCCAAGGAGGCTCCGCATGGGATCGATTGAAACGGGCCTGATGGCGATTGGCGTTTCGTTCGACGTGTTCGCCCTGGCCCTGACGGTCGGAATGTCCCATCCGAAGTGGTCTCCCAGTGACATCGGCAAAGCGGTCCTCGCGATGACGCTGCCGACGACACTCGTCCTGGTTGCCGCCCATGTGGCAGGGCATCAACTGCTCGTCGATTCCACGATGGCAAGATGTTGGCTGGCCCCGTTGGCCCTGGCCTGGATCGGCTGTGCGATGATCGTGGGGACAACAGCTTCGGACGACATCACGGTCTCACGGCCCATGCCGCGGGACGCGATCCCGCTGATCCTGATGGGCTTGGCCGCCAGTCTCGATGCAGGAGCGGCCGGACTGGCGATGGGATGTCAGGGAACGTCGATGCTGGCTGGAACAGCCTGCCTTGGCGCGGCCACGGCCGGTCTGGCCGTCACCGGTCTCTGGGCCGGCATCACCGTTCAACAGGTCTCGCCCCGTTGTGCCGAGATCGTCGGCGGAACGCTGCTCGTCGGCCTGGCCGAGTATTGCTGCTTGGGATAGCCCCGGTTCGTCACATCGGCGATGGGAAAAAGAAGCGATCGCGACGCTCCGTCTGCGAAGAGGAGCGGGTTGTCCATTTGGTTGTGTCGTTTCGGTAAGGCAAGAGTCCGATCATGTCCCGTTCTGGTTCCAGCCCTGAAACGCCTGCGTCGTCCAGTACGACCATGGTGGTGCCCGCGGGTCTGCCAGGCTGGATCACGGTGGAACTGATTGAAAAGACGCTCCGGGTCTGGCAGCGATTCTACGAGGCCCGATTGACCGTCGATGACGCGGTGGCGATCCTGCTCGATACGGGCCAGTTGCTGGATGCCCTGTCGTCACCGTCGGGATCACGCTCATGAAACAGTTCGTCGCCCTGGCACGGGTCAGCAGCCGGGAACAGGAACGCGAGGGCTTCAGTCTGGATGTGCAGGTAGAAGCGCTGAGACGCTATGCCACTCTGCACAATGGGACGATCGTCCGCCTCTTCAAGATCGCCGAGACGGCGAGCAAGCGAGATGAGCGGAAGACGTTTCGCGAAATGATCGCCTTCGCGAAAAAGCATTGTGCCTCGCTCGACGGCCTGTTGTTCTACAAGGTCGACCGAGCCTCACGAAACCTGTTCGATTACGTCGAACTGGAACGTCTCGAATCGGAATACGACGTCCCGTTCATTTCGGTGACGCAGCAGACCGAGAACAATCCGGCCGGACGGATGATGCGTCGCACGCTCGCCAACATGGCGAGCTTCTTCACCGAGCAGATGGCGGTTGACATCAGCCAGGGAATCAGTCGCCGCGTGCAGGAAGGGCTGTTTCCAGGAAAAGCTCCCTACGGCTACCGGAATACTCGCTGTAACGGTCGGCGGGTCGTTGAAGTTGATCCCGACGCGGCAGCGAAAGTCCGTCGCATCTTTCAACTGTATGCCTACGAGAACAGGACACTCGAAGGCGTCGTCGCCCAACTGGCCATAGATGGCATCGAGTATCGTCCGGGCGTCTCGCGGTTTAGCCGCACGACCATTCATAACATCCTGAACGATCGCAGCTACATCGGCGATATTCAGTTCCGGGGCGGTTGGCATCCCGGAAAGCATGAACCGATTGTCGACCGGACGACCTGGGATCGCGTCCATGCATTGATCAGTAGCGGCAATCACCAGTCACACACGATGACCTACGCCGCCGAGTTCATGCAGTGCGGCTGCTGTGGACATCAGATCACCGGGGAAGCAAAGGTCAAAAAGACGAAGGCCGGAGAGCGAACGTACGTCTACTACCGCTGTTCGCGGTACAACATGTCAGGCCATCCACGGACGCGGGTCACAGAGACCGACCTCGACCGACAGATGCTGGCGATCTTCGATCGCATGCGGATCGAAGACGACGACGTGCGGGACTGGTTCCGGGCAGTTCTGGTATCGCAGACGAAAGATCGGCAGCGAGACTCCCGTGTCCAACGGGCCGAATTGTCGCGGCAGGAGGCACTGTTGGTCGCTCAGCAGGATCGACTGCTCAACCTACGGATCGAAGACCAAATTGAAGAGCCGACGTTTCTGCGGAAGCAGACGGAACTGCGGGACCGCCTGGCCTCAATCAAGCTGCAGACTGACGTCCTGGACCGCTCGCATGACGAAACGGCGGACCTGGCGGTGAAGGTGTTTGAACTTTCGCAAACGCTGCGGGAAAAGTGGCTTACGGCGGATTACGCGGTGAAGCGGCGGATCCTCGAAATCGTCTGTTTGAACTGCACACTCATCGACGCAACTCTTTGTCCAACAATAAGAAAACCCTTCGACGTGCTCGTCGAAGGGTTTTCCGTTCCGTTCAGTGGAGGCGGCGGGAATTGAACTCGTATTCAGAATCGACGTTATCGACGGCAAGGCAATGACTTGCGCGAAGTGGCCATCGTGCGGCGCTGCCAATGGGCTGCATGGTGCGGACGCCAGGTGGCACGTCGTAGCGGACATTGACGCTGATTTGCATACCGTCGTCACACGTTGGGAGTCGTTGCGTGCGCCGATCAGGGAAGCCGTAAACGCTCTGATGCAAACCTGGGCGTCCCTTGGGGCTCAGCGAACACCTCTCTCGATGGGCCACTTATTTGATGAACCTCGCATGAAATCCTGAGTCTCTTCGGCGGAATGAGTTTGCAAGGCGTATCGGACCTTGAAACATACCGTCCAGACGGTATGTTTAGCAATCGGGTGCTTGCCTTAGTTTCACCAATCACCCATCGCTGCGTCGGTCCGCGACGCAGCAAGGCAGTCCGTCCGCTGACTGAAGTCTCCTGAATCTCACTTGCCGAGTCGCTGCAATGTCGGTCCGCAAATATCCGGGTTTCATCCGCTCGCGATCCAGATTTCGCTTCTTCACTTCGGAAGGTGTTCAACGGGCAGTAGTTCATCGCAATTCGCTCTTCACGTTCCTGGTTCTCGTCACGGTTGTGGAGTCAGGGTGCGGTCCTGCGAATAGCTACCAGGCCCCTCCGCCCCCAGATGTCCAAGTCGCCCTGCCGCTTCAGCAGCCCGTCACGAGCTATGTCGAGCAAACGGGAACAGCACAGGCCTCCGCGCGAGTCGAGCTGCGCGCACGCGTCAACGGTTTTCTGCAAGAACGGAAGTTCGAGGATGGAGATCTTGTCAAAGCGGGGCAACTCCTGTTTGTCATCGATGAGGAACCATTCAGGGTGAAGCTGCAGTACGCACTCGCAAAGGAACGCGAAGCGAGCGCCAACCTGCAAAAGGCCAAACAGTCGAAGGCCCGCGAGATCGCTCGTGCTCAGGTCGAACTGCGACAATCGGAAGTTCAGTTGGCCACCAAGAATCACAGCCGTCACTCCGACCTGCTGGCTCAGAAGGCGACAGCGCAACAGGAGTTTGATCAGGTCGCGGCCGCACTCCAGGTTGCAGATGCGCAGTTGCTCGCCACACAGGCAGAACTCGAACAAGCCACCGTCAATTTCGACGCCAACATTCTTGGGGCCGAGGCAGCCCTTGAACTGGCGAAGTCCGAGGTCCGAACCGCGGAACTGGACCTTGGTTATTGCCGAGTCACTGCGCCGATCAGCGGTCGGATCGACCGCCGTGCATTCGATATCGGGAACTACATTACGGCCGATAGCTCGACGCCACTGGCAGCCATCGTCAAGACCGATCCGATCTACGCGTACGCGGCCATCAACGAAAACGAACTTCTACGAATTCAGTCTCGGTATATGGGTGGCGGAAAGGAGCAGTCGATTCCCGTCATGATGGC
The DNA here is from genome assembly GCF_007745175.1 of Caulifigura coniformis. Taxonomy (GTDB): domain Bacteria; phylum Planctomycetota; class Planctomycetia; order Planctomycetales; family Planctomycetaceae; genus Caulifigura; species Caulifigura coniformis. Next base: position 6,243,447 of record NZ_CP036271.1, on the reverse strand, counting down.
CATCGGCGAGGACCGGACGTTCACCATGACCGGGAAGGTCGACTACATCTCTCCTACGGTGCAGACCGGCACTGGAACAGTCCAGGTCCGAGGTGTCTTCGAGAACGCGGGTGTCCTGCCGGGGATGTTCATCCGACTCCGAATCCCATCGGAAGAACACGCCGACGCCATTCTCGTATCGGAACGGTCACTCGCCTACGACCAGACGGGCGCCTACGTGTACGTGGTCAACGCCGACGACACTGTTGAACGACGGCTGGTGATCCCCGGCGACCTCCTCGACTCTCACCGGGTCGTGAAAGGCGAATTGACAGCCGGCGATCGAGTTGTCGTCGATGGTCTGCTCAAAGTTCGACCCGGAATGAAGGTCAATCCGAAGTTGGCCGGCAAGGCTGAGAGACCGCCGACTGCACCGTCAGTCACTACTCGGCGAGTGCTTCCCGAACAAGAGACGGATGCGGTCGCCGCGTCCTCCACCAACTGACTCGCGTAACGCCCGGCCGGCTTCCCGGCGGACCACGGCCTGTGGTCTGCAAGCTCTGCCCGGCCGCGCCGTCCGCAAGCCTCATCACACTCCGTACCGAAGCCGCGAGCCAGTTCACGCGGACGGACAGATCTCCAATGCTCTATCGCTTCTTCATCGATCGCCCGATCTTCGCCAACGTCATCGCGATTGTGACGATGATCGTGGGGGGCATCTGCCTGTTCAGCCTGCCGGTCGAACAGTACCCCAAGCTGACACCGCCCACGGTGCAGGTCACCGCGAATTATCCGGGAGCAAACGCGGCCGTCCTCGCCGACACCGTTGCCGGGCCTCTCGAACAGGCGGTCAACGGTGTCGAGAACATGATCTACATGAGCTCGATGTGTTCCGACAACGGGGCCTACACGTTGACGATCACCTTCGAGGTCGGGGCCGACCTCGATCAGTCGCAGGTGCTCGTCCAGAACCGCATCGCCACCGCGCTGCCGCGACTCCCCCAGGAAGTGCAAAGGCTCGGCGTCACGGCCCAGAAGCAAACGACGAACATGGTCATCGTCATCGGCCTGACGTCGAAGAAGAAGGAACACGACGGGCTGTTCCTCAGCAACCTGGCCGAGATCCAGGTCAAGGACATCCTCAGTCGCGTCCCCGGCGTCGGCAACACGCAGATCTTCGGCAGCAGCAGCTACGGAATGCGGATCTGGCTCGATCCCGAGAAGCTCAAGGCCCGCGAAATGACGACGAACGACGTCGTCGCCGCCATCTCGGCCCAGAACGTTCAGGTGGCCGCCGGACAGATCGGGCAGCGCCCGGCCAAGAGCGATCAAAGCAACCAGTTCACCGTCTCCACCCAGGGCCGTTTCAGTAACCCCGAGCAGTTCGGCAACATCATCGTCAAGTCGGTTTCCGATCCCTCCGGAGCCGCTCGCCTGACGCGCGTCAAAGACGTGGCCCGCATCGAACTCGGCGCCCAGACGTATGCCTCGTGGATGGAGATCACCGGCAAGCCCGCGGCCGGCGTGGCCGTCTTCCAGCTCCCGGGGGCCAACTCCATCAGCGTCGCGCAGGCGGTGGAAAAGCAGATGGAGGAAGTGAAGCACACGCTTCCCGAAGGCGTCGTCTACAACATCGCCTTCAACCCGACCGAGTTCGTCGAAGAATCAATCCACGAAGTCTACAAGACGCTTTTCGAAGCGGGCGTCCTCGTGCTGATCGTGATCCTGGTGTTCCTCCAGGACTGGCGCGCCGTGCTGATCCCCGCCACCACCGTCCCGGTGACGATCATCGGCGCCTTCGGCGCGATGTCCGCCATGGGCTACTCGATCAACATGCTGACGCTCTTCGGCCTCGTGCTGGCCATCGGCATTGTGGTCGATGATGCCATCGTGATCGTCGAGAACGCCGTCCACCACATCGACCACAGCAAGCAGTCGCCGCGGTCCGCCACGATCAAGGCGATGGGCGAAGTCATCGGCCCCGTCATCGGCATCACGCTGGTCCTGATGGCAGTGTTCGTGCCGACCATTTTCATGGCCGGCATCACGGGAAAGCTGTACCAGCAGTTCGCCCTCACGATCGCCGCCACGGCCGTCATCAGCGCCATCAACGCCGTCACGCTCAAGCCGGCCCAGTGCGCCGTGTACCTGCGACCGACCCCGACGAAGAAGAACTTCTTCTATCGCGGCTTCAACCGCGTCTATGCCTGGGTCGAGAACATCTACGTCTGGATGGTGCGGGGGTTCGTGCGGCATTCCGCGCTGACGATGGTCCTCTTCGTGATCATCGCCGGCGGAACCGGCTACTGGTTCACGCGCCTGCCGACGAGCTTCGTCCCTCCCGAGGATCAGGGATACGCCATCCTGGCCGCGCGACTCGACGACGCCGCCTCGCTGGAAAGAACCGAAGAGGTCATTGCCAAGCTGAACGACATCCTGTCCAAAACGCCCGGTGTGAGCGCCTGGTTCACGATCGGCGGCATGTCCCTCCTCGACAACGCGACAGTGCCGAACGCCGTGACAATGTTCCTGACGTTTGAGCCACGACAGGAGCGTCTCAAGGATCCCGCGAAATCGATGGAGGCGATCCTCGGCAACCTGTACGGACAGCTCGCCCAGCTACCTGAAGCCATCGCTTTCGCGTTCCCGCCGCCGGCCATCGAAGGTCTCGGTCAAACCGGCGGCTTCGAGTTCCGGCTTCAGGATCGCGCGAATCAGGGCCTCGAACAGCTCCAGCAGGTCGCCGACTCGCTGGTCAGCGACGGCAACGCCCAGTCGTCACTCAACAGCCTTCAGACGTCGTTCCGGGCCTCGATCCCGCAGCTCTACGTCGACATCGATCGAGAGAAGGCCACAAGTCTCGGGATTCCGCTGCAGACGATCTTCTCCACGCTGCAGGCCTCGCTTGGATCAGCCTACGTCAACGACTTCAATAAGTTTGGCCGGACATGGCAGGTCCAGGTCCAGGCCGATCAGCGATTTCGCCGACGGCCCGAGGACATCAAACGTCTCGAAGTCCGGACGGACGCCGGAGAGATGGTCCCGATCGGAACGTTTGCCACCGTCAAGGTCTCAACCGGCCCGCAGATGATTCCCCGATACAACCTCTATCCCAGCGTCACCATCAACGGAAACGCCTCGCCTGGAGTCAGCTCCGGACAGGCGATGGCTTTGATGGAACAGATGGCCTCTGAAAAGCTGCCGCCCGGAATGGGCTACGAGTGGAGCAGCATGTCGTATCAGGAAAAGAAGGTCAGCGGCCAGGCGTTCTACGTCTTCGGCATGGCCGTCCTGATGGTGTACCTCGTTCTGGCCGCCCAGTATGAGAACTGGTTCCTGCCGGCAGCCGTCATTCTTGTCGTTCCTCTGGCACTGCTGGGGACCGTCGCCGCAGTGGCCATTCGCGGGATGGACAACAACATCTACACGCAGATCGGTATCGTGCTCATCATCGCGCTCGCAAGTAAGAACGCGATCCTCATCGTGGAGTTCGCCCGCGACCTGCATGAGCAGGGCCGCAGCATTCGAGACGCTGCCATTGAAGCGGCCCGCATGCGATTCCGGCCGATCCTGATGACATCGTTTGCGTTTATCCTCGGGATCTTCCCCTTGGTCATCGCGAACGGTGCGGGAGCAGCGAGTCGCCGGTCCCTCGGCACGGCCGTGTTCGGCGGAATGATCGCCGCCACATTCCTGGCGATTTTTTTCGTTCCCGTGTTTTACACCGTCATGCAAATCCTGAGTGAACGGGTTCGCGGCAAAGCGCGCCCCACCGGCGACAAAGCGTCCCCGGCTGAAGGACAGCAGTCGTCAAACGGCGATCACGAATACCGGCCTGACAAATCGCTCCCACTTCAGGAAGCTTTACACTGATGCGAACACCATGTGTGCCCACGCGGTCGACAAATCTCCTGAACGGTCACCGTTCCGTCAGCTCGATGGTGATTTCATGAAGACGATCGTTCAGCCGACCAAGCAGCCTGCCGAAACTCGTCAGCGACTGCTCGACGAAGCCGCCAGGGTCATTCTCGACAAGGGCCTGGCAGGCCTGACCCTCGACGCCGTCGCGAAGGCGGCCGGGGTCAGCAAAGGCGGCTTGCTGCACCACTTCCCGAGCAAGCAGCATCTTGTCGACGGACTCGTGGTCGACCTGCATGAGCAATTTGTCGAGCGCTGGAAGAAGCTGGTGGATTCAGACCCGATCGTTCCAGGTCGACACACCCGGGCCTACCTCAAGCTGGTCACGAGTGAACGTGACGATCATGCGAGCAAGCTCTGCAACATTATCGCAGTCGAAGATCGCCAGAACCACACGATGCGGGACCTCTGGCGAAACTTCCTGACGTCCCTGCTCCGGACCGAAAACACCGGAGGAGTCGATCCTGTCACCCTGGCCATCGTTCAGCTTGCCACCGACGGTCTGTGGCTCGCCGATCTCGAAGGCTTCTTTGCGGGCGACACGAACTTGCACAACCAGATCGTCGAGCGTCTTGCTCAGATGACGACCCAGGTCTGAAGCCCCGTCCGAACGTGTCTGCGACTTCCCGGAAGCGCCGTCCACGGTGCGCCCTGAAAACGACGAAACCCCGGCGGTGGCGGGGGTTTCGTCGACGATCGGCCGGCTTTGTCAGTTCCTGTCAAATCGGCCGAAAAGTGGAGGCGGCGGGAATTGAACCCGCGTCCTGAGAGCCCTGAGATGCGGCGTCTACGTGTGTATTCCGTCGTTTGATCTCACTGCCGGCCGGAACGACAAACAAACCCGGACGTCAGCCAGACAGCCATGTGTTCTCGTTTCGAGAGTTGCCGTCGGCCCCCGCCTTGCGGCGGAGTTAGCTCGAAACCAGTCTGAAGGGTGACCGGCAACCCGCTCGCTTCAGACGGAGCTCACGGACCGGTGGCCGCTTTAGGCAGCCAGAGCGTACTGCTTGTTGGCAGTTATTGTTTGATCAGCTTTTTACGTGGCCAACTGATCAACCACGACACGCAACCTGCACCCGCGGAGAACCAGTCGAATCCGATCGCCCCCCGGAGCGCCTGCCTTCTCCAAATCAAAAAGGCGGACGCCAACCATTCTATCGGTCAGCGTCCGCCAGTCGACTCTCGAATTGTCGAAAAACTGCCAACCCACCGTCGTGTCACCAGATTCCTCCCGCTGCGGAAGATGCGAAAACGCAGCGTTCACTGGATCACGGCATTCCTTCGACGGCCTGACGCACCTGTTCTTCGTTGGACGGCAGTTCTGCTTCCTCCTTGATCACCAGCGGCCCGTTTCCTGGGGCCGTGATTTCATCACGAGCACGATCGTGCCATCGTGTCTGAACGTCTCCATCTGCAACGACCGTGCCGATGGTTCGGATCTCCCGACCGATCGCGAAAACGCCGGGCATTCTCGCGATCGGTCGCGTCGTTCCTCCCTGAAAACGGCTCACCGCTGTTTTCTGAAGCGACACCCTGTTTGGCGACAGCGCACAGTTCGACCTCTGCACCAGACTCGAAGGTCCGCGTTTCATCCATCGCCTCGTCCGGCTTGGCGATCCTTGCCCGCCCCTCGCGTGTCCGCTTCAGGCCGGCATTCACTCACAAAACCCTCGCGGGATAACTACTCTTTCCCGCCTGCCGTCAAAAACTCACGCTCCGTTTCGCCCCCCGGGGTGAGCCGCCGCGTTCGAAAGCGTTCTGATCCCAATGCCCATCGACCTTCCCAAGCAGTACGACCCCCAGGCCGCCCAGGAAAAGTGGTACCCGTTCTGGGAACGCGAAGGCTTCTTCAACGCCGATCCCGATGCGGAGAAGTCCCCGCATACGATCATGATCCCCCTGCCCAACGTGACCGGGGCCCTGCACATGGGCCACGCACTCAACGGCACCGTCCAGGATCTCATCACCCGCTGGCGGCGGATGCAGGGCTACGAGGCCCTGTGGATGCCCGGCACCGACCACGCCGGCATTGCCACGCAGTCGGTCGTCGAGCGCCGCATGCTCGAAGAGGAGGGGAAGACGCGCCACGATGTCGGCCGCGAAGCCCTCGTTGAACGCATCTGGAAATGGAAAGACGTCTACGAAGCCCGCATTCTCGGCCAGCTCAAGCAGATGGGCGCCAGCTGCGACTGGCGCCGCACCCGCTTCACGCTCGATGAAGTCTGCTCGCGGGCCGTCCGCCGCACGTTCTTCAAGATGTTCAAGGACGGCCTGATCTTCCGCGGCCGCCGCCTCGTCAACTGGGATGCCTTCCTGCAGACGGCCGTCGCCGACGACGAAGTCTACGATGAGGAAGTCGACGGCCACTTCTGGACGATGAACTACCCCGTCGTCGATGACGCCGGGAAGCCGACCGGCGACCGCATCAGCTTCTCGACGACCCGTCCGGAAACCATGCTCGGCGACACGGCCGTCTGCGTGCACCCGACGGACGAGCGCTACCTGCATCTGATCGGCAGGATGGTCATGCAGCCGCTGAACGGCCGGCTCATCCCCGTCATCGCCGATGCGCTCCTGGCCGACAAGGAACTCGGCACCGGCTGCGTCAAGGTGACGCCGGCCCACGACCCGAACGACTACGCCTGCTACCAGCGCAATCCGCAGATCGGCCTGATCAATATTCTGAACCCGAACGGCACGATCAACGCGGCCGCGGCGGAAGGCGGGCCCGGCGCCGGCGTCGACGCAACCAAATACGTCGGCCTCGACCGCTACAAAGTCCGCGATATCGCCGTTGCCGACATGGAAGCCCTCGGCCACTTCGAGAAAGTCGAAGACCGCAAGATCCCGCTCAAGCACAGCGACCGTTCCAAGACCCCCGTCGAACCCTACCTCTCCGAGCAGTGGTTCGTCCGCATGGGCGATGACGAATCCGGCAAACCGGGTCTCGCGCAGTCTGCGATGGATGCCGTCGCCGATGGCCGCGTGCGGTTCTTCCCGCCCCGCTACACCAAGACCTACATGGACTGGCTCGCGGAAAAGCGCGACTGGTGCATCAGCCGCCAGCTGTGGTGGGGGCACCGCATTCCGGTGTGGACAGCCTCAATCATCCCCAAAGCCGACGATCCAAGGTCCAAGGAATTCTTCACGGTCTACGAGGGGCTGGGATTCAGTGCCCCGCAGATTGATCTGGCCGGCGGACGGATTCAATTGCACGGATCGGAGACGGCGTGCGGCGAGATGCTTCTCGACGTCAACACTGGCGAGATGAAGTTTTCCATCTGCGTTGCGGACGGGAACGCCGAAATTGAGTCGCAACTGGAATCAGTTGGCTTCACCCAGGACCCCGACGTCCTCGACACCTGGTTCTCCTCCGCCCTCTGGCCCCACGCCACCCTCGGCTGGCCCGACGAACAAAACGATCCCCCCCTCGATCCCAATGTCGTCGCCCAGCAATCTCCTACCCACCACCCACTACCCACTACCCACTCCAACAGCGTCCTCCCCTACTTCTACCCCGGCTCCGTCCTCGTCACCTCCCGCGACATCATCACCCTCTGGGTCGCGCGGATGGTCCTCACCGGCCTCTACAACCTCCAGCAGGTCCCCTTCAAACACGTCTGCGTCCATCCCAAGATTCTCGACGGCTTCGGACAGGGCATGTCGAAGTCGAAGGGGAACGGCGTCGACCCGATCGAACTGATTGGTCGCTACGGCTGCGACGGCACACGATTCACCATCGCGTCGTTCGCCGGCGAAACGCAGGACGTCCGCCTCCCGGTCGCGTACGAATGTCCGCACTGCCAGGCCGCGATCCCCCAGACGCTCGGCCACCTGAAGTTCAAGCCCGGCAAGCCGAAGATCAAGTGCGCCAAGTGCAAGAAGGAATCGCAGTACGCGACGCCGCACTACGAGCCCGATGCCGGAGAACCCGTCGCCCGCATCGTGATCGAGCGTTTCGAATACGGCCGGAACTTCTGCAACAAGCTCTGGAACGCCGCGCGGTTCGCCATCATGAACCTCGAAGGCTACACCCCCGGCGACGTCACGGCCGACCAGCTCGAGCTCGAAGACCGCTGGATCCTCAGCCGCCTCGCGAGCGTCCAGCAGGAAATCGACACGTCGCTCGGCCGCTACCAGCTCGACAGCGCGACCCGCGCCGTCCGCGAATTCGTGTGGAACGAGTTCTGCGACTGGTACCTGGAAATGATCAAGCCCCGGCTGCGCACCGAACCGGGAACCACAAACCCCGCTCGCGAAACGGCCCAGCGCGTCCTGCTCGCCGTGCTCGACACGATCGTCCGCCTGCTCCAGCCCTTCACTCCGTTCATCTGTGAAGAACTCTGGCAGACGTTGAACGAACTGGCGCCGACTCGAGCATTGCCGCACGGCGACGCCTCAACGGTACTGACTCCACGTCTCGCGGAGTCGGCCGTCATCGCCGCACAATGGCCCTCCCCTCCGACCAGCTGGCAGGACGCTGCTCTCGAAAAGCGTTTCGCCCGCCTGCAGGACACGATCATCGCCGTCCGCAACGTCCGCGCCGTTTACAGCATTCCCCCGGCCACGCCGATCAAGCTGCTGATGCGTTCCAGCGACGACGTCGCTAGCGACCTGCAGAACGTCTCCAGCCAGTTCGATAACCTGGCCAAAGCCGTCCTCACCGCCGCCGGCGCCAGCGTCGTCCGCCCCGCGGCCGCCGCCAGCTTCACCCTCGGCGACGCCGACGGTTACATCCCGCTGGAAGGCCTGATCGACAAGGACGCCGAACTCGCCCGCCAGAAGAAACAGGCCGAGCAGATCAAAAAACTCATCGCCACCAACGAAAGCAAGCTGGCGAACGAGAACTTCGTTTCGAAGGCCCCGGTGGAAATCGTCACCGGCCTTCGCGAACAACTCGCGACCCAGCAAACCCAGCTCGCCAACATCGAAGCCATCATCAAAGACCTCGGCGGGTAGGGCCGGCGATGCCGGCCGATCGTTGCCATCATCGGCGCAGAACCCCGGTTTCCCCAAAGCAGCCGGGGATCTTCGACGTCCCACCCAGCCATCGCTGACCATCGCGCCCGAGTACCCAGTACCGAGTACCGCCCCCTTCAAAGCGGAGCAGCACTCCCCACTCCGCGCCCTCCCTCATCTCTGTGCCCTCTGTGTCTCCGTGGTGAATTCTTTCGGTCCCTGGGTCCCGCATCCAGAACGGTGGAGATGCCGCCGCGCATCGACCATCATGCACGCCCCATCGCTGCACAGCAGATTTTACCCTCTGGAAGGAACCAGCCGGTCGCCATGAATAAAACTCTCTCGCTGCTCCTGCTCGTCCTCCTCGGCCTGGTGAGCCCCACCGCAAAGGCGGCCGAACCGCTCACCTCCGGCATCGACAAGGCCGGCTTCGACACCGCGGTCCGCCCCCAGGACAACTTCTTTCTGTACGTGAACGGTGGCTGGATCGCCAAAACCGAAATCCCCGCCGACAAGGCCAGCTGGGGCAGCTTCAACATCCTCCGCGAAGAGAGCAACAAGCATCAGCGCGAGATCATCGAGCAGCTGGCCGCCGAGAAGAACCTCCCGGCCGGTTCCGAGAAAAAGAAGATCTCGGACCTCTACGCCAGCCTGATGGACGAAGCCCTCGCTAATAAGCTCGGCGCCACGCCCGTCAAACCGGAGCTCGAGAAGGTCGACGGCATCAAGTCCGTCGCCGACTTGATCAAGGTCCTCGCCGAGCTCCAGGAGTCCGGGATCGTCGGGCCGTTCGCAACCGGAGTCGGCGTCGATTCGCACAACTCGCTCGAATACGCCGTCTTCATCCACCAGTCCGGCCTCGGTCTGCCGAACCGCAACTACTACCTGCAGGAAGGCGAACAGTTCGACGAGATCCGCCAGCGCTATCCGCAGTACATCGCGAAACTCTTCACGCTGGCCGGAATCGCGGATGCCGAGAAGAAGGCGCAGTCGGTCTACGCGCTCGAGAAGAAGCTGGCCGATGTGCAGTGGTCTCCCGAAGACAGCCGCGACGCCACCAAGACCGACAACCGTTTCGCCGTCGCGGAGCTTGGCAGGCTGACGGGCAAGATCGACTGGAAGAGCTACCTCACCACGCTCGGCATGGAAGGGAAGATCAACAAGCTCTACGTCGCTCAGCCAACCTACATCGAGAAGCTCGGCGATCTGCTGGCGAGCATGCCGATCGACGACTGGAAGAACTACCTGACGTTTCACGTTCTCAACGACGCTGCCGCCTGGCTCTCCGAAGATTTCGTCAACGCCAACTTCGACTTCTACGGCAAGCTCATCGAAGGTCTCGAAGCCCAGGAGCCTCGCTGGCAGCGGGCCGTCAAGGCCGTCAACGCGTCGCTCGGCGAAGCCGTCGGCAAGGTCTATGTCGAGAGCCACTTCTCGTCCGAAGCGAAGCGCCGCATGGACGAACTGGTGAAGAACGTCCTCGCCGCCTTCCAGACGTCGCTGCAGGGACTTGAATGGATGTCGGCCGAAACGAAGGTGAAAGCCGAAGAGAAGCGGACCCGCCTGAACACCAAGATCGGCTTCCCCGATGTGTGGAAGGACTACTCGGCCCTGCAGATCTCCCGCAACGAGCCGTATAACAACCTGGCCCGCGCGGCGACGTGGGACTATCACCGCGACCTCGCCCGGCTGGGCGAACCGGTCGACCGCACCGAATGGCTGATGACGCCGCAGACCGTCAACGCCTACCACTACCCGCGGATGAACGACATCGTCTTCCCGGCCGCCATCCTGCAGCCCCCATTCTTTAACGCGAAAGCCGACGACGCCGCCAACTACGGCGGCATCGGAATGGTCATCGGCCACGAAACGGGCCACGCCTTCGACGACCAGGGCCGCAAGACCGACGCCGACGGCAACCTCAACGAATGGTGGACGGCCGAAGACGCGAAACGCTTCCAGTCCAAGGCGCAGGCGCTCGTCGAGCAGTACAACAAGTTCGAGCCGCTCCCAGGTCTCCACGTCAACGGCCAGCTCACGCTCGGCGAGAACATCGGCGACCTCACCGGCCTGTATATCGCTTACAAGGCCTACAAGATGTCGCTCGGCGGAAAGGAAGCCCCGGTAATTGATGGCCTGACCGGCGATCAACGGTTCTTCATGGGCTACGCCCAGATCTGGCGCTCGAAGTACCGCGATGAAGCGATCCGCAAGCAGGTCCTCACCGACCCGCATTCCCCCGCGCAGTTCCGCGTCAACGGCCCGCTGAAGAACTTCGGCCCCTTCTACGAAGCCTTCAACGTGAAACCCGGCGACGCCATGTACCTGCCCGAGAACGAGCGAATCCACATCTGGTGATCGGGCCGTCGCAGGTCGCAACGATGGAGAATCCCGGCCCGAAGATCGTCGACCTCCGGATGAAGGACGGCTCGCGGCAGTTCGCCGACGTGCCCGAGCGCGTCCTCCCCGGCCAGTTGCGGAAGATCATCGCGAAGCTGCCGGGCGTCGAGATCGTGAGCTTCATCGCTTCGGTGGCCGAGATCGAAGCCTGGATCGAGTTCCGCTACCGCGACTACGACTTCGCCATCAACAACCAGAACGTCGAATACTGGTTGTTTGTCCGCCAGCCCGAATGCCCGGAGGAGATCCTGCGGGAAGTCGCCCTGCACTGCGACGCGGGGCAGCTGTGACGACGAATGCTTCGCCCTGGATCACGTAAGGTTTCGACGGAGCGGCAGTAGTTCTTCCAGAGCCGATGTTCGAAGTGACGAACATCGGCGAGTTCACAGGAGACTACGATGACCACTCTTCAGAAAGTCCTCTACACGGCGAAGACACACACCACCGGCGGTCGCGAAGGATCAGCCAGGAGCTCGGACGGCCGTCTCGAAATCGGCCTTTCCTCGCCGGGCGGCCCCGGCAACGGCACCAACCCGGAACAGCTGTTCGCCGCAGGCTGGTCTGCCTGCTTCATGGCCGCAGTCGGCCTGGCAGCTGCTGAGCGGAAAGTCGCACTTCCGCGGGATCGCGCGATTGACGCTGAAGTCGACCTCGGAACCAACGAGAGCGGATACCTGCTGCGGGCCCGGCTGAACGTCAGCCTGCCGGGGATCGACCCGAACGTCGCGAGAGAACTCGTCGACGCAGCCCACCAGATGTGTCCTTACTCCAAGGCCACCCGGGGCAACATTGACGTCGAAATCAATGTCGTCTGAATCAAAGCGTCCCGCCCGGATTTCTCCGGGCGGGATTGTTGAACCCGGTTCTACTTCTTCTTCCTCACGGTCTGGTCGATCTTGCAGTCCGGATCGAATGGAACCGGCTTGCCGACCTTTTCCACGGGATGCAGGAACAGGTACTTCCAGACATCCTCATGGATGTATTTGCCGTCCGGCCCCTTGATCGCCGAGCCGCCGGGCGTTGAAGCGCCATGAGCCGTCTTGGCCGGATCTTTCGACTTCACCTCCGCGTCAGTGATCAGCCGCCGCGAGTTGCCGAAGGGCACCGGAGTCTTGTCGACGTTCACGACGGGACCGAATTTGTTGAGCCCCAGAAGCTGCCACGACCTGCAGTAGTGGTCGCCGCTCCAGCCCGTGTCGAGGACGTGGGTGAACGCGAAAAAGCGGTTCTTCTCGGTGGCTGAAGGAAGCTCATACCACCGTTCGAGCTGGTCGCGCGGACCGGAGAACATCACGACGCGGTCGACCTTCTGGTGCAGCGCAAACCGCGCCGAGGTCGTCGATCCGTGCGAGCTGCCCGACATGATGACTTTGCTCCAGTCGAGCCCTTTACCGTCCTTCGAGAGGAACTGCTCCCACTTCCCCTGCGGATGCTCTTTCGACAGGTGCTTCACGAGCTGGTAGGCCCGTTCCATCATGCCGTCCGGCTTCGGAATCTCGATCGCCTTGCTGAAGTCCTCACCGGTGGCGGCTTCAAGCCGAATGCGGCCCAGATGCTGGTCATCCGGCGGGGGTTCCTTGTTCAGCTTGCCAAACCAGCCGTTGGCATAGTGCACCTGGATGCCGTGCAGTCCGTAACCGGCAATGCGGTCGAACAGCTGGCCGTTGTAGCCCATCAGCCAGATGACGAGCTTGCCCTGCGGAGCGACGCGGGTATCAACGACGCCGTGTTCCACGTCGCTCGGCTTGCCGTTTTTTGTAAACACAAACTCGACTTCGGGGTGCTCTTTCGCCCGCGGATCGATTTCGCTCGCCCGGGCCGTGATGTCGTACTTCTTCGGCGCGGGATCGTGGTAAGGCGGAGGCGCAGCGGTTGCTTCGACCGATGTCGCCAGCAGGCCGACGAGGAACAGGAGTCCGTATTTTTGCTTCATGAGTTCGGTGAGACCGCTCGAAGACGCAGAACGCCGCCGGCACACACTCGCCAGCAGCCCAATGTGCGCATTCTGGCAGGCCACCACAGAAACTTCGAACGTCCTGTCGAGCCGATTTTGACCGACGACCGGGCCAGACAGTCGTCTTCAGAGGTCAATCGTGAGTCAGTTCAGTCCCGGCCTGAGCGGCCACTTCACCGCCGGCCGACGGACCGGCGTCAGATGAGGCTGGTGTTCCACTCGCTTTCAAAGCGAACCTCAAAACACCCGGAGCTGATTTCCTTCCCCGACCAGCTTCCAGAGTTTCACCGAACCGTCTTTTCCCCCCGTCACCAGCGCGCTCTTGTCGCGACTGAGATCCAGGCGCTGGAGCAGGTCCGGATGGGCCCTGAGCGACTGGACGAGCGTCTTTGACTGGAAATCCCAGATCCGCAGATTGCCCCGGTAATCGCCAGTGATCAGGAGATCGGTTCCCGGAACGAACACGATCGAAAACGCCGTATCCGATTGTTTCAGCGCCGCCAGCTCCTCGCCGGAACCAATATCGTAGACTCGGACCACCTTATCAGAGGCCGACGTGGCAAGCCGCCTCCCTTCCGGATCGAATGCGGCGAACTTCGCTTCGCCCGAGAAGCCTTCGAACTTTTTCAGGACGTTGCCCGTGGCTGCGTCGTGCAGTGTGATGCTGCCGACAATCGACTGCTGCTTGTAGTCCCCGGTACACGCCGCAAACATCTTGCTGTCGGGACTGAACACGGCGTATGTCCAGGGCAGCGCGGCCGGACCGAGCGCCACAGGCGGAGTCTCGCCCGCCAGGTCGTAGAGGATCAGGTCCTTTTCGTAGTACGAGGTGATCAGCCGTCTCTGGTCGGGCGAGAACTGAATCGAGTAAGGACCGCGTTTCGGCTTCTCGAAAGTCCGCTCCGTTTCCAAGGACTGCAGATCCCGGAGATCGAGCCCTGCCGGGAAATGACCGATCGCCACTTTCCGGGTATCCGGGCTCACAGCGCAGGTGCTGACCGAGTCTTTTCCGATCAATTGACGGCGCTCGCCCGTCGCCAGGTCCCAGACCCACCCCTTGCCGTCGTAGCCATTGGTCACCAGCGCCTGATCGTCCAGCGCGAAGCTGACGAACCGCGTCCCTTTCTCATGGGCCGCGATCGAAATGAGTGGCAGCACTTCGGCATTCGCCCTGTCGATGTCCCAGAACCAGCCCTGGCCGTTCTGATGAATGGTGATCAGCCGCTGGCTGCGCGGACCGAACATCACTTCCGTAGCCGGCCCGGCCGTGTTGTCCCGCTTGATCGTCGTTCCCATGGATCCATCAATCCCGTGGACGCGAATCGTGCCGTCCAGAAGCGGGCCGACGACGGTCTGCCCGTCGGGAGAAATCGCGAGAGCCTGAAGCGGACCATTCGCGACCGGAAGAAAGCGCCCCGGCTCGCCGCTGACCTCGTCCCCCGTGCGCGTGACCCGGCAGTTGATCAGGCCGGTGGCGTTCGAGCAGATCAGGCGGGAACCGACGGACGTGACGGCCAGCTTCTGAGGCGATTGTTCCTGAAGGTTCAGTTGGCCGGCGAGCGGCTTGCCCGTCGCTGCATCCCAGAAGCGGACGAATCCCGGGTGATGCAGCGTCGCAAACCAGTCGAGTCCCGGGTCGGTCGCGACCTGGACGAAGTCGAAGGTCTCTCCCAGCCTCACGAACTTTGACTGGCCGACGTCGATTCGAGCGGCCGATCCGTCCAGAAACTGCACGGCGATCGCGTGTGGTCCGACCGTCGAGAAACGGGCCACACCGGCCCGATTCGGCGGTCCACCGGCAATCGGCTCCGATGCCTCGCCAGTACGGGTCACGGTCCGGATCGAACCATCGATATGCCCCGTCATCAGCTGGCCATCTCCCGTGAACCCCAGCGATGACACCTGGGGTCCCTCGATCCGGAAGTTGGCGAGTTCCTGGTTCTGGTCGGGCGAGATCAGCCGGATCCCTCCCGCCAGGTCCATGACGGCAAAGCATGATTCATCGGGCGCCCACGCAGCAGCCGACACCGCACGCTGTGCGTCCGACGCAATCGGGAACTCCGTGACCAGGCTGCCGTCGCTCTTCCACAACTTCGCGTCCCCGCTCCAGCCATGAGAAGCCAGCAGCTGGCCATCGCCGGAGAATGTCACCGCGAAGACCGCTGATTGATGGGCCGGGATGCGGACGACCATGGACTGCTGCGCGTAATCCCAGAGAGTGACCTCCCCGTCGAAACCTCCCATCGCAAGGTGGTTGCCGTCCGGCGAGAAGTCGACACAGCTCAGCCGCCCGCGCCGGGCCGGAAGTGTGCCGAGGAGCTTCCCCGTCTCGCGGTCCCACAGCCATGTCTTCTGGTCGCCGCAGGCCGCGGCGATGACCGTGCCGCCCGGAGAAACGGCCACGTCCTCGACCTGGCTTTCCGGTCCGGTGAACTCGCGGACCAGTTCCCCGGTTTCAATGTTCCAGATCAGCACCCGGAGATCACGACTCCCGGAGACAAGCAGCGGTTCCGTCGGGACGAACGCCACGGTCATGACGTCGTTGGTGTGACCGGTGAAGGTCCGCAGGTGCTGGCCCGTCTGCAGGTTCCAGAGCATCACCAGGCCATCGTGAGACGCGGTCGCCATGCGGGAACCATCCACAGATACGGCGACGCCGTCGATGTTCGCCGTGTGTCTCGAGAACTCGCGAATGTGTCGCCCCGTCCGGGCGTCCATCAGCCGGGCTTTCCCGTCATAGCCGGCCACCACGATCCAGTCGGTGTTCGGCACGAACCTGATCCGGCGGAGCCCGCGATCCGTCTGCCGCGTGAGAATCGTCGACTTCGTTTCGAGGTCCCGGATGATCAGACGCCCTCCGTTGGCGTTGTAACCGCCCCCCGTGACGAGCAGACGTCCGTCAGGGGAGAGGGCTGAGGCCATCGTCGCGGCGACGATGTGATGGAGCGGAACTGGCCAGTTGGTGAACCCCAGCGGGCCGGGAGTTCGCGAATAACGCTGGCCGATCCCCTGGGTGATGAGGTCGCTGGTCGACGTCCCGGGGGGCGCC
Source organism: Caulifigura coniformis (assembly GCF_007745175.1). Taxonomy (GTDB): domain Bacteria; phylum Planctomycetota; class Planctomycetia; order Planctomycetales; family Planctomycetaceae; genus Caulifigura; species Caulifigura coniformis. The sequence goes on along the minus strand of NZ_CP036271.1, from coordinate 6,227,188 downwards.
GCCAGCGCCCCGCGCGTCACGACGAAGAACAAGAGCCCAAGAACGAAGGGGATCAGCCGCATCGGGTCGCCTCCCGCCTGGCCAGACAGCCTGCCAAATTCAGAGTTCCACGCAGCACCTGCGTGCAATCCAGACTAGCGGCGCCGGCTTGTCAGGCACAGGTCACGCCCGCCCCCCGGAGCGAAGCGGCATCACCCGCCGTAGTAGCACTCGGCCGGCAGCCCCGTCCCGCGGCGAACCTGATCGGCAATGGCGTCGACTTCGGCATCGCTCAGCGAACTGACGAAGCTCTCGGCCGGCGGACGCGCGACAGTATAGACCTGCACCAGCTTGATCTGGCCCCCCCCCGCAATGACGTCCCGGATCCGCTGCACATACGCCGCGATCTCCGCGCTCGAGGGCGCTTCGCCATTCACCCGCATGAACAGGCTCTGCAGCACCATCGGCCGCAGCTTCGACGCCGAGAGGATGTTGTCGAGCACGCGCTGGAACGGAATCACCGTGCGATCGATGAGTTTGTAATACGGCTCCGTCCCCGCATCGAGCTTGGCCCAGACTTCGCCGTTGTTCTTGTCCAGGATCGCCAGGCCCCGCACGACCGGCGGCCGGTGAAACATGGTGGCGTTCGTAATCAGCACCATCTTCACGTCGTCGAGACCGCGGGCCCGCTTGAACTGCGCCACGCGGCTGATGATCTCGTCGAAATTCCGGTAGGTCGTCGGCTCCCCGTCTCCCGAAAAAGCGATGTCGTTCAGCCGGCGCAGATCTGGCGGCACGCTCTGGAACTTCTCGTCCCGAAACAGTTCACCCGTCACGACGAGATCGACGACATGCGCCAGCTCCTCGAGCACCTGGTCGAGTTCGACGAACCGCGTCTCCGCTTCGCTCCGACGATCGACCTGGCAGTAGATGCAGTCGAAGTTGCAGACCTTGTCGGGATTCAGGTTGACGCCGATCGAGATCCCGCGGCTGCGGCGTGACAGGACCGGATAGACGAACCGGTTGAGTTCGTACTTGCGGGAATGCGAACGGTACTGGGGAAGAGAAGACAAGGCTTTGCGATTGGTCACAGGACGCGGGAGCAGGAATGGAATCTTAGGCGCTCACGCAGCGTCAGACTTCTCCTGCGCGGCGAGAATCTCTTGACAGATCAGAAATGCGCTGTCACCATTTCGCACAACACAGATCAGAAATGAGCACAATGTCGAAAACGCCCTGGATCCTCACACGCGAAATGTTCCTCGACGAGCAGGAACTCGGCGACCTGATCGAAAGTCTGGCTTGTGCCATCGGCACGGCCGTCCGGAGTGACCGGGATTCGGCCCTTCTCGATCAACTCATTGTCGCCTGCCTGTCGCTCTCAGGCCTGCGGAACAGCGAGTTCTGTAATCTCCGGCTCGTCGATGCGGACCTCGGCTCGCGACGCCCCTTCTTCTGCGTCGCTGGCACTCGCACCGAAGACCGAAAGGTTCACATTCCCAGGCTGCTGGCGCGGCTCGCCAAGCAGTACATATCAGGTCCCAGGTCGCGGTTTCTGCCCACCGGGATGGATGCAAAAGATGAGAACCAGGCTTTGATTCTGTCGGAGAAGGGCCGACCGTTCGACCGCACGGTCCTATACCGCCGAGTCGTGAAGATTCTGTCGAGTCACGGTCTCGGAGAGCGGGCCAGCGTTCAACTTCTGCGTCACACCTACGGCTATCTGGCCTACAAGCGTACCGGCGGGAACCTGCTCTTTACCCAGCGTCAGCTCGGACATGCCCACCCCATGGTCACCGCCATCTATCAGCAGTTCGTCACCGAGGACTACTCCACCCTCGCCGATCAAGTCGGCGCCGAACTGCTCCGCGTCGCCCCCGAGTAGCCCTTTCCCATTGACCAAGCCCCTGGAGAACAGTGATGAGCGAATTGAAAGTCGTTTCGTGGGAAGCGGTTCGCGAGATTGTCGCCGACACGCTCGCCGTTGATCTGGAGGAAGTGACTCCCGAATCGAACTTCTTTGCCGACCTCGGCGGGGAATCGATCGACATTATCGACCTCGGCTTTCGATGTCGTCAGGCCCTTGGCGTCACCCCGCAGTTCTCGAGACTCTCCGCCAGCGACTGGGAAGTCGACGAGACGGGAGTTCTTCTGCCGGAATCTCGCCGCCGAATCGAGCAGGCCTTTCCACTCATGGCCGAAAAGCTACCCACGGGCCCATTTCACTGGCAGCAGTTGTTCTCCGTGGCAGCGATCTGGGAGATCGTGGCCGACGCGGCCGGCGAATCGGCGAGCCCATAAGCGTTTCTCGAAAATCCCCTCCCTGAACGAAAACACCCCGCGGGATTCGCGGGGTGTCTTTCTTCTCACAGTCATCACCGGCAGACGCTGCCGGATCAGGGGGCGGTCGCCGGGGCTTCGGCGGGAGCGGCCGGCGGCGTGGCGGCCGGAGCGTCAGCAGCGGGGGTCTCAGCAGCCGGCGGCGTGGTCGGCTTCGGTTCTTCCGGCTTGGCGCAGCCCGCAGCGGTCAAAGCAAGTCCGGCCAGCGACAGCACGGCGAATGACGTCTTCATTGTTGCAGATCCTTGAAAGGTTGATGTCGGGCAGCCTCCGACGGAAGCCCGCGCCCAGAGCGTACGCGGACGCACGAAGGATTCCCACCGTGTCCCGAACGCATTGTCAACGGCCGCGGATCACGCCAGCTCCATCGCCGCCAAAGAACGCGCACTAACCATTACCCAGACAGCCTTTACGCCGAAACGCCAGCATAACCGGCACGTCCGTCACAAACGGAACCGTCGTCAAACTCTGCGCAGTTGAACATTCGCCCTCAACTTCGCGACCCGCGATATCCGAAAAACCAGAAGAACTGCCATTTTCGGCAGAGTCACTCTGTACGGACTGAACCCGCGGATGCGGGGGCAGTGCGCGGATTGTCCCGACGCTCACCACGCCGGAACGCCACGCAGACAGAGTGATCTGGGGGCACGTGCGGCAGGACGCCGGAGCAATCGATGAACGCGACCTGGAAGAGCTGGCTGAACAGGCTGATGAATCGCGGAACCGGCGCCGTTCGGTCGCTGGGGTTCACCACCCGTCGGCCTTCCCGGATGTTGAGAATGCCCCGCATGCGGGCGGCGCTCGGCGTCGCCATGCTCTCGGGAGCGGTCGGAACCACCGCGTGGGGTCAGACGCCCGGAGCTGAGGGGGTCGTCAAACTGGGAGGAGGCGCCGCCTCTGTCTCCCAGGCCCAGGGTATCGTCGGCCTGAGCGATCCATCCGCTTCGATGGCCGCCGGCCCCAGCCGCATGGCCCAGGCCCAGTACGCGGCCCCGGCTCAACCCCAGTACGCCGTGCCGGCCCAGCAGTACGTCACCCCATACAACGCCTACCAGAACGCCCCCAGGCTGGCCGACCGCACCCTGCAGCATTACGAACAGGGACAGGGCGTTGGTTACGCCGCGACCCAGGACGTGACGCAGATCCTCTACCGCGCCCAGCACGTGCAGGGCGAAATCTACGGCGCCAACAACGGCTACACGTCGCTCAACGCCTTCGTCCCGCTCGGAACCAGCGGCTCGGACGCCCTCTGGTACATCCAGCCGCGGGCCAACGTCACCAACGATGGCCGCGGAATGGCCAACCTCGGTGTCGGCTACCGCTTCTACACCCCCGACGACAACCGCGTCTGGTCGGCCACCTTCTGGTGGGACGGCGACGGCGGACACCACTCCTGGTACAACCAGCTGGGTGCCCACTTCGCCAGCGTCGGCAAGTATCTCACCTGGCGCGGCGGATTCGCCCTGCCCATCGGCAGCACCACCGATCAGTACGGCGCCGCCGTCGGAAGCACGTTCTTCGTCGACGACAACGTCGGCCTGAACATCGTCTCCCAGCTCGAAACCGCGTACCGCCGCTTCGATCTCGAAGCATCGATGCCCCTGCCCTACCTCGGCCGCTACGGCTGGGAAGCGGGCGTCGGCACCTACTACCTCCACGCCGACAAGGCCGAAAACTCGATGGGCGTGAGCGCCCGCGTCGAGGCCCAGGTCACCGAAGACTTCCTGATCAACACGCTCGTCACCAGCGACGAGATCTTCGGCGGAAACCTCTCCGTCAACATGGAATTCACCCTGCCGGACGGAGCCCCGTCCCGCTGGTTCCGCCCGAAACGCGTCCGCGACGCTCTGACCGAATCGGACAAGCGTAACTACCGCGTCGCCGCCGGCACCCAGTCGGTCACCACGCAGACCCTCGCGATCGATCCCAACGACGGCAATCCGCTCCGGATCGCCCATATCGATCCGAATGCGACGGCCCCGGGAACCGGGTTCGTCCAGTCCCCCTACATGTCGATCCTCGAGTTCGAGTCACTCGCCGACGGGATCCAGTCCGACTACGACATCATCCTGGTTCAGGCCCGGAACGACAGCTCGGACACCAACCTGAATACCGGCGTCACGCTGTTCGACCGCCAGCGGCTCCTGGGCGCTTCGCTCCGCGCCGACGGCACGCGGCACACGATCAGCGCGATTCTGAACGGCGTCGCCGGACAGTTCGAGCTGCCCTACACGCCCTCCACGAATGCTCCGCTGCTGACGAACACCGGCAATCCGGGCGTCGACGTCGTCACGCTCGCGAACATGAACGAGGTCTCCGCGTTCCAGATTGATGGCGGCGCAACGGCCGCCGGCATCCGCGGCACGGGCATCGACAGCTTCAACCTCAACAGCCTGTCGATCGCCACGCAGAACGTCGGCATCGACATCACGTCCGACACCACCCCTCTCCTGGGGCTGGTCAACGAAGATTACGGCCGCATCACCAACGTCACTGTGGCCGGCCAGGCCCCCGCGACCGCCGGCATCCAGGTCCGGCATCAGGCGGGCGACCTCGACCTGCTCGTCGCCAACAACACCGTCACGGGCGTCGTCGGCGAAACGGTCGACTCCAACCTCAACGGCGTGATTGATCCGGGCGTCGGCATCGCGATCGTCGCCGAGAACACCGGCGTCATCTCGGCGACCGACCAGAACTCGCTGACCCGGCCCACCGGCATCCTCAACAACACCGCGACCGGAAACGACACGAACCTGAAGGTCACCGCTCTCAACGGCGGCGACTTCATGGTCAACGTCATCGGCAATACGCTGAACTCCAACACCGACACCACTTCGGCCGGATTCGTCGCCCTGGCGGACAACGGCACGCTCACCCTCTCGACCGTCGCCCAGAACCAGTTCAACTCCAACGCCGGCGACGGCGTCCGCATGGAAGCCGCCAACGGCGGAACCCTGTTCGTGCCGAGTTCGGAAACGACAGTCGACACGAACGGCAACGGCGTCATCGACCTCGGATTCGTCGGCAACACGATGACCGGAAACGCCGGCTCGGGCGTCCGCGTCGTCGCCGACGGCGTCGGATCGGTCGCGAACGTGTCGATCGGGGCCGGCAACAACGTCAGCAACAACGGCCAGGACGCAATCGTCCTCGAGGCCAACGATGGCGGCGTGATCAACGTCGATCAGCTCTCGATCGCCAACGCCACCGGCAACCTCGGTGCGATCCTGCGGGTCGCGGGCGACGGCGGCATCATCGACCTCGGCACGATCTCGGGAACGACCTTCGACCGCCGCGTCTCCGGCAGTGCAGGCATCCTGTTCGACGCCACCAACGCCACGATCTCCGGTGTGATCTCAGGCAACCAGTTCCTCGGCAGCGAGACCAACGACGACACCTCGTTCGGCATCGGCGGCGAAATCCGCGGCGGCACGCTCGACCTGGTCATCGACAACAACCTGTTCGACGGCAACGCCGACGCGGCGATCGGCCTGATCTTCACCGCCTCCGACGACCGGCCGGCCCCCGGAACGGGAACGCCGCTCGAAGGCGACGCCGTCGAGGCGAAGGTCGTCATCACCCGCAACACCATCATCAACACGTTTGACGCGATTGATCCGCGGTTCGCCGGCCAGGGCATCGCCCTCATCCTGAACGGTTCGGAACAGGACAACGGCGTTCCGCCGGTCGATCCGACGACGAACGTCCAGCCGGCCGCTTACCTCGAAGGCCTCATCGCCGAAAACATCATCGGTGTGAACCCGACCGGCACCGGCGTCGACCTCGCCGATCCCGACACGTACAACGTCGCCGACGGAAACGATGGCGCCGGCATCTATGTCGAAGTCAACGGCGACACCTCGATCTCCGACCTCGCCGGCGTCGGCAGCACGGTCGACGACGCAGAGCTGAACGGCCTGTTCATCGGAGCCATGACCTACCAGGGCGAGGCCTACCAGGGCAACCTGATCGCCAACAACGACGAAGGCATCCAGGTCCGCCGCAACGACAGCTCCGTGATCGACAACTTCGTCATCAACGACAACGACATCGTCAACAACCTCAACGACGGCATCGACATCGCGGCCAACAACGGCGGAATTCCGTTCGGTCCGCAGGAAGTGCTGAACTTCGAGATCACGAACAACCTTCTCTTGAACAACGGCTTCCTGACCGACGGCACCCAGGGGACCGCGGGACGCGGCATCCAGCTGCGGGCCGAGGCCAGTGCCCTGCTCGAAGTCAACATTCGTGAGAACACGATCTCCGGCAACCGCCTCAGCGGCATCGAAGCCCGGACCTTCACCGACACGCACGACTTCATCGGCGCCGGCCGCGACGTCGCATCGCCGCTCAACGGCGGAGACAATGGTGCGATCACCGGTGTCTGGGAACTCAACACCATCACCAACAACGGCTTCCTCCTCAACGAGGACACTAACCGCAACGGAATCCTCGACGCGGGCGAAGACGCGGATGGCGACGGTGTCCTGGACGTCGTCACGGAAGGCCACGGCATCGCCCTCGGCCGAATCGACTTCATCGATCCGGACAACCCTGGCGGCGTCCTGGAAGGCTTCAACAACGGCGGCTTCCTGATCGACACCGACGGCGACGGAACTCTGGAACTTCCGATCCTCTCGATCCTCAACAACCGGATCGCCGGAAACGCGGAAGACGGAATCCACGTCTACCTCGACAAGTCGCCTGTGCCGAGCACGGTGGCCGGCGAACCGCGGACGACGCGGATCTCGATCCTCGGGAACGACATCGTCTCCAACGGCGAAGACGGCTTCAACGTGCAGAACACGCAGGGCTCGAGCGCCATCGCACGCATCGAGTTCAACAACAACCTCGTCTCGCAGAACGGCCTCTACTCGGGTCTCTTCCAGATCCAGCAGGCCGGTACATCGAACGCGGTCAACATCATCGGCGACGGTGTCGAGATCGTTACGGCCGCCGGAGCACAGACGATCCTTGAGGCCAACAACAACCGCATCATCAACAACAACGGTCGCGGCGTGAACATCCTCACCGCCGAAGGCTCCCACCTGGAAACCTTCTGGGACGGGAACAACATCTCTGGCAACTCGCGGGAAGGCTTCTACGTCGTCAACGCCGCGCTCAACGTGACCGTGCTCGGCACCAGCGGAGCTGCCCAGGGAACGCCGTTCACTGGATACACGGCCGACTCCTGGCTGGCTGACTTCGACAGCAACCACGAGATGTACTCTTATGGACACATCGGAGGCACAAACCTCGGAGCCGGTGGAAACACTCCTCCGGGGCCTATCGCACCGTTCTTCATCAACTGGGTGAACGACGTTCCGGGCCCAGGACCGGTCACGGAGATGCGGCTGACCAACAACCTCATCAACAACAACGGCGGCGTCGCGGAAGATGCCGATGGCGAGGATTCCTACAGCACCCTCGGCGGCCTGGTGGTTCGCGTCGGAACGTCGGGCTTCGAGGACACCTCGCTGACCTCGGCCCCGAACTGGAACCTCGGCCTCGGCGGTGTGATCGCCGAAATCGAGAACAACCAGCTCTCCGGAAACGTCGGTCGCGACGTCTACATGGACGGGTTCATCTCCACCCAGTCGCCGGCGACCGGAAGCTTCGGCGATCCTTTGATCCGCCTCGACCTCCAGTTCCGCAACAACCGCGGCGGATCGATCGACGTCTCCGGCGAAAACTTCTCGGTGTTCTACAACAACACCAACGTCGGCATCCCCGGAGCCACGAACGTCGACCGACCGAACCCGCCGTTCACCAACCCGGCCATCCTCCGCGATGCCACGCGGAATATTGGCGACCCGATCCTTGGCGAACTGCCGTTCCCTGGCTTCGGTTCCTCCACGCTGCGGATCGAACTCGACGGCTCGGCTCCGGATGCGTTCGGCAACAACATCGGAAACAACCAGTTCAACCTGATCTACTCGGGCTTCAACGCCTTCGATTGGCTCACCGTGCCGGTCGGAACGCTGCCCGATCCGACGCTGCCCGCGATCTTCCCGTAAGGGCTGGACGCAGGCTGGAACGCTTCAAATCCCGACCCAGCTCCGCTTCCATCGAAGCGGAGCTGTTTTCTTTTTGGACGACGCGACGAAGCCACGTTCCCGGAGGGGCGCGAGGTGACTCCTTCGAACGAGGCCCAAAAGACGCCGTCGATGAGAATGTGGAATCGCCGGCGACCGGCGTATAACTCTGCCGTATGAGTGACGTCCCCCTCGTCGTTGAACTCCCTCTCCCGCCCCGCCCGGAGCTGGCTTTGGCCCGCCTCCAGACCTGGCCGAGGGCGGCGCTGTTTCAAAGCACGCTCCAGCGACCGGGACTCGGACGGTATTCGTTCCTGACGGCGGATCCTGTCCGGACGGCCGAAATCAGCCTGGAGACGCTGGCGGACACCCGCGCAGGCCATGGGACCACGTCCGATCGGACCACAGGCGTCTTTCAGCCCACGCGCGACTGGCTCGCGCGCCCTTCAGCCCCCTCCGTTCCGGGGCTTCCGCCGTTCCAGGGGGGAATCGTCGGCCTTCTCAGCTACGAAGCCGGGCAGCTGTGGGAACGCCTCCCCTCGCTGGGGAACTCGGTGGCGCCGGCCATCTCGCTCGGCCTGTACGACTGGGTTCTCGCCTGGGACCACCTCGACAATCGCGCCTGGATCATCGTGCAGCCCCTCGACAGCGAGCGCGGCTGCGACTCGGCTGCTCGCCTCGCGGCGATCAAGGCGGCACTGAACGAACCCGACCGGCCCGGCCAGGATCTCGCCCCCCGTTCAGCGCCGGCGCCCTCCAGCCCATCGGATGTGTTCGCGCGTCTGCCGGGACTGCGAAGCAACTTCGATCGCCCGGGCTACGTTCAAGCCGTCCAGCGCGTCGTCCGCTACATCCATGCGGGAGACATCTTCCAGGCCAATCTCTCCCAGAGATTCTCCGCGCCTGTCACGATGCCGGCCGCCGAACTCTATGCCCGGCTCGCCGCCGTGAATCCGGCCCCCTTTGCAGCCTACTACGACGCCGGCGACCTTCAGGTGATCAGCGCGTCTCCAGAGCGGTTCCTCAGACTCAGCGGAGCGGAAGTTGAAACGCGGCCGATCAAGGGGACGCGGGCCCGTCGGGCCGGCGTCGAGGCCGATCTCTTCACCCGCGACGAGCTCCGCGAAAGCGACAAGGACCGGGCCGAGAACGTGATGATCGTCGACCTGCTCCGCAACGACCTGTCGCGCGTCTGCCGCCCGGGATCCATCCGCGTCCCGCAGCTGTGCGGCGTCGAAACGTACGAAACAGTCCAGCACCTGGTGTCCGAAGTCCGCGGCACTCTGCGAGCTGGGTTTGATTTCTTTGACCTGCTGGCGGCGACCTTTCCGGGAGGATCGATCACCGGCGCGCCGAAGATCCGCGCCATGGAAATCATCACGGAACTCGAACAGGTCCCCCGCGGGCCGTACTGCGGAACCCTGTTTTATCTCGGGTTCAACGGCGAGGCCGACAGCAGCATCCTGATCCGCACGTTCACGCAGACTGGAAACGTGCTGCACTTCCCGGCTGGCGGCGGAATCACGGCCCAATCCGACCCCGAATCCGAGTACAACGAAACCCTGCACAAGGTGGAAGGCCTCCTGCGGGCCCTGGCGCCGGCCGGTCGGCAGGAATAACAGGGGCCACAAAAAAAGCATGGCCCCGGAAAGGGCCATGCTGGAATTTCGCCTCTGAAAGTCGTCGCCGACTCACTTCTTCTTCGGTTCGGCCTTCTTCGTCTTGGCCTCGGCCTTTTTGGCTTCGGGTTTCTTGTCGCCCTTCTTGGCCTCCCCCTTCTTCGGGGTTTCCGAGCGGATCGGCTCGTCGATGGTGAACGGCTCGCGAACAATCGGCTTCAGCACCAGGCCGCTCCGCAGCAGGCTGACCGGAACCCGGCGACGCACGACGATGCCGTCTTCCTGCACGCGAACGCACTGAAGGTTCTTCTTGAAGACCCGACGGGAGATGCCGGTCGTCTTGCGGCCGTTGCCTCCGAGGTACTTCGCCTTACCGCGACGGGTAATGCTGTTTCCGGTCGTCGGCTTCAGGTCGCCATAAATCTCGAGCTGCTTGGCGAGCTTGATCCGCTTGTTCTTCTTCAGGGTGCTCATGGCCGTCTTTGCCGCAAGTCGATGTACGATCAACACTTACCGCCCGCCAACACACTTGCGGGCCGTAGAGAATCTGTTTTGGGCCGCGTAAAGTAACGGAAAGGGCCCGCGTTTCCAAGAGTCCCTGCGGCTTTTCCAGGGCTGGTCGCTTCTTCAAGATGGGCCAATTCGCCGTTGGCGTGCGTCATTGCCGCAGAAGGACTTGCGGAGACGAAAGACGACCGACTTCAAAAAGTGACTCACCCCACCCCAATCCCCACCCTCCAAAGCACTTCCGAGTATCGAGTACCGAGTACGGGGCCCACCCGCGCAACCGCCCCCGTCATGATGGAGGATCCCATGAACACAACCACCGTCAACCTGTCGTCACACACCCCGGACCCGGCCGACTCCATATCCGCACCACCCACGTTCTCCCGATCCCTCCGCAAGACTTCAGGGGGAAGAAAGAGGGCGAGGAGTACAGTACCACCCACACATCGCGCCCTCCTTGCCCCCCTCGGCGTCAAACACCTCCGCACTGTTCCCGATCCCCGCCCGTGCCTGAGAGTTGCGCGCAAGGCTGGTCACTTTCTCAAGATGGGCCAGTTCGTCGTTGCCGCAAAATGCCCTGCGGTGACGACAGACGACCTGTTGTGAGAAAGTGACTCGCCCTGGCGGCTTTTCGGGGCCGTCGCCTCTCAGGCAGCCCGGCTGGTCGGTGATCGACGGGCCCGGCCCCGGAGATTCGCCGGAACCAACGATGGGGCTTCCTTTTGAAGTGAACCAGCCGGGCTGCTTCGCGTTCCGGCCGCATTTCCCCTCAGGAAAACTCCCACCCGGGCCGTGCGCAACCCCTCACGCTGTATTGGAGGGAAAAATGCACACGACCACGAAGAACCACATCGCACACTCGAACCTGACCGGCCGGTCCGCCCAAACCGCCGGCGCCGGGGCACGGCCAGGCATCATTCTCAAAGTCCACGGGGAAACAGGGCAAGAAAACAGCACCACCCCCTGGCCCCGAACGTCTTGCTACTGCCGTTCTTGCTCCGCCAGGCCGCCATGCCCCTTCAGGGCGTTTCAGTCTGGCAGAAGCAGGACGACTTCAACTCCACATCCGCGGAGCGCCAGGCCTCCTGAAACCGCGCGCGAACCAGCCGCATGTCGTCCATCTTGTCCTGCCGGTCCAGCGACTGAGACAGGCCGAACAGTGACCAGCCGTTGTGGGGCCAGGTCTCCAGATCCTTTCGGTAGACCGCTTCCGCTTCTTCTGGCTTCCCGGCTTTGATCAGCCAGGTTCCGAGGGCATGCCGGACCGGAATGATCCAGCCGGGAGGCTCGTCGTACCGCAGCAGGTCTTCCAGTCGGACCGCCTCGCGCAGTTTCGCGATCCCCTCTTCCATCTTCCCTTCCTTCACCAGGATCTCCCCCTCCAGAAGCGCATCCGCCACCTTGAGCAGATCGATCCCGGAATTGTTTCCGAACCGCGCCTCCTCGGGCACCGCCCTGACGGCGTCCCGGAATCGCCGCTGCTCGGCCCGCGCCTCAGCCACTTGCCCCTTTGCGGCCAGCGCCACGCCCCGGGCCTCCCGCCACAGCGCGTGGGCAATCGGACGATTGCCGACCGGTTCGGGCTCTGCCAGAACGGCGTCCCATTTCCCGAACCGCACCAGCACCTTGATCGGCGCGGCAAAAAAGCCGTCCGCCATCGCCAGGTTCTCGGGCACCGCCAGCCAGCTCTCGGGAATGTCCGCGAGCATCTGCCGGGCTTCAGCCTCGGCCCGGGCGCTCTGCCCCTGCATCATGGCCGCGAACGCCAGCATGTGGCGATTGTGTGCCATGTAGATGCGGTAGAAGTCCTGTTCCGGACGACGGCCGCGATAGTCGTTGTCGGCGCGGATCGCCCGTTCATTGGCCTCCACCGCCTGTTGCCAGCGCCCCGTCCGCACATCGATGTGCGATGGCATATGAACCAGATGCCCCAGTCCGGGCGAAGCCGTGCGCAGTCGGTCAGCCGCCTCCGACGCCTCTCCGGGGTTCGGGCCCGCTTCGACCGCATGGATATACAGGTGGCATCCCAGGGGATGCGCGGGCGAAAGCTCGAGAACCTTCCGGAGCACAGCGATGGCCGTCTCCCGTTCGGGACGGGCTTCCCCATCAGTCGGCCAGAGATCCCACGGACGGAGATCCATCACCGCTTCGGCGTAGAGCGCCCCGACATCCGCATCGCCTGGAAACTTCTGCCAGACCCTCTGCATCGCCTCCGCATAGGCTTTGTCCAGGGGAACACGGTCTTCAGGCGGTTTCTCCGCATACCGCGAGGCCAGGGCCTCGATGAGCGCCTTTTCGACTTCCGTTCCGTTCGCGGAGTGCTGCCGCGCGAGCTGCAGCTCGCTCCAGGCCAGCGCCGACTTCTGGGGCGTCATCAATGGGAAATTGATGTGCGGCCCGACCGCGAGAGCGATGCCCCAGTGCGCCATGGCGCATCCGGGGTCGGCGTCGACGGCCGCCCGGAACGCATGAATCGCCTCGTCGTGGTTGAAGGCGTACAGGAGCATCAGCCCCTGGTTGAACCACTGCTTCGCCTCGGCATTCGCAGCCGTGACCTCGCGACGATGGGGCCCGAGGCCGTCCATTCTGAGTGCAACAGGACGTCCCGACTCTTCGGCGGGCGCTTCCCACCCCGACAGCCAGACTCCGGCGACGATCGCCGCCGGAATCGACGCGATCAGGCACTGACGAACGTTCATGCTGTGCAGCCTCCGGTGACAGGAAAATGACGTGCCGACGACGAATGTCGTCCCGGACACGCCTCGCCGAACTGCCGTTCGCATGCACGCGAACGGCGCGGCGAACGGCCCGGACTGAGCCAGGCGGAATCCGGCTCTTCCTGTGACAGCATTTTGCCGGTCAGCTTAAGCCAGCGTCGAGGATCGCCGGCCCCCCGGCGGCCTCCGACAACTCGACTCAGGCCGCCAGTTGCTCGTCCAGGCGATCGAGCATCTGCAGCCAGCTGGGATGGGCTCCGGTCCGCTTGGCGAGCGATTCATCGACCGTCTGGTGCAGGGTGATGCGGGTCGAGGCCCCGAGGTCTTCGAACAGGACCGTGACCCGCGTCGTGACGGGCCAGGCGGGGTCCATGCCGACGACCGTGGGCTCAACAATGTTTCCATCCCGGTCGCAGACCGACATCGTCATCACCAGCCTGTCCGGCGGAGAAAAGACTTCGTACTCACCGGTGCACCAGCATTCATGGCCGTCCGGGGTCGTGATGCAGCTGAGCAGCGTTCCACCGGGCGCAGGGGAGTAGCTGCGAAACCGGATCGTGCAGCCATGTGGGGCATACCAGCGTTCGAGCGCCTCCCGGGTCGTCCAGGCTGCGAAAACTCGATCGCGCGGCGCATGGATCGTCCGAACGATGTGGACCTCGCCAGCCGCGCCGCCGGAAGGAAATACAGTGTTCGCCGTTTGCATCACAGATACCTCGTTTCTGGAACTGACATGGCTCTCACTTCGACTTACGTTTCGGTACAGCCTGCTTGGGAGGAGCCGCTTTCGCCGGGGCCTCCTGGAGCTCCCGGAGGAAGTCTTCCAGGCGGTCGAGCTGTTGCTCCCACATCTGCCGGTACTGCTCGACCCAGTCGGCCACTTCACGAAGTGGCCTGGGATCGAGCCGGCAGGGCCTCCATTGGGCTCGCCGCCCCTGGGAGACCAAGCCGGCGCGCTGCAGCACCTTGAGATGTTTGGTGACGGCGGGAAGCGACATCGCAAAGGGTTTCGCGATGTCGCTGACGGACGTTTCGCCTTTCGACAGCCGGGACAGGATCGCCCGACGTGTCGGATCGGCAAGGGCCGCGAAGGTCGCGCTGAGTGGGTCTTCCAGCATCACTATTAAACCAATCGGTTATTTACCTCTTTGGTTAAATACACGAAGACAACGGCCCCGTCAAGAAGATTTCGGTGAACAGGAGACAGGGCGAGCCGCAGAAGCGGATTCCTCGCAGGCACGTGCGGGACCGGGCTTCAGTCCGTATTCTCGCCGAAAGTCCGATGCTGATGCCTCCTTTCGGATATCGAATCATGATCTCGAAGCCGGGCAACGTGTTTCGCCAACGAGCAACAGTGCTCGTCCTGCTGTTGACCTGGCTGTGCCTCGTCGTGGTCGCCCCGGCCGGGGCACAGACCGTTCCCGCAAAGGAGGCGATCCGGGGAAAGAAGATCATCGAATGGGGATGGGACGAGCCGGATACGAAGTTCATGCGGGCGAATATCGAGGCGATGGAGAAGCTCCCCTTCGATGGGCTGGTGTTCCACGCCAAAACTGCAATGGGTGAACAGCTTTCCTGGGAAGTCTGGGGCGATCGGAAGTTCACAGTGGATGACTTCCGGCAGGCGATCGACGACCTGAAGGCGACGCCGTTCCAGCGATTCACCGATCGCTTCCTGAGGGTGAACGTGACCCCCGGCAAAGTCGACTGGTTTGACGACAAGGCCTGGACCAGCGTGCTCAACAACTTCGCCGTCGCCGCGCGCATCGCCCGAGAGGGAGGCTGCAAGGGCTTCATGTTCGACACCGAACAGTACGACGGGGCCGTCACGCTGTTCGATTACCGCCAGCACAAGAACCGCGACGCGAGATCGTTCGATGACTACCGGACCAAAGTTCGCCAACGGGGCCGGGAGTGGATTCAGTCGATCAATCGCGAGTTCGCGGACATCACGATCCTGCTGACGTTCGGCTACGAGATGAGCTTCCGGCGGGCCGACACGCCGCGCGATCGTTCCACGGCGCCGTATGGTCTCCTGGCCGACTTTCTCGACGGCGTTCTGGATGCCTGCGCGCCGGAGACCGTCGTCGTCGACGGCTGGGAGTTTTCCTATCCGTACAAGGATCGGAAGCAGTTTCAGGAGGCGCACGACAGCATCACGAAGACGGCCCTCAAGCAGACGGCTGTTCCGGAGAAGTATCAGCGGCAGGTCTCCGCCGGCTTCGGCCTGTGGATCGACCACCGCCGGGGCGGCTGGGATCTCGAGAACTTCTCCACCAACCATTTCACGCCCGACGCGTTCGAATCGGCCGTCCGCTCCGCGCTGGATGTCAGCGACGAGTATGTCTGGATCTACTCTGAGCGACCGAGGTGGTGGACGAACGAGATGCTCCCGCAGGCCTACGTGGAAGCGCTGCGCAAGGCCAGGACCCCGAAGGTGGAATAGGCCCCGGGATCGCGTTCAGCGCATCAGTTCATGACGGGCACGCAGGAGCAGCCGGTTGACCGGGCTGAGCGCCTGCACTTCGTTCAGACGTTGCCGAATCAACACGGGATCGTCCGTAATGATGTTGGCGACTCCCTCGTCGATCAACGGCGCCACCTGATCGGCCGAGTTCACCGTCCACGCGTGAACCTCCATCTCCTGGAGGGCGGCCCGATCGATCAGGGCTCGCTTCGCCCGATCGGCGCCGACCATCAGGAAGTCCACATCCAGCCGGGCCAGGTCGCCCACTGCGACGGCGGCGATAAAGCCGACCTGCAACCGCGGCTCGAGTTCGAGGGCCCGTTGCAGGCTCTCATACGATTGCGAGCAGATTCGGCAGCGATCGACGAGCCCCGCATTCTGGATCGCCGCCACCACCCTCTCCGTCAGAGGCCCGACATCGCCCCTGCCGTGCGGCTTGAGTTCGACATTCAACCGGAGTTCCCTGCCGGCGGCCGCGAGCACTTCTGCAAAGGTGGGAACCTTTTCGCCGGCGAACTGCGGTCCAAACGGACTTCCGATATCGAGCGACTGGATTTCCGCGAGGGTCGCCTGATCGACCCTGCGCTTGCCGCCTCCGATCCGGGCGAGGTCGATGTCGTGCATCACCACCAGTTTGTCATCCGCCGTGCGCTGCACGTCGATTTCGGCCCAGTCGGCCCGATCCGCAATGGCCTGCCGCACGGCCGCCACACTGTTCTCAGGTCCGCGCAGCGCACCGGCCCGGTGAGCCGTGATCTGCACGGCTTCGCCAAGCTGCAATTGACCCAGCAATCCGCCGCTGACGATCAGTCCGCCGACGCAGAGCGCCACGAGCCCCGTGACAGCGACCCATCGCAGTGGAATCCGCGACGGAAGCTCTTCAGGCAGAATCGCTTCCCTGGCAATGAGGACTTCTCCGGCGGCCTGCCTGTACAACCCCAGCACCAGCGCCGAGAAGGTTGCCCACCCAAACATCGATAATGCCATGAGGACAGCCGCATTCGCCAGGAGCAGCACCGCGGTGACGGGGAGCGCGACTGTCAGTGAATTCCCGATCCTGCCGAGGATCCACTCCGCAACGATCTTGGCAAGGGCGACGACGAGTCCCGCGGAACAGACCTGAATGAATCCCCAGGAGGCGATTGCGGCCGCCAGCACCGGAAGTCGGCCGCGCGTCAGTTCGGTGCTGCGCTGGAGAGCCGCGCGGGACGACTGCGAAGACTCGAACAGCAGGACCGGGATGGCAAAGAGCCATCGCAGAAACTGCCGGGCCGCAAGCAGCACATAGATCCCCGCAATGGCCGCCCCGAGCCCGGCGCCAATCCAGAACTCCGCGGGTCGGAGAATGATCAGGCCGTTCAGGTCGCGGCCGGACCAGAGCGACAGGTAGACGATGCCGATCGCCGCGAGGAACGGGACTGCCAGCAACAGATAGACGGCGACCTGCCTGAGCCCGAGCTGAACGATGCGATAGAACAGCCCGGCCGCGCTGCCGAAAGCCGACCACCAGTGCAGTCGCCGGTCCGCCAGAAGTCGCATCAACCCCGCCACCTCCAGGAAGTGCGTCGCAACGATCAGGCTGCCGATGCCGACGAGGGCGGCCAGTCCGGGAGGCGACAGCAGGAACAACGCGATCTCGAAGTTGCCGACGGAGGCCCTGCCCCAGCGCTGCATCAACAGGCGGAAGCCGGCGGCAGCAAGAGGCGCAAGCACGGCGAGATTCAGAATCTCGAACGCCAGCGAGCAGACAAACACGTCGCGCAACCGTTCGCGAACCCCATGGAGGGCCCACGAGATCGCGTCCGATATCCCGGCAAGGGAAGCCTTCAATGGAGCCTCAGCCTTCCCCCTGGATGTCCACGATGTATCCCTGCGCGCCGGTCCTGACATTGGCGGCGTTCGCCTCGTCGGTGTCGATATGCATGGCGAGCCGAAATGCCGGATCGACGCGAACGAGGACATCGCCAAACACCAGTTCCCGATCGCCCGCGATCCGCACCCGCACGATGGATTTGTCGCGCACTCCGTAACGGAGCGCATCTTCGGGAGTCATGTGAATGTGCCTGATCGCACAGATCACACCGCACTCCACTTCAATCCGTCCCGTCGTGCTTTCCAGAGTGCAGCCAGGCGTGCCGGCGATATCGCCGCTCTCACGAATCGGAGGATGGATTCCGAGCCGGAACTGCTCGGTCATGGCGATCTCAATCTGCGTCTGCTTTCGTGCCGGACCCAGGACGCGGACGCGTTCAATGCGTCCTTTTGGTCCAACGATCGTCAGCTGCTCCTGGCATGCGTACTGCCCAGGCTGCGACAGATCGGAGATTCGCGTGAGTTGATGCCCGTGCCCGAAGAGCCGATCGACATGCTCCTGCGCGAGATGGATGTGATGCGCCGACACCTCGACCGGGAACGGCTGCTGGTTCCGCGCGGTGATCGCCTGTGTCAGGTACGAGCGGCTGAGGGTGCGGAGCGCCTCTCTCGCCATCATTCGCTCTTCGTCGGCCGGCACGACAAGGACGTTGACGGGGGAATCGTCGGTCGAGATCCGCTGGACGTCGCCGAAGCCGTCAGCTTCGCGATTTCGCTGCCTGTCGAGGACGACGCCCATGCAGTCGAGGCCCTGCAACGCGATCGCCCGGACTGCCGCGCTCCCCTGCCCGATCCCACCGGTGAAGACGACGGCGTCCATTCCTCCCATCGAAGCCGCATAGGCGCCGATGTACTTCCGGACGCGGTAGCAGTACGCCTTCAGGGCGACCAGGGCGCGCGGGTTGCCTTCCTCGGCCGCCTGCTGCACTTCGCGCATGTCGCTGGAGATGCCCGACAGGCCCAGGAGTCCGCTCTTCCTGTTGAGGAGATCTTCGGTCTGCGTCGCCGTGAGGTGCTCGTTCCTCTCGAGAAACGCGATCACGCCCGCATCAATATCGCCGCACCGCGTCCCCATGATCAGCCCTTCGGCCGGTGTGAACCCCATCGACGTATCCATTGAGCGGCCGTGATCGATGGCGCATACCGACGATCCATTGCCCAGGTGACAGCAGACGAGGCGGAGTTCGTTCGGCCGGCGGTTCAGAAACTGCGCGGTCCGCAGGCTGACATATTGGTGCGAGGTTCCGTGGAAACCATAGCGCCGAATGGCATGTTTTTCGTAGTACTCGTAGGAGAGCCCGTACAAGTAGGCAAAGGCGGGGAGCGTATGGTGAAAGGCGGTGTCGAACACGGCGATATGCGGCGCCGCAGGGAACAACCGTCGCATCTCGCGGATGCCGGCGACATTCACCGGATTGTGCAGAGGGGCCAGGGAATTCAGGGCTTCAATGTCTGCGAGAACGTCCTCAGTGATCAGTGTCCCTTCTGTGAATTTCTCGCCGCCGTGAACGACACGATGGGCGACAACGCTCACGTCGCCGGCACCGTGGATCACTCCGGCACCATGGGAGGTGAGTTCGGCCACCATGGCTTCGAACGCTTCGGGAAATCCGGCCGTGGAGAGCTGCCGTTCGATTTCGCCGCCCGCGCCCTGCTGACGGAGTCGCGTGCCGCTGATGCCGATGCGTTCGACCTTGCCACGGACCGTGCGGGATTCGTCGGCCGTGTCGTAGAAGGTGTACTTGAGCGAGGACGAGCCGCAGTTGATGACGAGGATCTTTTCGGCTCGCTCTCCTTTGAGCTGCAGACCGTAAGGGTCTTCAACAGTGCGATTTACTGCCGCGGCGGATTGCGGATCTGCAAGGACCGACTGGATGCGGTTCGCAATGGTCTTCGAGAGGGCGTGGATCGACTCCGGCTTCGTGAGGATGATCGACTGAAACTGCGCCACAGGAATCAAGAGGACGTCGCAGCGCGACCGGGCGATCAAGTCGGCTGGCATGGCGTCGCCCGTCATCAGCGCAAATTCGTTGAACGTCTCGCCGACGCGCAGCAGGCCGAGCGACTTCCGCACTCCTCCTTCGCCCGGAATCGAGACGTCGATGGTCCCGCCGAGGACGACCCCGAAACACCGTGCTTCGTGTCCCTGGTGCAGGATGAACTCGCTGGTCTCGAAGGATTTCGCCTGCGAGCCATCGACCAGGGTTTGCAGCTCGTCCGCGGTGAAATCGCGGAACACCCGGACGGAGTTCTTGAGATACGTGACGATCTCTGAAGGGCTCATCGATGTCTCACGGAAAATGAGTCCGCTCCACCACAGCGGTTCCTGTCATGTCTTTACGGCTGTCGATCGGCATGGGACGGCATTTGATTCGCGAGTGGAATGATAGAGGGTCGAGCGGCTGACACGCCTGTCACGGTCGACGCAATCCCCTGATGCCATTCACGCATTGGCTGTCGCCTGCCAGGCCGCGTGGTGAGCTCGCAACTGATCGATCGCGGCCTGACCATCCGTCACACAGAGCGGGATCTCGAAATCTTCCGGACTGGCGAGCGGGAACTCGGGCCTCAGCATGGCCGACCGGCTCCACTCGATCAGTCCCTGCCACATCGGGCCGACGAGGATCAGCGGGCACTCATTCATTCTTCGCACCTGCAGCAGCTGCCAGATCATCATGGTTTCCAGCACCGTTCCGATGCCCCCTGGAACGACGACGAATGCGTCCGAGACCATGATGAAGTTCGGACGAAACACTCACGGTTCGCTCCAGTCAGGGGAAGGACCGCCAGGGAGTCGTCCGTTTCAGACGTTATCGCCTTCGGTCGATGACCGAGCGACCGACGCTGGGGTGCCGCTCCACCGCCAGCCGACGATATCGGGGTGATCTTCGCCGTGCTCCTCGATCCACGACTTGTGGTCGAGCAGCCGGTCGCGAATCGCCTGCTTGGCGTATGCGGCCTTCGAGCCGAGTTGCGGAAGCCGGTCAATCACGTCCGCGAACAGATGGAAGCGATCGATCTGATTGAGCACGCACATATCGAACGGGGTCGTCGTCGTCCCCTCCTCCTTGTAACCCCTCACATGCAGGTTGTTGTGATTCGTGCGGCGGTAGGTCAGCCGGTGAATCAGCCAGGGATAACCGTGAAACGCAAAGATCACCGGCTTGTCCCTGGTGAACAGGACGTCGAACTCGGCATCCGTGAGCCCATGCGGATGTTCCCGGTCCGACTGGAGCTTCATCAGGTTGACGACGTTCACCACGCGGACCTTGAGATCGGGCAGATGACGTCGCAGCAGGTCGACGGCCGCCAGAGTTTCCAGGGTCGGGACATCTCCACAGCAGGCCATCACGACGTCGGGCTCATACCCCTTGTCGTTGCTGGCCCACTCCCAGATGCCGATGCCGGCCGTGCAGTGCTTGACCGCCTCGTCCATCGTGAGCCACTGCGGCGCCGGCTGCTTTCCGGCAACCACCACATTGATGTAGTTGCGGCTGCGAAGGCAGTGATCAGTCACCGACAGCAGGCAGTTCGCATCGGGCGGAAGGTAGACACGGATCACCTCCGCTTTCTTGTTGACGACGTGGTCGATAAAGCCGGGATCCTGATGGCTGAATCCATTGTGATCCTGCCGCCAGACGTGGCTCGACAACAGATAGTTGAGCGACGCGACCGACCTCCGCCAGGGGATCTGATTGCACACCTTCAGCCATTTGGCGTGCTGGTTGAACATCGAATCGATGATGTGAATGAAGGCTTCATAGCAGGAGAAAAAGCCATGCCGCCCCGTGAGCAGGTAGCCTTCGAGCCATCCCTGGCATTGATGCTCGCTCAGCATCTCCATCACCCGGCCATCGCAGGCGAGATGGTCGTCGTAGTCATATTTCTCGGCCATCCAGGTGCGATTGGTCACTTCCAGCGCGTCCTGCCAGCGGTTGGAGTTGTTCTCGTCCGGACTGAACAGCCGGAAGTTGGCAGAGTCCAGGTTCAGCTTCATCACGTCCCGCAGGAAGCGGCCCATTTCCCGCGTCGATTCGGCGTTGCCGGCGCCGGGAGACGTCACCGGGACCGCGTAGTCGCGGAAATCCGGGAGACGGAGATCCCTGAGCAGGACGCCGCCGTTTGCGTGCGGGTTGGCGCTCATCCGCAGCTCGCCTGTGGGGGAGAGCTCGCGCAGCTCTTCGACCAGGCGTCCGTCGCCGTCAAACAGCTCTTCCGGCTTGTAGCTGCGAAGCCAGTCTTCCAGGATCTTGACGTGTCCGGGGTGGGCCATATCGCCCATCGGCACCTGGTGAGACCGCCAGTAATCTTCCGTTTTCTTGCCGTCGACCTCCTTCGGCCCAGTCCAGCCTTTCGGACTCCGAAGGACGATCATCGGCCACAACGGGCGCCGGGTCGATCCGTTCCGGACCTCTGCCTTGATCGACTTGATTTCAGCTACGACCAGGTCGAGCGTCTCGGCCATCTGCTGGTGCATCTTCTCGGGATCGCTGCCTTCGACAAAGTAGGGCGTGTAGCCGTATCCCTTCATCAGCGATTCGAGTTCGTCGTGACTGATACGAGCCAGGACGCAGGGATTGGCGATCTTGTAACCGTTGAGATGCAGGATCGGCAGAACGACGCCGTCGCGGGCAGGATTCAGAAACTTGTTGCCATGCCAGCCGGTGGCGAGAGGCCCCGTTTCCGCTTCCCCGTCTCCAATGACGCACGCCACGATCAGGTCGGGATTGTCGAACGCCGCGCCGAAAGCATGCGACAGCGCGTACCCCAGTTCGCCCCCCTCGTGAATCGAACCGGGAGTCTCCGGCGCCACGTGGCTGGGAATTCCGCCGGGAAATGAGAACTGCTTGAACAGTCGCTTCATGCCCGCGCAGTCTTCCGTGATATTCGGGTAGACCTCGCTGTAAGTTCCTTCGAG
The DNA here is from genome assembly GCF_007745175.1 of Caulifigura coniformis. GTDB lineage: Bacteria > Planctomycetota > Planctomycetia > Planctomycetales > Planctomycetaceae > Caulifigura > Caulifigura coniformis. The sequence continues at coordinate 6,204,731 of NZ_CP036271.1, read as the reverse complement.
GTAGTTGCAGGCGACGAGCCCCGGACCGCCGTGCCCCGGACCGGCGATATACAGAACGCTCAGGCTGTCGCGTTTGATCACGCGGTTCAGGTGGGCATAGATAAAGTTCAACCCCGGCGTAGTTCCCCAGTGCCCCAGAAGCCGCGGCTTGACGTGTTTGAGAGTCAGCGGTTCTTTCAGCAGGGGGTTGTCAAAGAGATAGATCTGTCCGACCGACAGGTAGTTCGCGGCACGCCACCACGCATGGATCAGACGCAGCTCTTCCCTGGTCAGCGCATCGGATTTCAGGCTCTGCATTCCGGATTGGCCTTTGGTAGCGGGCGTCGGCATGTCTCTCTTTCATCTCTCAGGTTCATGATTCTGCAGACGGTTTCGGGTCGCACCGGCGGGCACGGACGACCGAACCGCGGTCGCAGACGGAGATTCCTTCTGTCGATGACCACTCAGCCGACCGGGGCCGGTTCATGCGCCTCGTGCGGGACAGGGTTTGTCGGGTGGGGCTCAGGCGGTTTCGCAGTCCCGGAGTTCCCGGTCAGCTTGCGAATGACGAAGTAGAACACCGGCGTGAACAAAATGCCGAAGACCGTGACTCCGAGCATTCCGCTGAATACGGCGATTCCCAGTGTGGCCCGCATTTCCGCCCCCGCCCCCTTGGCAAGGACGAGCGGGACCACGCCAAGGATGAAGGCGAACGACGTCATCAGGATCGGCCGCAGCCGGAGCTTGCAGGCATCGACCGTCGCCGTCAGGAGTGGGTGCCCCTGGTCCTGCAGCTGCTTGGCGAACTCGACGATCAGGATGGCGTTCTTGGCCGCGAGCCCCACGAGCACGACCAGCCCGATCTGGACAAAGATGTTGTTGTCGAGCTTCGCAATCACGACGCCTGCCAGCGCCGCCAGGATGCACATCGGCACGATCAGCAGAATTGAGGCCGGTAGAGTCCAGCTTTCGTACTGGGCCGCGAGCACCAGGAACACGAACACCACGGCCAGCGGAAACACGAGCTTGGTGAGCAGATCCTTCGACGCCAGGATCTGCTGGTACGTCAGTTCGGTCCATTCGGAACCGAGCGTCGTCGGCAGCTGTTCCCTGGCGAGCGTCTCCATGATTTCGATTGACTGTCCCGAACTGACGCCCGGCTGCGTGTTGCCCGAAAGTTCCGCCGACGGATAGAGCTGATACCGATTGACGATCGCGGGGCCGGTCACGTCTCGAATCGTGAGCAGCGTGCTCAGCGGAACGCGCTGGCCGCGGTCGTTACGCACTTCCAGGCGGCCGATGTCGGCCGCCTGCATCCGGAAGGCCGGATCGGCCTGCACGTTCACCTGCCAGCTGCGATTCTGGAACGAGAAATCATTCACATACGAGCTGCCAAGGAATGTCTGCAGCGTCAGGTTCACGTCCTCAAGCGAGACCCCCTCGGACTTCACTTTCTCGCGGTCGATATCAAGGAACACCTGCGGCTGCGTGACGCTGAAGGTACTGAACAGCCCGCTCAACTGGCCTCCGTAGGTCGACATCCCCTGTTCGACGAGGTTCTGAACGCCCCCCTGCAGGGCCTTGAGCCCAGCGTTGCGGCGATCCTGAATCTGTATCTTGAAGCCGCCGGTGCTCCCCAGACCTTCCACCGGCGGGGCTCCGAAGATGGCGATCTGGGCCTCCGGGAAATTCTGAAACTCCTTGCGGAGCGCCGAGAGAATCGACGGAGCGCTGACATCGCTATGCCCGGCCCGTTCTTCAAAAGGTTTCAGAATCACGAACATCCCACCGGCATTGCTGATGTTCGTGCTGAGCACGGTCGAATACCCCGCGAGGTCGATCGTGTGCGCCACACCCGGCGTCTCCCGCACCACCTTGCTCAACCTGCGAATCAAGGCGTCCGACCGCGCCAGGCTCGCCCCGTCAGGAAGCTGGACGTTGACGATCAGGTAGCCTTTATCCTGCTCCGGGATAAATCCCTGGGGAACCGTTGTCGCCGCGTACACGGTCGCCGCCATGAGGCCGCCGTAGACCAGCAACACGATCACCGACAGCCGCAGCAACAGGTGGACAACGCCGCCATAGGCCGCGATGGAGACGTCGAATGCCTTGTTGAAGAGGTTGAAGAAAACGGCCAGGGCCTTGTTGATGGCGACCGCCGCGACGTACCCGAGCACGCCTCCGACCAGCAGCACCAGGGGCGTTAACCAGGCCGGCGGCGGATTGTGCGACTCGCCGTCGTGACCTGCGATCTCATACCCCATGGCCCGGGCGATCGGCGCCGCCAGAAACATATTGGCAATGAGCACTCCGATCAGCACGATCGCAAGCCGCGGAAGGGCATCGGGACGTTTGGCATGTTCACCGTGGGCGTGCGGCTTGAGCATCAGGGCGCACAATGCGGGGCTGAGCGTGAGTGAATTGAATGCCGAGATCACCGTCGATGCCGCGATCGTCAGGGCGAACTGACGGTAGAACTGCCCGGAGATGCCGGCCATGAAGGCAGTCGGGACGAACACGGCGCACAGGACGAGTGCAATCGCGATCACCGGACCGGTCACTTCATTCATCGCCTGCCGGCTGGCCTCCCGCGGTGACATGCCGGTGGCCATCAAACGCTCGACGTTTTCGACCACAACGATCGCGTCATCCACGACGATGCCGATCGCCAGCACGAGGCCGAAGAGCGACAGGTTGTTGAGCGAGAATCCGAGGAATGACATGGCCGCGAATGTGCCGATCAGCGACACCGGCACCGCGACCATCGGGATGACCGTCGCCCGCCAGTTCTGCAGGAACACGAGCACGACAATGAAGACGAGGATGATCGCCTCGATCAGTGTGTGGTACACGCTGTTGATCGATTCCTCAACGAAGACAGTCGTGTCATATTCGATGCGATGCTCGACGCCCGCGGGAAAGCTCTCGGCGAGCTGGTCCATCTTGGCCCTGATCGCCTTGGCCGTTTCCAGGGCATTCGAGCCGGGGAGCTGAAACACCGCGAGCGTCACCGACGGCTCGCCATCCAGATAGCTGTTGACGTCGTAGTTCTTGGCGCCGAGTTCGACGCCCGCCGAAACGATGTTGCCCTGCGCGTCCTTGACGCGGTCGCGCACGACGTCCCGCAGGTAGACGAGCTGCCCGGCGTCGCCCGAGCGGACGACGATGTCCTCAAAGTCCGCGGCCGTCGACAACCGTCCTTTCGTATTGATCGGACGCTGGAATCCGATGGTCGCTCCTTCGGGAATCGGAGGCGCCCCGAGTCGGCCCGCGGCCACCTGGACGTTCTGTTCCCTGATCGCCTTGATGATTTCGGCGACGGTCATCTGTCGGGTTGCGAGCTTGTTGGGGTCGAGCCAGACCCGCATGCTGTAATCGCGAGGCCCCAGGTACGCGACGTCGCCGACCCCCTTAATCCGCGCCAGCTCATCCTTCACGTTTAGCGCGGCATAGTTGCTGAGATACAGCTGGTCGTACTTGTTACCGGGTGAGATCAGGTTGACGCACATCAGGATGCTGGGCGACTTCTTCTTCGTCGTCACCCCGGTGCGTTTCACTTCTTCCGGCAGCTTCGCTTCGGCGACAGCCACGCGGTTCTGAACCAGCACCTGGGCCGTGTCGAGGTTCGTCCCCAGCTCAAAGGTGACGTCCAGGTTCATCTGGCCGTCGTTCGTCGACTTCGAGCCCATGTAGAGCATGCGCTCGACGCCGTTGATTTCGAGTTCGATCGGCGTCGCGACGGTTTCGGCGACGGTGGCCGCGTTGGCCCCCGGGTAGTTCGCCGTCACCTGCACGGTGGGCGGGGCCACGTCCGGATACTGGGCAATGGGCAGCCCCATCAGCGCGATCGATCCCACGATCACGATCACGACCGAGAGCACCGTCGCGAAGATCGGACGATCGATGAAGAAATGCGAGAGCATGCAGCGCGTTCCTGCGCAGGACCTATCGAAGACAGCCTCACGAACAGCGACTCGACCGGCCTACTTCGCGAGCGCGAGCGCCTCTCCCTGCTCGTTCATCGGCTGCACGGGATAGTTGATCCGCGCCCGCTGCAACCCCACCGTGATCACCAGGTCGTCAGGCGTCAGCGGCGTTTTCGAATCCGGGGGTGTCCGGATGACCTGCATTCCGTCATCCAGCAGCGTTCCCAACAGCACGTCCCGCCGGACCACCACCTTTTCCGCGTTCAGAGTCAGGACGTACTTCTTGTCCTGGTCGCTGAGAATCGAGATCTCCGGGACGCAGACCGCCTCATACGGATCACCCGTGGCGATGCGTATGCGAACCCGCGAACCGGGCACATACCGCCGATCGGCGTTTTCGGCCCGCCCGCGAATCTGCAGCGTGCCCGTGGATGCCTCGATCGTGTTCTCCGCGAAGTCGATCACGCCTTTGTTCGGGAAGCCGGTTTCGGTCTCGAGTCCGAACTCGAACGGAATGCCGGCTTCGTTCACGGGCGGCAACTGGCCGGCCTTCTCTTTGCTGGCGCGATGAGCCCGATATTCCAGGAGCGTTCGCTCATCGACGTTGAAGTAGAGATAGATCGGGTCGATCGCAACCAGAGTCGTCAGTAAGGGATCGGAACCTCCGGCGTTCACCAGGTTTCCCTTGGTAAGCTGCGCCCGGCTGAGCTGCCCGCTGATCGGCGCGGTGATGCGGGAGTATTCGAGATCCAGCTCTTTCTGGCGGATCAATTCCTGGGCGATCTGGATCTTCGCCTCCCAGCTCTTCCGGGTCGCGACGGCCTTCTCCAGGTCGGCCCTGGTCCCGGCCATCTTCGCCATCAGGTCCTTCTGACGCTGCTCGTCCAGCTGCGAGGCCTCCAGCTGGGCCTGGTCCAGAGCCAACTGCTGCCGGGCGGCGTCAATCTCGAGCTGGAACGGCCTGGGATCGAGCTCAAACAACAGTTCCCCGGCCTTTACGTTCTGGCCGTCCACGAAATGGACGTCCTGGATGTAGCCGCGGACACGGGAGCGGATTTCGACAGTCGCGGAAGCCGCCGCCGTGCCGTTGTAGTCCTTCGAGTCGACGACCTGGCGCAACTCCGGGTGGCGGACGGTCACCTTGGGGGGCTCAGGCTGGGGCCTGGCGGCCGCAGATGAACAACCCGCGATCAGCAGGCTGCACCACAGTGAGCAATGCCGACGAGGGGAGTGAAACGATGTGCAGATCATTCCAGCACCCTGATTGAAGACATGAACGCTTCCTCGAGAAAGGCGTCGTTCTGCCTGCCAGTAAATCCAGTGGCAGCGACGATTGCAAGTGGCAAGAGCTAACATGACGGCAGGGCGATCATTGCCGTTGCGGCCCCCCGGGGATGCCTGCCCGAGGGAGTCGGACTGGTGCCGCCGGCCAGGACTCCCACGCGAGAATCTCGCCAGGAACGGAGAAAAATCGCGGGATTGTGAGAGACGTTTTTCCGCGGCGACGATACAACGACGTGCAGCGGCGGAACTCGGCGGAATCGCATGAGGATCCGCTCGCGAAGGGGTCGACGAACAACTTCGCCCTGGCTTTCTGCTCTTCGTGGAGTCTCTACTTCAGTTGCGACTTTCAGGCGTTCGAGAGGTGTACTGCAACCGTCACTCGGAGCCACGTGAACCCGCCGGCGTGCCTGCACTCTGGCGAGCAACTGCTCTGCATTGACGCGGGATCATTCCGCTGGCGTCCTGCCCGATTCACGCGAGTGGGCCGGCCGGCGAAGAGCGACCGCTGTGAGGTTCAGATGTCTGCGGAGTCGGCACGGCTCGATGAGGCCAGGCAGGGGATCGCGGCATGGAAGAAGTGGGGGCCTTACCTCAGCGAGCGGCAATGGGGCACCGTCCGCGAAGATTACAGCGACAACGGCGATGCCTGGAACTACTTCTCGCATGACCAGGCCCGATCGCGTGCCTATCGCTGGGGCGAGGACGGACTCGCCGGAATCTCTGACGACCAGCAGTACCTCTGCTTCGCGCTCGCACTCTGGAACCGGAACGATCCGATCCTGAAGGAGCGACTGTTCGGCCTGACCAACAGCGAAGGGAACCACGGCGAGGATGTGAAGGAGTACTACTTCTATGTCGATAGCACTCCCACTCATTCCTCCATGCGGTTTGTCTACAAGTATCCCCAGAGGGCATATCCCTATCCCGACCTTGTCGACACGAACCGCGGGCGAAACCGCCACGATCCGGAGTACGAACTGCTCGACACGGGCATCTTCGACGACGACCGCTATTTCGACGTGACGGTCGACTACGCGAAGCAGGGACCGGACGACATTCTGATCCAGATCACCGTCGCGAATCGCGGATCGGAATCCGCGGCCCTTGAGCTTCTGCCGACGCTCTGGTTTCGCAACACATGGTCCTGGGGGGCTGACGGACCGCGACCGGTGTTCTCCACCGTCAGGCAGGCTGACGGAGGCGCCGCCATCCGCGCCCGCCACTCGCAACTGGGAGATTATCTCCTGGCCTGTGAGGGCGAGCCCGAGCTGTTGTTCACTGAAAACGAGACCAATTCCGAACGCCTCTTCGGCGTGCCCAACCGGTCTCCATTCGTCAAAGACGCCTTCCACCGCGCCATCTGCTGCGGGGAGCAGGGCGCCGTGAACCCGGAAGGCAACGGCACCAAGGCCGCCGCCCGCTATCAACTTGATGTTCCGGCGCAGGCCGAGCGCGTCGTTCGCCTGCGACTCACGGCGGAGCCGCAGGGGCACGGGTGGGCCCCATTCGGGAGTTCCTTCTCACGCACCCTGGCGAAACGGCGTCACGAAGCTGACGAATTCTACGACGCGCTGATGCCGTCAACGCTTTCTGACGACGAACGTCTCGTCTACCGACAGGCCTGTGCCGGCATGCTCTGGTCGAAGCAGTTCTACTTCTACGACGTCGACCGGTGGCTCGAGGAACGCGGCAGCGACCCGTTCAAGCCGGGGCGGAAAACAGCCCCGCGGAACGATCACTGGCACCACATGTACAACGGCGACATCCTGTCGATGCCGGACAAGTGGGAGTATCCCTGGTACGCCGCGTGGGATCTCGCGTTCCACGTCATTGCACTCAGCCTGGTCGATGCCGAATTCGGCAAACAACAGCTCAAGCTGATGCTGCGGGAACGCTACATGCATCCCAACGGCCAGATCCCGGCCTATGAATGGAATTTCGGCGACGTCAATCCGCCCGTCCATGCCTGGTCGACAATCTTCACCTATCGGCTCGACCAGGGAAGAACCGGCCAGGGGGACAAAGACTGGCTGAAATCCTGCTTTCAGAAACTGCTCCTGAACTTCACCTGGTGGGTTAATCGGAAAGACCGCACGGGCCGCAACGTCTTCGAGGGAGGCTTCCTGGGTCTCGACAACATCGGCGTGTTCGACCGCAGTGCGCCGTTGCCGACGGGCGGATGCCTCGAACAGGCGGACGGCACTGCATGGATGGCCCTGTTCAGCCAGAACATGCTCGAGATCGCTGCCGAGCTGGCGATGACCGATGACGACTATTCCGACATGGCCGTCAAGTTCACGGAGCACTTCCTGTGGATCTCGTCGTCGATGTACAGCATCGGCGGCGAAGGTGGAATGTGGGACGACGATGACGGATTCTTCTACGACGTCCTCCGCCTCCCTGACGGCCGCTCGGAACGTCTCAAGGTCCGTTCCATGGTGGGACTGCTCCCGCTCTGCGCAGCGACGGTCTATGACGGCAAGCTTTTTCAGAAGCGGCCGGAACTCCAGATCCCTTTCGAGCGATTCCTCAACGCACGTCCCGAACTGGTGCAGTTCATTCACGACCCACGGCCGACCGGCGCGCGTGGACGACGCCTTGCCTCGATCCTCAACGAGCAGCGACTGCGGCGTGTGCTGACCCGGATGCTGGATGAACAGGAGTTTCTCAGCGACTACGGCATCCGGTCGCTGTCGAAACATCACGCGGAACACCCCTTCATCTTCAATGCGGGAGGCCAGGACTACCACGTCGCATACCTGCCTTCGGAGTCCGATACCGGGATGTTTGGCGGCAACTCCAACTGGCGGGGTCCGATCTGGATGCCTGTCAACCTGCTGATTCTCCGCGCCCTTCTGAATTACTACTCCTACTTCGGAAAGGACTTCCTGATCGAATGCCCGACTGGGTCGGGCCGGCTGATGAACCTCTACGAGGTGGCGGAGGAAATCGGCCGGCGCCTCGTGGGCCTCTTCACCAGGGACGGTCACGGGCGGCGGCCCGTCAATGGCGGCGCGCGAAAGTTCCAGGAAGATCCGAATTGGCGCGACTTCATCCAGTTCTATGAGTACTTTCACGGCGACAACGGGGCGGGTCTCGGGGCCAGCCACCAGACGGGCTGGACGGGAGTCGTCGCCCGGATTCTCGACCTGTTCGGTTCGATGACGGCTGATTCGGCGCTCGAGGGAGGACGCCACGCCTACTTCCAGAGGCCGGGCACGCCGGTCGCGGGAGGAGATCGCTGATGTCCCCTCTGCCAGGTTTCGAGAGGACGACGTCTCCGGAGCCGACCGGCCTTTCTCCAGATCATCAGGAGCGTGCCTGATGCCTGGCTTCACCTGGATGGATGCGATTCCTTTGTGGGCGTTCTTCCCCCTGACGGTGGCTGTCGTTCACTGCGTGATCGAACTGGGCTACCGACTCGGCCGGTTCCGGCGGGATGTAACGCCCGATGAAAAGGAAGCCCCGGTCGGCGCCATGTCCGCGGCCGCGCTGGGTCTGCTCGCCTTCTTTCTGGCGTTCACGTTCGGCTTTACTGGGGCGAGATTCGAAGAACGACGGTCGGCTCTGATTGACGAGGTCAATGCGATCGGCACCTGTTTCCTGCGTTCGCAGACTCTCCCACCCGACCAGTGCGCGAGGATTCAGACCGGGCTTCGCAAGTATGTCGAGATCCGGATGAACGCCAGGACGCCGGAGACCATGTGGCCCGCCATCCAGGAATCGGAAAAGATTCATGACCAGCTCTGGGCATTCGCCCTGAGGGCGGCCGAGACGGATCGATCGGCGGTGACCGCACTGTTCATCAGTTCGCTCAACGACGTGATCGACCTGCACACCAAACGAGTCACGTTCGGACTTCAGGGACGCCTGCCCGGGATTGTCTGGCTGGCCCTTGTCGTGGTGACGGTGCTGTCGATGGGAGTCCTCGGCTACCTTGAAGGGCTGAGCCGGTCGAGACGGTCGCCGGCATTGATCGCCGTCGTGCTGACGTTCTCCACCATCCTGACGCTGGTTGCCGACCTGGACCGACCGACCGAAGGCACTCTGCGAATTGGCCCCCAGTTGATGATCGACCTCGGTCGCAAGCTTCAGATCGAGAACTCTGCACCATGACCACGACGAACTGCCCGCTGCTGTACCAGGTCAACACCCGAGCGTGGTTGACCGACCTGTCGCGTCAGATTGGACGCCCGGCGACGCTCGATGACATCCCCGATGCGTCGCTGGAGGAATGGGCGAACAACGGCTTTGACTGGATCTGGCTGCTCAGCGTCTGGCAGACGGGAACGGCCAGCCGCGAGGTGTCGCGAACCAATCCGGAATGGCGGGCCGGATTCGAGCGGACCCTTCTCGACTTGATGGACGACGACATTCCCGGATCGGGATTCGCGATTACCGGCTATCAGGTCCACACGAGCCTCGGCGGCAACGCGGCGCTGAGCCGGCTTCGCTCGCGGATGAGCCGCCGCGGCCTCAAGCTGATGCTCGACTTCGTTCCCAATCACACCGGGCTCGATCATCCGTGGGTCGAATCGCATCCCGAATACTACATCGCCGGCAATGAGAATCTGCTCGCCGAGCAACCCCGCAACTACGTGCGAATCCGGCGGAGATCGGAGGAACGGATCTTCGCACTTGGTCGAGATCCCTATTTCCCGGGCTGGCCCGACGCGCTGCAACTGAACTACGCGGCGCCGGCCGTTCAGGAGGCGATGCTCGCTGAACTCCAGACGATCGCGAAGCTCTGCGACGGCGTCCGCTGCGATATGGCCATGCTGCTGCTACCGGACGTGTTCGAGCGGACGTGGGGTCTGCGGCCGGATCTCTTCTGGCCGAAGGCCATTCAGGCCGTCAAAGCCGCGGTCCCTGGTTTCACCCTGATGGCGGAGGTGTATTGGGATCTTGAGTGGGAACTGCAGCAGCAGGGCTTTGACTACACGTATGACAAGCGGCTCTACGACCGGCTCCGCGATCTGCATGCCGCTCCGGTTCGCGGCCACCTCCACGCCGATCTCGCATTTCAGAACAAGCTGGCGAGATTCCTCGAGAACCACGACGAACCCCGCGCGGCAGCCACGCTGCCTCACGGCCCACATGAAGCCGCAGCGGTCATTACGTTCTTCTCGCCCGGTCTGCGGTTCTTCCAGGACGGCCAGTTCGAGGGGAGGAAAGTCCACTTGTCGCCGCACCTCGGCCGGGCCCCGGCCGAGACAGTCGACGAAGAACTCCGGAGCTTTTACCGCCGGCTGCTCGACGTCCTGAAGCGGCCCCTCTTTCGCAGCGGCCACTGGCAGCTGCTGGAGTGCTCTCCCGCGTGGGACGGAAACCCGACGAACGATTGTTTCATTGCGTACCGATGGATCGGAGCGGAGGGTGAGCAGGCGCTGGTGATCGTGAATTATGCCCCGCATGCCAGCCAATGTCGCCTGCGACTCCACGACCTCGTTTCCACGAGTCACGAATGGCGTCTCGTCGACCTGTTCACTGAGGAAGTTTACGATCGACGCGGCTCCGAGCTCGCCTCGACCGGCCTGTTTATTGATGCGACTGCCTGGAAGGTGTCGCTGTTCTGGATGGAGCCGCTGAAGCAAAGTTGATCGCTGAGGCTTTCGTACGTCGGCGGTCCACCGTCGCGATTCAGGTTCCCGATATCGAGGTCATCCATGTCCGATCTCTCTACACTTCTCAGCCGAATCGACGCCGAGTTCGCAACCGTTGAAAAATCGATCAAGGAGTTCCAGGAGGAACAAGTTCAGGCGCATCAGGCGAAAGAGCAGCGCATTGCGAAGTTTCAGGATGTCTGCGAACAGCTGAAGAAAGTCTGGGGACCGCGTCTGGAGGCGCTCGCCCAGAAGTTCGGCCAGAAAGTCCAAGTTAGGCCGGCGATCACGCCGCTGCAGAAGGCCGCAAAGTTCGCGTTCAAGTCGCCGCTCGCCGAGATCGCACTCACGTTTTCCGCCCTGCCCGACTTCGAAGTCCGCAATGTGATCCTGGACTACAACCTGCACGTCCTCCCCATCCTGATGAAATTCGAGCCTCATCGCCGGATGGAGTTTCCCCTCGACCAGGTCGATGAAGCGGCCGTCGGTCAATGGCTTGACGACCGGATTGTCGAGTTCGTGCAGACCTACCTGGCACTCCACCAGAACCAGTTCTACCTCAAGGGAAAAACTGTCACCGACCCGATCAGCGGAACGCAGTTCCCAAAGTACGCCGCTGCCGACTCCCTGCAGCACGAAGGGCAGACCTACCACTTCATCGGCGCTGAAACCCGCCGTGAATTTCAGAAGCAGAAGGGGCTGCCTGTCACCTGAGCGTCCGTTGTCCCGATTCTTCGCGCGGCGACCGCTGCGCGGCCGCCATTTCACGAGGCGACATCTATGCTCAAGAAGGACATCCTTGAAGCCCTCCGTGTCGAACCGGGAAAGAAATTCCGGTTGCAGGATCGCGACACCGGCTGGGCGCAGACGAAGCAGCTGAAAGAACTCGACAAGGATGACGTCAAGGCCCGCGCCCGCGAAGTTCTCGAGAGAAATCTCGCCGAACTCGCAGAGGCGCAGGAACTGTTGTACGCCGACAACCGATATGCCCTCCTCGTGATTTTTCAGGCCATGGATGCGGCCGGCAAGGACGGGACGATCAAGCACGTCATGTCAGGCGTCAATCCGCAGGGCTGCCAGGTTTTCAGTTTCAAAAGACCATCGGCCGAAGACCTCGATCACAACTTCCTCTGGCGGTACATGAAGTCTCTGCCCGAGCGTGGTCGGATCGGAATCTTCAACCGCTCCTACTATGAAGACGTGCTCGTCGTCCGTGTGCATCCCGAGCTGCTCCAGACGCAGCAGCTGCCTGATGAAAAGCGAGGAAAGAAGTTCTGGGCGGCACGCTATGAAGACATCAATGCCTTCGAGCAGCACCTCGTCCGGAACGGCACGGTCATCCTGAAGTTCTTTCTGAATGTCTCGAAAAAGGCCCAGAAGGAACGCTTTCTCGAGAGGCTGGATCGTCCAGAGAAGAACTGGAAGTTCTCGGCAGCGGACCTCACCGAACGGGGATTCTGGGACGCCTACCAGGATGCCTACGAAAAGGCTCTCTCGGAAACAAGCACCGAACACGCCCCGTGGTACGTGATCCCGGCCGACAACAAATGGGCCACGCGGACCCTCGTTGCCGAGATCATCGCCACGACGCTCGGTTCTCTGGACCTGAAGTACCCCGAACTTGACCAAACCCAGAAGGCGCAGCTGGCGGAAGCCCGCCACAAGCTGGACGACGACTGACGACGTCGTCTTTCCGTTCGCTACGAATTCCCTGCGATGAGAAACGATCTCACGCCGAGACGCGTTAAGCCGCGAAGCACTGGCCCGCTACATGCCGGCTGGTAACATCGAGGCCGATCATCTGGGACGTTGACTCAGAGACCACGCCTCAGCAAATGCGTGCACAGGTCAGGAAATCAGGATGACACCCTCGCCCTCCAGCGACTCGATGCCTCCACTGATTCCAAGAGTTCAACGCTCGCGGAGCCGCACCGCCATCGGCATGCTGGTCATCCTGCTGGGCATCCTGAGCGGCATCGGGGCATTCACATTCGGCTACGGGAAAGGCTGGAGCTACCTGAGCAGCGACCCCACGATGTGCGTGAACTGCCACGTGATGCAGGACCATTTCGACGCCTGGCAGAAATCGAGCCACCGGCATGTCGCGGTTTGCAACGACTGCCATCTCCCTCACGATCCGATCGGGAAATGGGTTGTGAAAGGGGACAACGGATTCTTCCACTCGCTGGCCTTCACTCTGGGCAACTTCCACGATCCGATCACCATCAAGCCGCGAAATCATCGCGTCACACAGGGGACCTGCATTCACTGCCACAAGGATTACGTCCACGAGATTCTGATGGTGGACCGGAACGGCGAGTCTCCAACGTGTGTGCATTGCCACACCGACGTCGGGCATGCGCTGCGATAGCATCCGATCGATTGCTGAGCGAAAAGGAAGCCCCTGCAATGACCTCCGACAGCCCGCAGACTCCGGCCGTGGAAAAACCTCGCTCATCGCGTGGATGGTACCTGGCGGCCGCCCTGTTCGCCGCCGTCGTTGTCGCCACTTTCGGCGTGACGGCGCTGCTGGTGACGATCTTCGAGCACCGACAGGAATCGCGCCAGCCGTTCGTCCGGGTCGTTGAAGTCAACGAAATCAGCACCGATCCGGTCCCCTGGGGCGCCAACTGGCCAACGCAGTTCGAGACCTACCGTCGTACGGTCGACGACAGCGAGACCGTGCACGGGGGATCGAGCGCCATGCCCGCGAGCAAGCTCGAAGAACACCCCTGGCTCAAGCGGCTGTACGCCGGCTACGCCTTCAGCATCGACTACCGCGAGGCACGGGGCCACGCCTACATGCTGCTCGATCAGGAAGTGACGGAACGAGTGACGAAGCGCCCGCAAAGCGGCGCCTGCCTCCACTGCCACGCTTCCATTATTCCGACGTACCGCCGGCTCGGATTGGAAGCCCTCGGAGAACCGGCCGACGAAAAAGCCCTCGCCGGCGACTTCAACTGGGCCGCCGTCATGAAGGGATTCGAAGTGGCCGGAAAACTGGACTACGCCGCGGCCCATACTGAACTTCTCAAGACTCCCGACGGCACTCCCGGCGAATCCCTGGCCCTGTTTCCGGGCGGCGCTGCGCCCGTTATGGCCCTCGAGCCCGACAAGGCCAGCCAGCCGGCAAAACCGCCGGCGAGCGGTGATCCGCATGTCGGCGACGCCCATCCCGTCGGCTGCATCGACTGCCACGACCCGACATCAATGCAGATCCGCGTCACCCGGCCTGGCTTCATCAAGGGCATCGCGGCTCTCGCCGCGAGCGACGACAGCGTTCCTCATCTCCCGAGCATAGAACGCTGGCGAAAGGGCAATCGTACGACCCCCTACGACCCCAATGTGCACGCCTCGCGGCAGGAACTACGGAGCTATGTCTGCGGACAGTGCCACGTCGAATACTACTGCGCGTCGAAGGAAACCCTGTTCTTCCCGTGGAACAAGGGGCTGAAGATCGAACAGATTGAGGCGACCTACAACGAGCATCTTTTCCCGGATGGCTCGAAGTTCCTGGATTTCAAGCACGGCGAAACCGGGGCCCCGGCGTTCAAGGCGCAGCATCCGGAATTTGAAATGTGGAGCCAGGGCATCCACGCCCGCAGCGGAGTCAGCTGCGCTGACTGCCACATGCCCTACGAACGCCAGGGCGCCATGAAAGTGAGCAGTCACTGGGTCCGCAGTCCCCTCCTCAACATCAACCGCGCCTGCCAGGTCTGTCACAACGTCCCTGAAGCCGAACTGCTCGACAAAGTGCAGACCATCCAGAAACGCACCGCCTCGCAGCTCGAACGCGCGGCCGTCGCGATGACGGACATGCTGGACGCCATCCGCGAGGCCCAGTCGGCCGGCGCGCCGGAAGAGGTCATGGCTCCCATTCTGGAACTGCAGAAGCAGGCGATGTGGCGACTCGACTTTGTCAGCAGCGAAAACTCGAATGGCTTCCACGCCGACCAGGAATCGATGCGGATCCTCGGAGAGTCGATCGACTTCAGCCGACAGGCCCAGGCCATGGCCCTCAAGCAACGCACCCCGTTGCCGCCCTCGGCCGAGCGACCCGTAGAGCCCGTTCAGGGCATCACGCCCAGAGAGGCACCAGCGCCGTAGAGAATCTCAACCGTTCTCGAAACCGCACGTTCCAGCCCCACCGCGTGAACACCGGCGACTCCGGCGTGATGAAAATGGAGGAAGAAGCAGACTCCGCGAACAAGCCTCCCATCAAACCGTCGCAGATCTCTCAAAACGCTCCCGCCGGGCATTGAGATTCATTCGAGGTTCAGCAGCAATGTGGCAAACAAGCGGCGTTCGCGTCCGGGGGGAGCGATGCTCGATCGCGTCCACCCGCGCTCCAAACGAAAAAAGCCCTAAGTCGTTTCCGACTCAGGGCTTTGAAGGTGGAGGATAGCGGGCTCGAACCGCTGACCTCTTGCATGCCATGCACGGGAAGAATCGTGTTTTTCCGAGCAATTCGCTGGCTGCGGACGACTATTCAGTGCCACTTCTGGCACAGAATGGACGAATCCGATGGCAGGTCGTATCCCAAAACCCTGGTTCCGCAAAGCTCGTGGAGAATGGTACGTCACCGTTCGAGGAGTGAAACACCGCCTCGGCCCGGACAAGGCGGAGGCAGATCGCCAATGCTTGCTGCTCAGAGCGGGGCAGGAGCCACTGCCGAAAGTCTCCGGGCGAGGGTGGCTTTACGCGTCAGAGGTCGCTGATCGCTTCCAGTGTTGGGTGAAAGCGGAAAGATCACAAGCAACCCTGGACTGGTACTGCCAGTACCTTCAACCGTTCAAGAAACAGTTCGTCGTTGCCAAAGCAGACGACTTGACAATCGATGCCGTTCGAAACTGGGTGAACGGCCAATGGAGTTCACAAGCTTCACGACGAGCCGCCCTCCGATCTGTGAAGGCAGCATTCCGCAAGGCAGCCGAAGAACACGGGCTGGTTTCGCCACTCTCTCAGCTGAAGCTTCCAGGGGAGACGGCCCGTGAATATGTCGTCTCCCGAGACGAGTTTAAGACGGTGCTTGCAGCAATAAGCGATGCCAGCTTCGCCGACCTCGTTCGTTTCGTTTGGATCACTGGCTGCCGACCACAAGAAGCGTTTCGGCTGGAAGACCAACATGTCGATCTCAAGAAAGCTCGAATCGTCTTCCCAAAGTGGAAGTCCAAGGGGAAAGCTTACGCACGTGTCATCTGGCTGCCTCCAGAAGCAGCAAAAATACTTCGGCGACTGCTTGGCAGTGGGGGGCTCCTGTTTCGCACAAAGGCGGGAAAGCCATACACAAAAGACATCACCCGGATGCGATTTCGCACGCTGGAGAAGACACTCGGATTCCGCTACTGCCTATATCACTTTCGTCACGGATTCGCTCACCGGTCACTAGCGGCGGGGAATGACGCTCTGACAGTTGCGACTCTGATGGGACACCGCTCGACGCAGACTTTGGCGAAAACGTATGCCCATCTAAATCAGGCCGATGACCATCTACGCAGTGCTCTCCGAAAATCTCGGTAGTCACCGTACGCTCCAACTTCGACGATCACTCTTCGCCCAGGGCTGAACACAGCGACGTCGTGTTTATCCACGCTGTGTCGCACCGAATGCGCGTGAAAAACCCCGCCACTGGGGCGGGGTTTCGACGCTCAACCGGGGCGGGCTAAGACCTCGGGAACGTCGAGGGCAACTGTAGCTGTACTCGATCTTCGCGACTACAGCTCTCGCCTCTGTGAGAGTCGTTTCGGTGACGACCGGCAACATCGAAACGCCGGCAGCATTCGGGGCGAACGCGACTGATGCCAGCCGAACGATCCGAATCGTCTGTCTGACACTCGTTCGTGGACGAACCCTTGTCGGTCCACTTCCCCGGCTCGCTTTCGATGGAGCCTCGTTCGAGAAATCACTCGTGCACAGGTGGCCTTCGGAGGTGGCTGCCTTCAGAAACTCAAGAAAGTGCGACGCCTTCGTTGGAAGATGTAGGGCTTTTACCGGCAATTCCAGCCCGAACACTGAGAAATCGATCCCGCTCTTTTCCAGAGCTTTTGAACATGGCCCCAACAGATAACGCGAGTCGAAGAACGATGTGAATTGTTTCGTCACGGAAGACGACAGAACCACGTGCAATATTTACGGCACATTGTCGTGATCGCCTTGCTGGTGATGCACTTGCATCACACAGCGATGCCCTGCCGTTGCTCCTGCCAGTCGTCAGCAAGTCCAAGGCAGCACGTACATACCGGTAGCCATCTTCCGAAATCGGACTGCGGGTGCTCCGGCCACGATCACGACGAAGCCCCCCTGCCCACGCCGATTCATCGCAGCCATTGCCCCGGCTGCGAACTCAAAGCACTTCCTGAGTCGGTCGCGAGTTTTCGAGTTGAATTGAGCGAATCGCTCCTGGAGCGAGGGCTGCATAGTGTCGCGACCGGCCACCACCATGGCATCGCGACGGAATCGATCGCTCAATGTGATGCTGACCGGGCGCTGGCTCTCTCTGCCAAGGATTCGACGGGCCATCTCCAGGTCTAGGACCTCATCGCCGCCAATGGATTGCGCGATGTCATCAAGTCCTATTTACCCACGGAGAATTTATGCGAACTTTTCGTCTTTCCCGAGCGGCCTGGCTCGCTGCATTGTCACTTGCCGCCGGCTGTTCCGGCAGTCGTCCTCGTGCCGCCGCCCTGTCGCACGATACGCTTCGCCCGTCGGCAACCCAGATCGCCGCGAATCGTGATCCGCAGCTCGATCTCTTTGCAGCGTCCACGGCATCGCTCGACATTGAGCATTCGGGCACTAACCCTGAAATCCTGACGGCTTCCCACGATCAGATCAGCAACGCAGGTTCTCAATCTGCCCCCGATGCGCCGGAGGCGCCGTCGGAGATGATCGATGTGAACGCGCTATCACTCGCAACTCTCGAGGCTTGGGCGTTGGAGTCGAATCCATCAATCCGCCAAGCATCCGCGTCGGCGTATAAGGCGATGGGATTTCGCAATCAGGTCGGCCTCGCTCCAAATCCGACGATTGGATTCTTCGGGGAACAGATTGGTGATGCTGGGACAGATCAGTACGGTGCCTTCGTCTCGCAGGACATCATCACCGGTGGGAAGTTGCAGCTGAACCAGAATGTTCTTTCACACAGCGTGCAGTCGCAGCTCTGGGAAGTGGAGACGCAGCGCTATCGAGTGCTGACGGATGTCAGACTGCGGTTCTACGAGGCCCTCGCGGCCCAGCAGCGTCTCAACGCGGCAACAGAATTCGACACCGTCCTTGCGGAAGGTGTGCGAATCGCCGAGGTGCGAAAGGAAGCTGCGGAAGGGTCTGTTCCAGAGATTCTTCTGGCCAAGATTCAACGGAACGAGGTCCGTCTGGTCCAGCAGCGAGCCAAGTATTCTTTCGAAGCGGCCTGGAATGAACTGGCGGCAACAGTGGGCAATCGTAGCCTTCAGCCAACCTCGCTTGCTGTCCCGAATGCACCTTCCCTTGCCGCTCGAAACTGGGAAGCCGTCTATTCAGACGTGACTTCACGTAGCCCTGAACTCAAAGCCGCCAACGCTCGGGTGTGCCGCGCTGCGGCAAATGTTCAACGGCAAAATGCGCAGCCAATACCGAATATTGAACTTCAGGCGGGACTGGGCCACGACCTAGCAACGGATCAGCAGTTCGGCCGCGTACAAGCCGGACTTCCCATCCCTCTGTTCAATAAAAATCAAGGGAACATCGCAGCGGCTGATGCGGAATATTGCCGCGCCCAGCAAGAGTACCAGAGGCTCAGAATGTCGCTGAGCGCAAGGCTTGCCCGGACAGCGAACGAATTTGATTCCGCTCTCGCGACAGTTGATCAATACGTGGCCGAGATTCTGCCGCAAGCCCAGCAGTCCCTAGATCTCTCGGAAAAGGCGTATTCCGCAGGGGAGTTCAGCTATCTGCAAGTCTTGACTGCTCGCCGGACCTACTTCGATGCCACGATGGTCGTGATCGATGCGAAGCGAGACCTTGCGAAGGCTTCCGCAGCTATCGATGGGCTCTTGTTGTCCGGTGGCCTAGACGCGACCAGCGACACTCCCGAAGATGACGGGCTTCGCGGACAATCTTTGAGCGGTCAGTAGGCAAATTGACGGATTGCCCTTGACGGCGTGAGTCGTCGTCGCGAATGATCCCGTAGTCTGGCTTCTTTCCTGCGCATCTCCGATGCTCGTCCATCTGGTCACCACCCTGACGCTTGCCGCGACGCTGTTCCACAGCGTCCTCGGTTGCTGTTGGCATCATGACCACACCCGCAGCAATGTGGCGACGGAGTCGCCCAGCGAACACTCCGGCTGCTGCGGGGGCCACGGCGGGACACGATCATTTGGAGCTGACTGCGGCAGCGACGACTCCGCCGACGCGGAAGACGATCGTTCTCAGAATGTTCCTGAACCGTGCGATCATTCGCACGGCGGATGCGCTGAACTGGGCTGTGTGTACGTCATCGCTGATGACGGCGGTTCCATATTGAATCTGGTCGAGTGGAGCGCGGTAATCGTACCTGCGTCCATAGCTCAACCGTCCGCCGTTTCCAGCGAAAAGCTGGTTTTCTTGCGGGACTTCTCCCCGCCACTGATTGCCGCGCAAGAACTGCGCGCCTGGCTGCAGGTCTGGACGGTCTAGTCGGCTGCTCCTGCCGCGCCATGCCGATTGCCTGAGCCCATTCTGGATCAGGTAGTTGCGCCGATCCTCGTCTGGCCCTGCATAAGGCCAGTTCCCCAGCGTCCTTCCGTCTGTTAGTCCAGCGCGCCCTCGCGCGGCCGGTACACCATATGAATACTTCGCGCATCCCCTGGGGATGGGTCTGGATCTTCGTCGCCACCGCCTCCCTCGTGCTCGGCGTCGCAACCTACGACCGTTGGTGGCCCTCCGCCCAACGATTCATTTCCTCCACGATCGCTAACCGCAAGACGAAATCGTCGGCCGAGGAGCACGAAGGTCACGACCATGGGGATGACAGTCATGCCCATGAGGGACACGAGCATGCACATGACGAGACCAATTCGCTGGAACTCACTCCGCAGGCTCGCGGCAACATCGGGCTGACCGCAGAGTTCGTGAGACCACTGGCTCTTCAGACATTTCAGCGAACGATCACCGTTCCCGGAATCGTCACTGAACGACCGGGACGCACTCTGGCTGAAGTCTCAACGCCAATGGCCGGCGTCATTACGCACGTCCACGCGGTTCAAGGTGAAGCGGTAGAACCTGGCACACTCCTATTTCAGATTCGAATCACTGCCGAGGCCCTCGTCTCAACGCAGACTGAACTGCTGAAGACTGTTGGCGAGATCGACGTCGAGAGTCGAGAGATTGCCCGACTGACGAAGGCGACTGAAGGCGGAGCGATTCCGCAGAAGACACTCCTTGAGCGTCAGTACACGAAGGAAAAGCTGGAGGTCATGCTCGGCGCCCATCGAGAGGCGCTGCGATTGCTCGGCCTTTCAGAGCGGCAAATCGACGACATCACGCAGCAGCGAAAGCTTCTCCGGGAACTCCAGATCGTCGCTCCCCTTCCCGACGATCATTCTCACGAGGAATTGAAGTTGACGGACCAAGCGGTTCGGCCTGTCTCATTCCGGGAACCGCAATCCTCGGCGCCCGAAGCCTCGGCGAGCGTTGCAAAGACGCATCCGCTGATCCTCCAAGAGGTCAAAGTTCACAAAGGGCAGACCGTCGCTGCAGGCGAAACTCTCGCCGTGCTGGCCGACTTCGCTGATCTGTTCATCGAAGGCCAGGCGTTTGAGCAGGACCTGCCGCTTCTAAGCAAGGCGGCCAAAGAAGGATGGAAGGTCACCGCCGTCTTTGAGGAGGCCGGAAATCAGGTGCAGTCGGTGCCCGGTTTGGAATTGGTCTACTCAGCCAACGCGATTCATGCAGACTCGCGGACTCTTCCCTTTTTTGTACGCCTGCCGAACGAGATTGAGAAGCAGAACGGTACTACCGACAAGCAGCGTTTCGTGGAGTGGCGGTATCGCTTGG
Source organism: Caulifigura coniformis (assembly GCF_007745175.1). Taxonomy (GTDB): domain Bacteria; phylum Planctomycetota; class Planctomycetia; order Planctomycetales; family Planctomycetaceae; genus Caulifigura; species Caulifigura coniformis. The sequence goes on along the minus strand of NZ_CP036271.1, from coordinate 6,183,928 downwards.
GACAGAGGCTGCAGCTGCTCGTGCCGGTGGAAGAATGGCCCGACCGCCTTGTATTGCCGGTAGACGCCGTCGCTCGCGATGGCGCCGACTATTTCGTCTTCCAGCAGAATGGCGATCACTTTGATCGAGTTCCGGTAAAGGTGGACTACCGCGACTCACGGTCGGTCGTCATCGCAAATGACGGTTCGATTTTTCCGGGCGACATCGTCGCCTTGCGTGGCGCGCATCAGATGCAAATGGCACTCAAGAATAAGGCCGGCGGAGGTGCAGATCCGCATGCCGGACACAATCACTAAGCCTGCTCTTTGCACGTTGGAGCCAAGGTGATGACGAGACATCACGTCAAAGTCTATACGCTGTTAACCATACTCGGACTGTTCGAGTTCACGATGGCCTGGATGCTGTTGAACCTCGACTTCAGTCGTCGCGACTCCGGCTTTCGGCTGCTAACCGTCTTCCGACGGGATGGCGGCGATAGTGCCAAAACGAAGAGTCAGACCTCGACTCGTTGCAATCATTGCCGGCTTTGCGAGCTCGACGACGGCGTTTGTTGTAAGGCTCTCTTTCGCTGACCTTCCAGGCTCGCTCATAGCCTCAAGACACTCTCATGCTGAACGCCGTCATTCGATTTGCCCTTCACCAGCGGATGCTCGTCATCGCGCTGGCGCTGTTTGTCACCGGCTATGGAACGTATCTCGCGCTCCATACGCCGATCGACGTATTTCCGGACCTCAATCGCCCCCGCGTGGTGGTGATGACCGAGGCGCCGGGGATGGCGCCGGAGGAAGTTGAAGCGCTCATTACCTTCCCAATTGAGACGACTCTCAATGGAGCGAACGGCGTCGAGGCTGTGCGGAGTTCGTCGGGTGTCGGCATCTCCGTCATCTATGTCGAGTTCGGATTTGGCACCGACATCTACAACGACCGTCAGGTCGTGACGGAACGACTTCAGCTGGTCCAGGACCGGTTGCCGGAAGGAGTTCGGCCGCAGTTGTCGCCGATCTCGTCCGTGATGGGGCAGATCCTGATGCTGGGGATGTGGAGCGACGGGAACAAAACGGACGCCCTCGAACTCCGAACACTCGCTGACTGGGCCGTGCGCCAACGACTGCTGACCATCCCGGGTGTTGCCCAGGTCTTCACAATGGGCGGCGGCCGCAAGCAGTTCCAGGTGCTGGTTGATCCCGACGCGATGCTGAAATTTGGCGTGAACCTCGATGAGGTGAAGAAGGCCGTCATCGAGAGCAATGAAAACGCGACCGGCGGTTACCTCGATCAGCAGGGACCGAACGAATTGCTCGTCCGCGCTATCGGACGAATTCAGTCGCTTGAGGACCTGAAGCAGGTCGTCGTGACCATCCGGGAAGGTCGGCCGGTCTCACTGGCTCAAGTGGCCAAGGTCATTGAGGGTCCACAGGTCAAACGCGGCGACAGCTCGGCCTGGACCCGATCGGACGCCTTGTCGGAGGATGTGCTCGCCAACGCCAGAACGGAGTCCACCCTGGGCGATGCGTCGCGCACCTCCGACGGGGCCCCGTCCTGGTCAGGCGGGCCCGCAGTCATCCTCACGATCAACAAGCAGCCCGGAGCCGACACCCGGCTGGTCACGGACAACGTCGATAAGGCGATCCTGGACCTACTTCCGTCGCTGCCCAAAGACATTCGAGTCGTTCAGCTCTATTCGCAGAAGTCGTTCATCGACCGAGCCATCGAGAACGTCATCGAAGCCTTGCGGGATGGCGTCATTCTGGTGGTGATCATCCTGATTCTCTTCCTGATGAACATCCGCACGACGTTCATCACGCTGACGGCCATTCCGCTTTCACTCGTGATCACGGCCCTGGTGTTCGCGGCCACTGGGATGTCGATCAACACGATGACGCTGGGTGGACTGGCCGTTGCGCTCGGCGAGCTGGTGGACGACGCCATCGTCGACGTGGAGAACATCTTCCGGCGGCTGAACGAGAACCGGCACGCCGCGAATCCCAAGCACCCCTTGCTGGTGGTGTTTCAGGCGAGCACCGAGATCCGCAATTCGATCGTGTTCAGCACGATGATCGTTTGCCTCGTGTTTATTCCGTTGTTCGCACTTTCCGGGATGGAAGGCCGGCTGTTTACGCCGCTGGCAGTCGCCTACATCGTTTCGATTCTGGCGTCGCTGCTGGTGTCTCTAACCGTCACTCCAGTCCTGTCTTATTGGCTGCTCGGTTCCGGTAAGGCAGGCGGACATGCTGAAGATGGGTTCGTCCTCCGCTTCCTTAAACGAGTTGCGGAACAGGTTATCCGGTTCAGCTTGGCCTGGCCCCGCCTGAATCTGACCGTTGTCGTCATCGCCGTCGCCATCTCGGGCGTGTTCGTCGCAAACCTGGAACGCGACTTCCTGCCGCCGTTCAACGAGGGCACGGTGCAGCTGAACGTGCTGATGCCTCCAGGCACATCACTAGCCTTATCGAATTCGATTGCCACGACCGTCGACAAGCGACTGCTTGCCGTCCCCGACGTCGTTCGCGTGGGACGCCGCACCGGCAGGGCGGAACTCGACGAGCATGCGGAAGGCGTCAACACGAGCGAGCTGATCATCGATCTTGATCCGAAGTCGCATCGATCTCGTGAAGAGCAGATCGATGACATTCGCGAGGCGGTCGCCGACATCCCAGGAATTGTGTCGGCGGTCGAGCAGCCGATCTCCCACCTGATCTCTCACATGCTGTCCGGCGTGAAGGCTCAGATCGGCATCAAGATCTATGGAGATGACCTCGACCTGCTTCGCCGCAAAGGCCAGGAGATGGAAGCAATTCTTAAAGGAGTTCCCGGCGTCAAAGACGTGATCCTGGAGCCGCAGGTGCTGATCCCCCAGCTCCGGATCGAACTCAAACGCGACAAGCTGCTGCTCAATGGCCTGTCGGCCAAGTACGTGAACGATTTCATCCAGACAGCTCTCAATGGCGAAGTGGTCTCCGAAGTGCTCGATGGTCAACGGACATTCGACCTGCTGGTCCGTTTCCAGAACCAGTACCGGGAGAACCTGGAGGGCCTGCGGCGATTGACGATTGACACCCCCGAAGGACGGAAGATTCCCCTGGAGGCCATTGCCAACATCTATGAATCCGGCGGTCCCAACACCATCAACCGCGAGAACGTCCGCCGCCGGATCGTTCTGCAGTGCAACGTCGCCGACCGCGGCGTGGTCGACGTTGTGAAGGACATTCAAGGACGCGTTGCCAACATTACAGCGTCGCTGCCCTCCGGCTACTTCGTGGAATATGGCGGTCAGTTCCAGAGCCAGCAGGCGGCCAGCCGGATCCTTGGGGCCCTGTTCGCCGTGGCGATGGTCGGCGTGTTCCTCGTGCTCTACACGATGTTCCGCTCGACCAACCTGTCGCTGCAGGTGATGGCCGCGTTGCCGATGGCCTTCATCGGCTCCGTAGCAGCCCTAGTCTTAACAGGGCAGACGCTCACAATCGCCAGCATCGTGGGTTTCATCTCACTCGCCGGAATCGCTTCGCGCAACGGCATCCTACTGCTGAACCACTATCTCCACCTCGTCAAATACGAAGGCGAGACGTGGACGCACCACATGATCATCCGGGCCGGACTGGAGCGATTGGCTCCGGTGCTGATGACAGCCCTCACCGCTGGAATCGGATTGGTGCCACTCGTTTTGGCGGCCGGCGAGCCCGGCAAAGAAATCCTTTACCCTGTCGCCACTGTGATCCTGGGTGGTGTTGTCAGTTCTACACTTCTCGACTTCTTCGTCCACCCGGCCCTCTTCTGGCTCTTCGGTCTCAAGGCCGCTCAACGGGTCGTCAGTGAAGACGATCAGCAGGTTGTGCTGATCGAACCCCATGAAGAAGCGGCCCTTCCCTCAACGCAGCTTGCCACTCCGGCAAGTTCAGTGGGCGAGTTCGCTCCTTCGGAGCAGTCTTTGTCTCATGGAGGACCTACCGGCATGGGCGGTGCTACCGGGTCGACTGATACGGGTTCCGCGACGAATGTGGAACGCCATTAACGCCATCACATCGACCACATGCCATGAACACTTTCACCACCCTCCGAGCCCTGTTTCCGCTGCTCTTGGCGACTGCGTTTCTCGCAGACGCCGCGCCCCTCCATGCGCAACAGAATGGAACTGAGACGATCGCGTTCCGACTCGTCGAATGGAAAGCGTCACACTTCAACAACCCCGCCGATGCCCAGAAGCACGCCGAGCAACTGCGTCAGCTGGGCTGCGAGGTCGCCGTCGATCAGCACGACGGACACATTGATGTTCGGACAAGAACCGGAGGATGGAAGTCGGTGACGCTGGGCTCGCATGCTCTCTGCGATCAGTGGGAAGCGTGGTTGAAGTCGGCCGGCTTCGAGACGTTGCATGGTCACGGCCATGCCCCGGCTGCAGGCTCGATTGCCGTCCAGTTCCAGCAGCCGGCATGGCGGACTCAGCACTTCAACAATCAGGCCCAGGCGCAGGAAACCGCCCTTCTGTTCAAGGCCCTCGGTTGCGAGGTCCAGGAAGGGCAGCATGCGGGTCACTTCGACCTGACCGTCCGCTGCACCACGGCCCGCACCTTGACCTGCGCCAGTCACGACCAAGCCCATGCCCTTCAGAACTGGCTGAATCAGAACGGCTTCCAGACACAACACGCTCACTGATGGAATCGACTTTGGCTGGGGCGAGCGGGGCCCGGCCGAAGCCCCCAACCGAGACCCGCTCGCCCCCCATGAGAACGGAAACTCAGAATGATCGCCCGAACCCTTTGTCGCTCGTTGATCGTCGCACTGACCGGGACCGTGATGCACTTCGCGACCTGCGACGCTGCCGAGCCAACTGAGCAGCACGTAATTGCCTTCCGTCTCGCCAAGCCGAAGACCATGGAATTCGAGGATTCGGCGAAAGCGAAGTCCCATGCTGACGCGGTGAGGCAATTCGGGTGCGACGTGAAAGTTGAAAGTCACGACGGACACACGGATGTCACGTATTCATTGAAAGGCTGGAAGGAGGCCAGCTTCACGAGCGACGAACTCGCCGACCACTGGGAAGCTTGGTTCGACAAAGCCGGGTTCGACGCGATCCATGGGCATGAAGATGCAGCTCACGGCGAAGCGGTCGAATATCGCTCGGAGAAATGGCTGACGCAATCCTTCGACTCGGTCTCAAAAGCCACAGAATTTGTCAGCGTGGCGAAAGCACTTGGCTGCGAAATCAAACAGGGGCGGCAAGACGTCCAATTCCGCCTGACGTCCTGGCGTCATTTGGAAGCGGCGAATCACGAAGTAGCCGAAGCCCGTGAGGCCTGGCTGAAGAAGTTGGGGTTTGAGACGAAACACGCTGACTAATTGATCTTTAACAACACTCCCATCACCGCAAGAAAGTTCAGCACATGCGACGAGCTCTTCGTTTTTCCACTTACTCAGATGCTTGGGCGTGCCCAGCCGTCGTCTGGGCATCGCTGACGCTCGCCGGTTGCGGCGGGGCCCCGCCGCAAGACGCAGCCAAAATCAATGCCGCTCCGCCAGCAACGACCGGCGAAAAGGATCATGGTCACGACCACGGACATGCTCACGCTTCCGAAGGGCCGCACCATGGCGACCTCGTCGAACTGGGGAATGAGGAGTATCACGCCGAGATCGTCCACGGCGACGGTGGTTCAATCACCATCTATATCCTCGACGGCTCGGCCAAGAATGCCGTCCCCATCGAATCAACGGAGGTGATTCTGAACGTGACGCATGAAGGGAAGCCGGAGCAGTTCCGTCTGCCAGCTTCTCCCGAAGCCTCCGATGGTGCGGGGAAGAGTTCAAAGTTCCATATCGTCAATGCCGAGCTCGCGGGGCATCTCGACGAAGAGAACTCTAGCGCAAAGCTGGTCGTCACGGTTTCCGGGAAGCAGTTCACCGGAAAGGTCGAGCACCATCACGACGACGAGCACGACCATAGTCACAAGAAATGACGACATGCCGGCGGCGGGACGGATCATCTAGGTCTGCCCACCCTGAATTCGCTCCGCTGCCGGCGTTTTGAGCCCTCTGAAGACACGCATCGCAACGTGGCGGTTTGCGATGTGTCACAGGGATGGTTGACTTGAGGCACGGATGCCTGCATGCGTAATTCTCAAAGGAGAGAGCGATGCAGAGAATGATTCTGACCGCCGCAATGTTGATTGGTGCAACAGGAACCGCCTCCGCACAGTGTGGATACGGATACGGCGGCTACGGGTACTCACCCGTCGCCGTTGCGCCCGCTCCCGCGTATGTCGGCTACGGCTACGGCTATCCAATGCCTGCCTACGGGCCAGTCGTCGGGTATTCCGCACCGTACGGGGGGCATGGCCACGGATATGGCCACGGTTACTCGCATGGAGTCGGTTTCGGGTACGGAAACCACGGTGGGTTCGGCTATGGCCATGGAGGCCATGGATATGGTGGTGGTCACCATCATTGATCCGGCGAGTCCGGGGCGCTCTCATGCTAGGGATGTGCATCGAGAGTGCTCCGGGCTTCTGTTTACTAAGCGTGAGTTCTCAACGTCAAAGAACGACCGTGTGCATGGGCAACCACGCACCCAGTCGCAAGTAAGGACCGATGCGCCTCATGACGGGCACGAATCGTACGATCACAAGTAAGACTCCCTTCGAGCATCGTCGTCGAGCCGTGACAGCAGCGTTTGCAGTTGTGGCACTCGTCGCGGCCACCTGCGCCCCCAGCCGGTGGGGAGTGGAGACAATCGCGGGTTGGTGCTTCTTCTCGACCGCGGTCGTAATGACGGCAGTCGGAGCCTTGGGGCGACTTTGGGCTGGGATTTTCATCGCTGGCCGCAAGTCGACTCACCTTGTGACGTGTGGCCCCTACTCTCTCTGTCGTAATCCGCTGTATTTCTTCAGCGCAGTGGCTGCAGTTGGGGTCAGTTTCAGCACGTCAACGTTCAGCTTCCCACTGGCGCTTTGTGCGATCTTTGCCCTGTATTACCCGGCGTTGATCGCGATCGAGGAGCGACGCCTCCATGCACGACACGGGAAGGCGTTTGAGGAATACCGACGAAGCACACCTGCGTTCTGGCCACGTCTTTCAAACTATCAGGAACCCGTCACGTATGAATTTCCGCCGAGAGTGATGCGTAAAAACATTGTTGATGCCGTGTGTTTCTGGTTGCTGCTGGGCGCCGGTCACATCCTCGCCGAGTTTCACAGCGAGGGGCTACTGCCCGCCATCTGGAAAGTCTGGTAGGGGTGAGACCTCCCTTGCTCAGTCGGTCCCATTCACCAATCAGCTGCGAACCGAGGAAACATCATGGGGCAGAAGACCACCATGGGAATCGGGCTGATCTTGCCCGGTGTTCCTGACGCTCAAGATGCGTGTCTGGCGAGGTTGAAGACACTCCTTGAGAACAAGCCCGGCGTTGAGAGCACTCACCTTAAAGATGACGATGCAGGAGACGAATCTAGTTCAATTTGCGTTCACTACGATCCCAATGTGATCTCGCTGAGCGAAGTTAGAGCGTACATCAAAAGAGCCGGCGTCGAGTTGTCGCAGCGTTACGGTCACCTCTTGGTCGCGGCGTCTCCCATGCATGCACGGGAGGCCAGATCCTTCGAGCAAGCCGTGCAGGCCCTTCCCGGAGTTATCGAAGCCGGCATGTCGCCTGCCGGTGTGCTTCGCATCGAATTCGACCGCGACGCAACGGACGACGCTCGCCTTCAGACGCTCATCAATGAAGTGATTCCTCGCACAAAGTCAGAACATTTGGCCGATAGCCCTTCCGCCGCGGATGGCGAGCACTCTCACGATCACAACGGCCTGTTTGGCGAGCAGACAGAGTTGATCGTAACGTGTATCAGCGGTGCACTACTTGTGGCCGGATGGCTAGCAGGGCTGTTTGTCGCCGCTTCATGGGTGTCAATCAGCTTCTACATCGGGGCCTTCATCACGGCAGGATTCTTCACGGTCCGAGAAGCTGTCGGAAACATCATTCACGGTCGGTTCGAGATCGACTTTCTGATGCTCGTCGCAGCCGGAGGCGCTGCCGTTCTCGGGAAGTGGCCAGAAGGGGCACTCCTCCTCTTTTTGTTTAGCCTTGGACACGCTTTGGAGCACTATGCCATGGGGCGCGCTCGCCGAGCGATCGAAGCACTGGCTGAGCTCGCGCCACAGACCGCAATAGTTCGGCGGAACGGTACGATCCAGGAGTTGCCGGTTGAACAGCTCGTCGTCGGCGACATCGCCATCATCAAGCCGAATGAGCGGGTGCCTGCCGATGGGTTTGTGACCAAGGGCGAAAGTAGCGTCAATCAGGCCCCGATCACGGGGGAGAGTGTCCCCGTTGACAAACGGCCGGTCCCGGATGCCGACTCAGTTGCGAGCAGCAGCGCCCAGCTCAGCAGTGAGCATCGAGTCTTCGCCGGCACGATCAACGGCAGCGGTGCTCTCGAAGTGCAGGTCACGAAGGCGTCGACGGACAGCACATTGGCCCGTGTCATCGAGATGGTGAACGAGGCAGAAACCCAGAAATCGCCGACGCAGCGCTTCACGGATCAATTCGAACGCTACTTCGTCCCGGCAGTCATTGCGTTGGCAGTGGTGTTGCTCTTCGCGTGGGTTGTAGTGGACGAGCCCTTTCGCGACTCGTTTTACAGATCGATGGCCGTGCTCGTCGCCGCCAGTCCCTGTGCCTTGGCGATCGCGACACCGAGTGCCGTCCTGAGCGGTGTGGCACGAGCGGCACGAGGCGGAGTCCTCGTGAAAGGCGGAGGGCCGCTGGAGAACCTCGGAACCATCACGGCCATCGCGTTCGATAAGACCGGAACATTGACGGAAGGCAAGCCACGGCTGATTGACGTTGTCGCCGCAGATGGACAATCCGAAGAGCAACTCTTGCGAACGGCGGTCGCCGTCGAGTCGCTTAGCGACCATCCTCTTGCCGCTGCCGTTGTTGAAGAGGGCCGGAGACGTTTAGGCAACGCCAAGGTTGGACATGCCACTGATCTCAAGAGCATCACGGGCAGAGGAGTCCAGGCGGTTGTCGACGGAACGATGGTCCACATCGGCAAGCACGATTTGTTCTCGGAGATCGATGGCGAGAAACTGCCTTCCGGCCTTCGTTCGAAGATCGCCGAACTCGAACGGAATGGCCGGACCACGATGGTGGTTCGTTCAGGCAGCAGTTATCTCGGAGTGCTGGGGCTGATGGATACACCGCGAGCGAAAGCCCAGCAGACGATCGCGAGGCTGCGGGAGTTGGGCGTCAAACGACTGATCATGCTGTCCGGTGACAATCAGCAAGTCGCGGACGCCGTCTCAAAGGCAGTTGGGATCGAAGAAGCCTGGGGAGACCTAATGCCAGACGGTAAGGTCGATGCCATCAAAAAACTACGAGCCAATGGCGGCGTCGCAATGATTGGCGACGGAGTCAATGATGCTCCCGCAATGGCCAGTGCGAGCGTCGGCGTCGCGATGGGGGCCGCGGGGTCGGATGTGGCGTTGGAGACCGCGGATGTAGCATTGATGGCCGACGATCTCGCTCACCTCCCGTTTGCAGTTGGCCTCAGCCGCAAAACCAGCCGGGTCATCCGCCAGAATCTTTGGTTCAGTCTCGGCGTCGTCGCCCTTTTACTGCCTGCAACGATCTTTGGTCTTCCAATGGGGGCCGCGGTCGTCTTTCACGAGGGATCGACATTGCTGGTGGTGCTGAATGCCCTGCGTCTACTGGCCTACGCGGAATGAGAGTGGCCTTGCGGAGCGTGTCGGCTGAGGTAGCGGCGGAGCATATGATGCGCAGTACGTTCCCCGCTCCTCAGTCGGCACCGATCTTTCGAGACCCTCAAGGTTCAGTCCTCCTGGTGAAATGTCGGGGACTGTTACCAGTTGCGATGGTGGGAGAACGAGTTGCCGAAACCATTGTTCCAGCGATTCGTCGAGTAGCTGGTGTTGCGGTGAAAGTCACCATGCACCGAGTCGTAGGTGGACGTCGGAGCGCGGTAGACGGACGTGTTGTTCCACGCCGAGCCGTACTGGGTGGGGACGTAAGGAACTGAGCCATACTGCGGATAGCTGGAGTATCCCGAGTACGGCTGCGTCACGCCGTAGCCATAGTTGGTGGAGTACCCGAAGTTCGTCGTCGGGTAGTAGCTCGTCGAGTTGCTCCAGTTGCCATAGCCCGTGCCGCAGGGAACTTGAGCTTCCGCAGTCACAGCAATTCCAACAGCAAGTGCGGCGGACGCGGCAATCAGTGTGGTCTTCATGGCATCTTCTCCGAGTGAAGGGTTGTCGTTTCGACGCCGTTTGGCGTTGTCCATCACTGATGCGAGCCGCATGCCGAATCCGATTGACTCGCGTTTGGCGAGCGTTTTTCTTAGCCGCCGTGAATTCCGGCAGATTCTGCCGATCCCCTTCTGTTGTCACCTCGACGACAAGTGAAGTCGAACAGAGGAGAGTGAACAGCTCCTCAAGTAGCGTCCATCCGATTTCTCGCCAACAAATGTCACGACTACGCTATTTGAGCCTGTGCGCCCTCTTCTTCCTCTCAGGCGGGGCGGGATTGGCGTATGAGGTCTCCTGGACAAGGCAACTGGGCGAAATTCTTGGCCACACATCTCGGTCAGCTGGCGTCGTGCTCGCCGCTTACTTCGGCGGATTGGCGATCGGCTATGAACTGGGGGGAAGGTATTCATCGCGAGTTAGCCCGCTACTGGGGTACGCAGCTGCTGAAGTGATCACAGCGATCTGGGCCACCGCAATCCCGCGACTGCTCGATCTGATCGGTTCTGCGGAAGTTGTCCGATGGTTGGATGGACGTGGCGGCACATCCGCAGCGATGTCCCAGGCTGCGATCTCCTTTCTGATCTTGCTTCCGTCAACAGCTGGACTCGGCGCCACTCTCCCGTTTATGTCTGAAGGAGTTAAGCCGTCACAAAGTCGAAAGGGGTTCGATCGAGTGGCATTCGCTTACGGCGTGAATACATTCGGTGCGATGCTCGGCGTCGTGATCTCGACCTCGACGTTACTCGTGCATGTTGGCGTACGAAGTACCGGAATGGTGGCCGCCGCGACGTCGCTCGCGTGCGCGGTGATCGCTGCGCAGATCTCGCATAGCTGGAAGGCCGGTGAGAGTGCCTCCTCGATCCTCCCTGGAAGTGGTGCCAGAGGCCCGTCCGGATCAAGTCAGTCCAGTACTGCTCAAGTATCGGCAGGCCTTTCTGCCTCTGTCTCCAGACACGTCACCGCCGCTATCTCGGGCTTCACGATCCTTTCGCTTGAAGTCCTGTACCTCAGGTTGTTCTCGCTCGTCTTCCACAACAGTTCCTACTCGTTCGGAGTCGTACTCGCTGTTTTCCTGTTCGGCCTTGCGATGGCAGCAACTCTTGCGTCTTGGTTTACGGGTCGCTTTCCGGCAATCGACTTGGTCAGCCTCGCAATGTGGAGCGGATCCGTGGCGATCGCGGTTTCTGTTCTACTCTTTCAACAGATTACTCAGTTGGCCTACCTACAGACGGACGGCGGATTTGGCAGCTACATCGCTGCCTGCGCTGGACTTGCCATCAAGACGATGCTCGTGCCAGCGACCATACTCGGCATAATCCTGCCCGCGCTTTGGAGCGAAGCTGCCTACTCAGAGTCGCACCGCGGACGGGACATTGCTCGGTTGACGATGGTCAATACGCTCGCCGCTGCCTGTGGATCCCTCGTCACGAGCTTCTGGCTTCTCCCAACGCTGGGATTATGGAACGCGTTCGTCACACTCGCGGTCCTTTTGAGCGTCGCAGCACTCCTCCGCACGGTCAGCAGGAGACGATGGCGAGTCGCTTCTCTGTACCTGACGTCATCTGCTACCGCAGTGACCGTCCTGGTCATCGCTTCTTCGACTGAGTCGAAGGGAGCTGAGGGCGGTCGGCGACTAATCAGGCGATGGGAGTCGTCGTATGGCTGGATCGACGCATTGGAGGACTCCCGCACTGGCGTTCGCGAACTCCGGCAGAACGTACATTACCGCTACGGTTCGACCGGGGACGACTTGACCCGCGAACGTCGTCAAGCACATCTGCCGTTGTTACTGCACCCGAAGCCCCGCAAAGCCCTATTCCTCGGCTTAGGCACCGGCATCACTGCCGGCGCAGCGCTCCTCCACAACGAAGTCGAGAGTTTCGCGGTTGTGGAATTGATCCCTGAAGTCGTCGAGGCAGCGCGGCTGTTAGGCGAAGCAAATCTCGCCGTCACTGACCACCCCCGTGCGACAATCGCCGTCGACGACGCCCGTCACTTTCTTCTGTCGACAGAACAGTCGTTCGACGTGGTCGTGGGAGATCTCTTCGTCCCATGGGAAAGCCAGACCGGCTATCTCTACTCAAGAGAACACTTCGCCAGAGTCTCAGATCGACTCAACGAGGGAGGGCTCTTCTGCCAGTGGCTAGCGCTCTACCAGCTTGGTGCCAGCGACTTTGCGATCATCGCTGACACATTTGCAACCATCTTTCCCGACTGCACGCTCTGGTGGGGCCATCTCGATCGCAACCGTCCGATGGTTGCGCTGATCGGAATTAAGGGCGAGTTGGAGGTCGATCGGACCAACTTGGTGAACCGGATGCTTGCATTGTCACGCGCCGAGCGAGTTACCGACGATTTTCTAGACACTCCAGAGCATCTGCAATCACTGCTGATCGGTCGATGGCAGGTCCATGGCCAGCCCCGGCTCAACACCGTCGAGCATCCGCTAATCGAATTCCTGACGCCACGGTCGCAGCAAAATAACTCACTGCTGCGACGTTCTCAGCTCAGACACCACTTTGACTCCGTCTTGGCCCAACTCTCGCCCGCATCGCCTGTACAGTTCGGCATGCTCCGTCAGTCAGACCTTTCTCGCACGAATAGCTTGGCAGCACAGCGATTCATGCTTTTCGGGGACACCGCCCCCGCCCCACCAAAATAGATCCGCGACCGCCAACGGCGATCGAAGCGAGCTCCATTCTTGCTCATGGCCACAGCTGCCGTGGCAGTGAAGGACGACAAGAGAGCCGGCCACAGCGACCGGCTCTTCACCAGTAATTCGCCTTCAGAAATCTCAAGGAAGCGTCGCGGGAGGCGGAGTCGACACGGGTGCGTTGAGCAGACCAGGTGCGGGCGCTCCAAAACCGTCTGATGGCGGGGGAGCGACTTCAGTGCCGGCGCCAAGCGGCGCCGGCGCTTGCTCCGGCGCATGAGGCTCGACGCCGACATCATAGGCTAAATGGTGAATGAGCGCTTCAATGCTTTCACCCTTGGTCACAACCCCGCCCATCGCGATCTGACGTAAAGGCTGTCGGTTGAACTTCGACACGTCCTCCTGAATGTGGTGAAACTGTTGATCAATGCTCGACACTTGCGAGACGATCGAGGCCCGGTCGCCGGCGTGCTGCTGCTGATGCAGTTGCTTCGCGACTTGGAGCAGTCCGTAAGCCTCGCGATACGTCTCGCGATACCCAGGATTGTTCTGGTAATTGTAGTGCAGATCGAGGCAGAAATTGTTGAGGTCAGCGCCAAGACGGCCCGCCAGATCATCCGTATGCGCAAATGATCCGAAGGCCATTTGCACCGGCGCTTGGACGGGAGGGGCGGCGTAATTGGCAGTAGTGGAGTATGCAACCACCGTCGGCGTGTAAAAGTGAGTGTGCCCCGTCGTGTAGTACGTGCCGTGATGACCATTTCCGTAGTGTTGATGGCTCGGCGCAACGTGCGACCAGTTCGAATGGCCCCAATGCGACCCGCTGTGAATAGCTGTATGGCCGTGACCATGACCGCCATGATGGTGGTGCTGGGCCGCAACCGGAACGGAAATCACCAACAGACAAAAAGCAACGGCAGAGGTCTTCAACATTTTGCCCTCCGGGGACGCAGGTAGAGGTTCTAGCACACGATCCGAAACGGCCCCGGATCACGCTGCAGCACACCTCGGTTCCACCGATGCTACGGAGTTTATGCGTCTTCGTGAAGAACCGGGCTCAAGCTTCGCCGGCCGTAGGAATTCGTCCACTTGTCGAAGCGGGCGGTGTGGAAACCCTGAGCCGGACCGGCGGTGGGCGATCTGCTGAACTTCGAGTCGTTCGGTCAGGACAACGTTGCCAGTGGCTGCAGCAGCGGCCAACCGCGGGACGCGACCGCACATCTCGTCTTCGAGAGTTCGCCGTCGTTCTACAACAACGCCCTGGCGGTGACGCTGCTGGTCCCGTGTCCGCGGACCGACGCGCATCCGAAGGCTTTATCCACACAGCACGTAACACGAATCGCCACCAGCTTTGGCCATCGAAAAGAATCCTGTGTAGCACCCTCCACGCATTTCCGCCCTGCCCTGCAGAGGATGACTAACCCCGCCGAAACCTTGGAGAGTGCCGATGAAGACCTTAGACATGGCTGCCTACCTTACAACCGCTTTGGTTCTGGCCATCGGAACGACTGCGGACGCCCAGCATTCACACGGGCATTCCCATTCACACGGGCACGCTCATGGCCATGCTCAAACCCGGCATAATCATGCTGGGCATCTTCACACCTATCCCACACCGTCCGTCAACACGGTTCCGCCGGTCGTAGCGTATCCTCCAAGCCCAGTCAGCTATTCGCCTCCGCCCGCGCTCTGCCCCACGTCGCTCCCAGTCTACGCACCGCCCCCGGTTCCACTGTATTCGGCACCTGTCGTCTATCACCCGATAAGCAGCTGGCAGCCTCCAAGCTCCTGGAGCGTCGGGGGCCAATCCCATCGTCCTCCCCATTCACTCGGACATCGCCACTCCCACCACTGAACGTTGCCCGAAGAGAGCCGAGAACGGTCTTGCCGGCGTCGACCACAAAACTCACGCGTCGACGCCTTCTTTTTTGCCGCCAGCCACCCAGCCTAGGACAAGTGCGACACAGCAGAGTCCGAACAGCGGCCCACGGCGGCCTGCCAGACTTCCGCCATGGTCCCCGTGTCCCGAGAAAAACGGCTTGCCTAGAAAGTTCGCGTTTCAGCAGGATTGTCCAAAGAATATCCGGCATTGACGCGATAACTAGATATCGGACACCATTCTCGCGTTGTCGCCTTTCGTCAATGCTCTGTCGTTGTCCCGGACGCGCTGCCCAATGTGCGGCAAAATTGCCAGCCTGATCGCACTGCTCCCGATGCTGATCCACAGCATTTTCGGGTGCTGCTGGCACCATGCCCATTGCCATGTCGGGCACGCTTGCAGCGCTGTCTCGTCCGCAGACGAGCATTCAGCATCGGATCATTGTCATCTGGGCGATTCCGACTGTCGGCACGACCGGTCGACAGATGCGTCTGGCGAGACGCATCTCGCTGAACAAGATTCTGATGACGCTCCTTGCGACGAAGATCGCTGTGCGCACGGCGAAATGCTGATCACCACGGTTTCCCCATTCATGGGGCTTCAGGTCTGGGCGATCACCCAGTGTGCCGTGACCGGAGCGTCGTCGGTGCAGCAGTCTGAGTTTACGGTCTGGGGTAACTCGCAAGATAAGTTGCCCTCGTGTTCTTCCCGAGAGCGCCGCGCGCTCACCCAAGTCTGGCTGATCTAGGCCAGTTCGTCGGCATTCAGCCGACGCTTCGCTTCACCTGATGCGCACGTCCCAGAGTGAGTTGCGCTCGCAACTCATTCCGCAAGGACTGGCCCGCAATCCGCGCCGTACGCGAGATGCATTGGGCAATCGCCAGCGAAGCTCTGATGACGATCGCACATCGTCAGTGCAAATCACCAATAGGCGTGTCTAAGTCACGCGCCTGCATGCAGCCCGTCGGCTAGGCCGTCAAGGCCACCGGTTAACGTTCGAGTTCCCAAGGAAGTTCTTATCCACACGGAGGAGTTTCAAATGATGATTTCACGCCTGCCGCTCAAGGGCATCTTGACTGCCTGCCTAATGTGTCTTCCCAGCCTGGTCTCCGCTCAGCAGCCAGGCTTCGCAAGCACGCTTCAATCGACCCTGGACCAGTCGGCTCAGTCCGGGAAATTCACGTTCGTCGTCTTTCATCGCGACAACAACGCCGCAACTCGCGATTTCTACCAGCAAACACAGACTGGACTCCTGGCGCACGGGGAAAAGGCAGTTCTCACATCGGCTAAAGTCGACGACCCTGCCGAGCGTGCTCTGGTCGAGAAGCTGGGGATCTCACGAGCTCCGATGCCTTTGGCGGTAGTGCTCGCGCCGAACGGCGCCGTCACAGGACTGTTCCCGCGAACAATCACGCCGGACCTCATCGCATCAGCGATTGTCCCGCCGACGATGATGCAGTGCATGAAGGAACTTCAGAACCAGAAGCTTGTCTTCGTCTGCATGACGAAGACGGATCGGATTGACGTTCCGGAAGGTGTTCGCGCCGTGCAGCAGCTGCCGCAGTACAAGGACCGGATTTCCCTGGTGGGAATGCGAGTCGATGATCCGGCCGAGGCCCGCTTCCACCAGCAGATGAAGTTGGAGCCCAATAAGGTGAATGGGCCTTATGCAGTCCTGATCGCGCCGCCTGGGGCCCTCATCGGGCACTTCGATGCCAGTGCCAGCACGGAGCAAATTGCCGCAGCCATCCATAAAGCAGGCCAGTGCTGCAATGACGAGAACTGCAAACACAACCACGCGCCGCAAGCCAGCGGCCCCGCGGGCAGCCGCCGTTAATCTCACTGCCGGCGTCCCCATTCCTCTCAGAGAGTTATCCCATGACACTACCGTCGATAATCTGGAACGAGCTCCGATCCCGCCCCTGGGCTGCCTTTTCAAACGGCCTGGCGATTCTGCTTGGAGTGGCAGCCCTGGTTGCGATTCGTCACGTAACGGTTGCTTCCGAACATGACGTCTCGCGGCAACTGTCTCAGCTCGGAGCCAATATTCTGGTCCTGCCCGCCGAAGCGACGCTTCAGGACTACTATGCCGCGGATCAAAATAGTGGCACGATCCCGGAAGAGCACGTCTCAGAGATCTATCTAGCCGGCCTGACAGGCGTTGAACAAGTCTCTCCCCGGCTCAACGTACAAGCCCGTCTAGAAGATGTCCCGGTGACTCTGACGGGCATTTTGCCCCAGTCGGAGTTGACTGCTCAAACCACGTGGCAGACGACCGCAGCGTTCACCGCGCCGAAAGCCCACGAAGGCTGTGAGAAGGCAAAGCTGACGACGTCCCAACTTGAGGGAACGGACTCCCTGGTCACCCACCGCGCAATTCAGAATCTGAAACCGAACGAAGTGATCCTGGGAGCTGACGTTGCAGAACGCTCGGCGGCGGTTACCGGTCAAACGGTGAACCTACTGGGTAAGCCCTTCAAGATCCTCGGGATTCTTCCGACAACCGGGACGGTCGATGACTCGCGAGTCTTTGCGCACCTGCACACGGTTCAGGATGCGTCCAACAGCGGACCAGTCTGTAACGCGATCGAAGTCATCGGATGCTGTGAAGACGCAGCGGGAGGACTCGTTCCTGAGCTGCGCAAGCTCTTGCCAAAGACCAAAGTGGTTACGATCTCACAGGTGGTTCAGACGCAGGTGGGAGTCAATCGGCTCATGTCGAACACCTCGTGGTTCGTACTGGCGGTGCTCGTCATCGTCGGCGGAACCAGCCTTGCTGGAGCGATCACTGCGAACGTTCGAGAGCGGCGGCGCGAGATCGGAACGCTTATGGCCCTTGGGGCAACACCACATTTTGTCCAGAGACTGTTTCTCGGGAAGGCGTTGGTGCTTGGCCTCGTCGCTGGAACGATCGGCAGCGTGGTTGGCCTGACCGTCGCCGTCTCAGCGGGTCCTGCTTGGGCACATGTCGCGGTGTCAGTCCTTCCCGCAACCACGCTGCTCGCGATTGTGATCGCGACCTGCCTCGCACTCGTTTCGGCTTGGTGGCCTGCACGGAAGGCGGCCGCCCTCGATCCCTGCCTTTGCTTCCAGGAGGTCTAAGATGTTTCGTTTTGAGAACGTGATAAAACAGTACTGCCGGCGTGGTGAGCAGGTCACGGCGCTACAGTGCGAGAACCTCTCGATTGCCAAAGGCGACTACGTCGCGATCGTTGGCCCAAGCGGCAGCGGGAAAACAACGCTTCTGTCTTTGCTCGGAGGAATGCTGTCTCCGACCTCGGGGAGAGTCTGGTTGGAGAATACGTCGATCTACGACCTGCCTGCGACTTCTCGTTCCGCGTTGCGCAGTCAGCGAATGGGGTTTGTTTTCCAGACTTTCAACCTGATTCCGTACCTCACAGCTCTGCAGAACGTGCAGATACCTCTCTGCTTGTTGCAGTTGGATCGGTCCGAGCAAGAGCGCCGTGCCGCAGCGGCGCTCGAACGTTTCGGTCTCGGAGAGCGGTTACATCATCGACCAGCCGAACTGAGCGTTGGGCAGCAGCAACGTGTCGCACTGGCCAGGACCTTGGTCAACGATCCCCAAATCATTCTCGCCGATGAACCGACGGGGAATCTCGATCCAGAAAGTCGCGAGACGGTTCTTGGAGCATTTGACACAGTCCACGGCGAAGGCCGGACAGTGATCACCGTCACGCATGATCCGGTTGCTGCTGCCCGCGCCTCTAAGACGCTGACGCTTCGCCAGGGATTGCTGACGAGTCGTGAGTCGGTCGCGGTGCGCCATCGCCAGTCTGCGTAATCGACGCCTTACGAAGGAAGCATGGAGGCCAGATTGACCTTCGAGCGGCGCTCGTGATGCCCCACCGATCGGATCGGTGGGGCATGCTTTTTTTCAGGCAGCGTCCGCTCAGTTCCCTTCACGTAGGCTGCCAGAGCCTGAGTAATTCTTTATTCGCGAAGCCGTTGTTTATTGGTCGATGACGTAGGACAATCTCAGGCAGCGACAGCCCACCTGGTAATGATCAGATCACTCCTCATTCTGATGCTGATTGCGACGCAGCTCCTCACTGGGAGCCGCGTGTCTGCCTATCTGTGCGTCAGTAATGACGGCCTATGTCGTATCGATTCGGGGTCGGCTTCCTGTACGTCATGCAGAGATGCATGCAATGCAACCCGACAGTCCAGTGAACTCTTCGCTGCCTGCCGCGACGAGGTGCAGCAGTGCACGTCGCACCGCGAGGCCGCATCGAGGGGCGTGCAGAATCAGATCACGAAGTCTTGCGGGTGCTTTCACGTTCCGATCCTGATTGCCTCGGAGCAGCCCGCCTATTCGCTGCAGGGCAGGACAGTGGTTGATGTGGAGTCGCAGCTTTCGACAATGGCACCCGCTGTCGTGAGCCCCACCGGCTGCGCGTCGGTTCTGCAGTCTCGCGTCACCTCGAGCGACACGTCGGCGGCCGTGGCATATTCTTTGATCGTTGTCTCGACGGTCGTTATGCGCTGCTAGAGCAGCGTTTCTCCTCGGCGTCGCCGGGCACACTAGATGGTCTGCGCGATCATCTCCCTCTGCCGAACCACCGATCCCCTCGTCTGGGCAAATCCCGCACGCGATCGAGGGTGATGTTCTTCTTCACACTTCAGGACATCATGCCACATACTCCTTTCATTCCATCCACTCCATGTCTGTGCGCCTCCAGAAGGAAGGTTGACGCATCTCCACCGCTGCACGAAATCAGTCGGCATCGGGCGCCTGATATCGACAGCCGGCCAAAGGGAGTGCTCCTCATTGAACGCAAGCTGTCGTTTCGCCGGGCCCTGGGTGAGGCGCTGCGAGGCCAAGGCTTTGACCTTTGGACTGCGGTGGACTGCGCTGAAGGCGTTGACGTCTACGGCAGATTCTGGCCGCTGATCGAAATCATATTGTGCGATACACAGTCGACCGGCGTTAACGAGGGGGCGGTCGCAGCGCTACGCAGAGTCAACCCGCGTGCCCGTTTGTGCCTGATGTGCAATGACAGAGGCTCCGCGACCCAAGTCGCGTTGCGACACTTCGGAGCACTCCGCTCGTTCGATCAATCCATCCACTCATTGCGGGAGGTCACCGGATCCCTCTGGAATCTGGCGTCCCATTCAGATGCAGTCCCTACTCTTCCTGGACCTCCGGCTACGCTGAATAGGGAAGACAATGCCCCTCCGATGCGGGGAGTTGAAAGCAGAGCCTCATCCACACGCTGCTACGGATGGCTTCGCCGTGTGATGTTCAGAGTGGTTGCCGGCATCAGCTCTGTAATGAAGCTTGCGACCAACTTGCGGTCGGGTTTCCGAGAACGCCCATCGGTTTAGGTAGGCCTTCAGCCCCTCACAGCGGCATACGACGGCCGGAGAGAACGTCCGAGCATCGGCAATGCACCTAGTAGCATTGCGGATGACCCTCGACGCTTCGTGTACGTCGTCGCAGCTGTGGATACAAGACAACCATCACACGAAATGAGATTTTTCGAATGATCACGAACGCTTCACTCGACGTCGACGCGTCGCTTTCCAAACGCTCCGCTGATGTGAAAGGCGGACTGGTCGTGACCTGCCCCCACGGACGCTACCAACCTCTAACTTAAAGACCCGCTTGTCAAAGGATCCGCTGCAGAGGCCTGCTGGAGCGCAGCGGAAGCAGGCCTCTGCAGCGGGCGCACCTCCGGGGCCGGGG